>DCSN01000175.1:24187-34226 GCA_002325645.1 Pseudanabaena sp. UBA1465
GCGGGCGGCACAACAATTTGGGTTTTAAGTTTCGTGCATTTCACTTAATAACTTCATGATGATTTGACCATCTTCAGCATAGGGAATCTGTTGTAAATAGTTTTCTAGATCAATTCGAGCTTCGGTATAACGATCAAGTTGATAGCAAATTAAACCGCGATCGCGCCATTGCGTAGGGACATGAGGATTGAGCATCAGCGATCGCTCGATCGCTGCCAAAGCCTTAGAGGGTGAATGATTGCGTAAATAGATGAGTTTGAGATTATTGAGCAAGCGATCGAGGATACGGCGGATGCTGACGGGGGCAAGATATTCGGGTTGTAGAGGAATTCTTTTGCCATATAGCTGCTCCAACTTATTGGCACAATCCTCAGGAAAGAGGATTTCACCTTTGTTATAGGGATCGATGAAAATCTCTAGATCGGGATGTTGAGGACGAATAATAAAATGCCCCGGAAAACTAATACCTTCAATGGGAAAGCCAAGGCGATCGCCAATCACCATATAAACAATCGATAGCGATAGGGGAATACCTAAACGGCGATCTAAAACATCAGTGATAAAACTATTGCGTGGGTTGTAATAGTCATTGTCATTGCCACAAAAATTTTGCTCAACAAATAAATATTTGTTGATTTCTTGGACAATCTTAAGAGGATAAGAAATTTTGGTAATACGGGGCTGCAAATCGCTAACCATACGATCCAATATTTCTCGATAATGTCCAAGATCCATTTTGGGATATTCTTCCCATGCGATCGCCAAAGCTCCTTCGAGCAGATGGTTCATGGACATTTCAGAGTCAGGCGTATGGGCGATTTGCCAAAATTTTTGCCTCGCGGGGGAAAGACTTAGCACGATAATTAATGCAGGGTAATTAATTCAATGTATATACTTGACCGCTAAACAGAATGCGGGTAATGCCTTTCTGCACAAGTTTGGGGCGCGTAATATGAATCAGGTCGCTGGGGAACTTGATCACACGCTGATTATGATGGGAAAACCGCCGCGCTACGCGATGATTATCAAAAATCGGGATAGTTTTAGATAGCGCCTCTTCAGGGGGGATTGTACCCAAATCTTTAAAATCCTTGAGGGGGCGCGTGATGATCTCCGCAATGCGATCGACGACTATGTAACAAATTACAGGTAAATCCGCATCGTCTAAGGGCAAGATCTCAAGGCGATCGCCAGCATTATGATTGCCATGCAAATCCGCAAACATCGCGAGGCTAGAGTCAGGATCTTCCTCTGAGAAATCTAGTTCATCTTCACTAAGGTCAAGATTATCTTCATCGACTAGATCATCCTCAGACTCCTCGTCCTCGTCCTCTAGATCCACATCTTCTAGATCCACATCGTCTAGATCGTCATCGTCTAGATCTGCGTCCTCAAAGTTAGCTTCTGTCATATTCAGATTTTCGTTTAGCTGCTGGTCATCCATCGCGATCGCCGTTTCTTCACCTTGATCAAAGTTGTTAATCTCATCGGGAATACCTGACAAATCATCGGCAATCAACGCAAGCTGATTTACCTGAAAATTGCCCAGATCGTGATTTACTCGCGACCCTCTTTTCCCTTTTGCCTGTTTTTGGCTTACCAATTGGCGATATTCCTCAGTAGACAGTAGTTCCTGTAGCAGTCGCGAAACTGTACTCGTACTAATGCCAAACTGCTTCCCTAAGTTAACCGTTGTCGCGTCAGAGTCGCGATAAAGGCGAACTATTTCTTGTTTTTCATCCAGCGCAAGTTTAACAGCCATTGATTTGGGAAACCCAGAAACCGCATCTACGAACCAATCACTATCTTAACGCTTGAGCGTATGGATTAGAGTTCTAATATGTGATGTATTAAGAAAAAACCTACTAGAGCTTACTAAATCTTAAATATTTCATTAAAGCTCATAGTTCTAATTAGATGCTATTTGAGATGTAATTGGTTGTAATGATTTTTTAGGACGACCACCTTTTTTCCCATTGTTTCGAGATGCTTCTGACTTTGCTAAGGAAGTAGCTTGACCGCCCTTTCTTCCTAGCTCTGACATCCAAGCTTTTGTGCCAAAAATACCCGCCACTAATCCTGTAATCTCAAAATCTACATCTAAGCGAGCCCAGTGAACACTACTACCTGATGCGTCAAGCCATACATCATTAAGATCTTCGGAAGTGGCTTCCTCCAGTCCTTGCATTAAGTTAGGCGGAAAGCTGAAAAAAGCTCCATTTTTAAGGGCAATAACTATCAAACCAGAGGATTGGTCAAATCTGACGAATGCAGCCCTCGGTTCTGTGGCATCTGCCATTTTAGAGGCTGCTTTTGCCTTTACGATTTGAGCGTCTAGCTCCTCCTCGCTGATTAGATTTGTCCAATTTTTGAACGCCATGTATTTCGTTCCACTTTTTCAATAAAATTTCTTGATTCTCCGCAACAAGCCTCCAAGCTGCTTTGATATCATCATTTTGCATATCAGCATCAGCTTTTACTATCGACGGAGGCTCATTGTCATTCCCAATGTTTATTTTGACATTGTGCTTATTCTTATCATTTTTTCTTCCCTTAAATACATGAACATGTGCAGGTTCATGGTCGTTCGTGTAGATGTGTACGTATAGGTTTTGACTTTCGTCTCTGAGAATTAGCACGATATATTAATCCTATTTTGTCTTTTTTACTATGCGAGTTCATCATCTTTTGACCACGTTTCTCCAAATATAGATTTATAATAACCTAACGTTTAGGTTTTGTCGAATAGTACAATCATATAACTTACAAAAAATGAAAGGTAAAGTTTTTATAGTTGGGGCGGGAATTGGGGGCGTGGACTTTTTGACGGTTCGCGCTAGGGATTTAATTAGTACTGCTGAGATAATTATTAGTGATGCGCTGGTCGATCGCACTTTATTAGAGCTTGCTCCAGAAAACTGCGATCGCATCATTGCTGGTAAACGTGGCGGACAAGAGAGCATCAAACAAGCTGAAATTAACCAAATGCTGGTGAAATATTGCTTGCAGGGTAAGCAAGTAGTGCGTCTAAAGAGTGGTGATCCTTGGATATTTGGTCGATCGCTGCCTGAGATACTTGCCTTACAAGCCGCTAATTGTGAGTGGGAAGTAGTGGCAGGGATTTCTAGCGCGATCGCGGCTCCGATGTTGGCAGGAATACCGCTTACGGAGGTGGAGGCAAGTTCTTGTTTTGCGGTGATGACGGGGCATGATTTGGATCGTTTGCCTTGGGAGGCGATCGCCCAAATTCCGACGCTGGTAATTTTGATGGGGACAAATAATCTGGCGAAGTTGCTAGAGAAATTGCAGGGAGGGAAATCGGCAGATACTCCCATTGCGATCGTGCGGTGGTGTGGACGACCTGAGCAGCAGGTATGGACAGGGACTTTGACCGATATTCAAGCAAAATTGCCCGAAGGATCACTATCGCCATCGGTGATTATTATTGGGGAAGTCGTAAAGTTTCATGAGCAATTGTCTCGTCCTGACAGGAAATCATTAGAAAATTTGGGACTAAGTGTTGATTTACAAGTTGATTTAGAAAAGGAAAAATTACCATTGCAGGGCAAACGGATTTTAGTAACTAGGGCAGCGACACAGGCGAGCCAATTTACAGATTTACTGATCGCTCAAGGCTTTGAAGTGATCGAGATGCCAACTTTGGCGATCGCGCCGCCCACTAGTTGGGAAATGCTGGATCAGGCGATCGCCGATCTCGCAAATTACGATTGGCTAATTTTGACCTCAGCCAATGCCGTTGACAGCTTTTTTAGACGTTTGCAAAATGCGAGTCAAGATAGCCGCGCCTTGCATTCGCTAAAAGTTGCAGTCGTGGGGCGCAAAACTGCGGAGGTATTAGCAAATTATGGGATTACGCCCGATTTAGTGCCGACGGATTTTATTGCCGAGGCTTTAGTCGATGCATTTCTGGATGGCAATCATGTTTTAACTGACAAAAAATTGTTATTCCCGCGAGTGCAATCGGGTGGGCGCGAGATTTTGGTGGAGCAGTTGCAACAGCATGGGGCGATCGTCGATGCAGTCCCAGCTTACGAGTCGGGCTGTCCCGAAGCGATCGATCCTGTGGCATTAGCCGCAATTCAAAATCAACAACTCGATGCGATCGCCTTTGCCAGTTCTAAAACCGTGAAGCATTTTTGCCAATTGCTAGATCGGGTGACGACTAAAGAAACTTGGCAAAAATGGATTGTAAACGTAAAAATCGCCTCAATTGGTCCCCAAACTTCTAAGACCTGTGATCAGCTATTGGGGCGCGTTGATTGTGAAGCGGTGGAATATACCTTAGATGGCTTAGCGGCAGCAATTAGTAAATCTTGCCTCAATTAATAATGATTCGTACTCGGCTTAGCCGCGCATGAATCATTATTAATTGAGGCTTTGAGTAGTCCAGTTTAATTAAGCGCAAAGCGCTGTATTAGTGAGTTCGACGCTTTGCACCGCAACTCACTTGTTGGATTTTGAAGCGTTTAAATATTACAAAAACAAGCAATTTCTAACATTTACTAGTTTTTTCTCTACAATAAATGTATAGGCTCTTCATCGAAATCAAATTTTCCCACGAACACATAAGAGTCAATTGATTAGCCTAGTGGCATTTTTTATAGAGGCTGAATTATATGGAACTTGTTGCTTATCTCCACAGTGAAATGATGTCTGAACGCCTGCAAAATGGCGAATCTCTTGATCAAACTTTGGACTGTCATTTGCTGGAAACGATCGCCCAGTCCTCACGTCATGCAAAGTCGGTCGCATGTGTTGGGCTGGCGGCTGGCATGATCGCGATCAATGCTATGCCGATCGCTGCTTTTGCCTATACCCCTGAAATAGCTAGTATTCAACAGTTACTAGCAAGACGAGGCTTTAACCCTGGGGCGATTGATGGTGTCAAAGGTCCTGCAACTAGAGATGCAATTATTAACGCCCAAGCATTTTATAAACTAGAGACGGATGGTGTAATTGGACCAAGAACCCTCGCGGCCCTGCAAGCAGACACCTACGAGGCTGGAGGTTCTGCTTCCACAAAAATGACACCGATTAATTATTATTCGTCTAACGATGTCACATTTGTACAACAACTGCTGAAGGATCGTGGCTTTTATAATGGGGCGATCGATGGAATTCAAGGCTCACGGACTACAGATGCAGTTATTAATGCCCAAGCATTTTATAAACTAGAGCCAGATGGCATAATTGGACCAAGAACCATCGCGGCCCTGCAAGCAGACACCTACGAGGCTGGAGGTTCTAATCCCGCCAAAATGACACCGATTAATTATTATTCGTCTAACGATGTCACATTTGTACAACAACTGTTGAAAGATCGTGGCTTTTATAATGGGGCGATCGATGGAATTCAAGGCTCACGGACTACAGATGCAATCATTGCTGCCCAAACATTTTACAAACTAAGTATTGATGGTGTGGCTGGTTCACGAACTATTGCTGCTTTGCAATCCGATACCTATGTTGCTAATGGCTCTCCCCAAGTTCTCTTAGTTAATGACTACGGTTCCCAATCATCTAACACTGTCAAAAATCTCCAGCAACTACTGAGCGATCGCGGTTTTTATGGTGGCGCAATTGATGGCATTAATGGGGCGATGACCACAGAGGCGATCATTCTTGCCCAGAAAACCTATGGCTTAATCGCTGATGGTGTGGCAGGTTATGTAACTATTGCCGCCTTGGAAGCAGATTCGGGTAGTTATGTTGAACCTGTGATCACAACGCCAAATAATCCTGTTGCTGATGGCTCAGTCAAGCAAGGTCAAGCCCTTTTAAGTAGTTTAGGTTTTTATGATGGCGCGATCGATGGAGTCCAAGGCTCACGGACTACGGAGGCGATCAAAAAAGCACAGGCTTTTTATGGCTTGCCTGTAGATGGAGTTCTCGGCGCATCGACTTTAGCAGCATTGCAGTCTTAGACCATCATAAGCCGCGCTTTGCATGGGGCTTCTTAGCTAAAGAGTTGCGCCGCAACTCTTTAGCTTTACTATTAGGACTTACACAAAATGATTTGAAACCCGCACTGCATCGTAAGGGCAATTCATGAATTGCCCTTACGATGCGTTGCTTTGCGTAAGTCCTAACTATATTTATAAAAAACAATATTTATGACTGGTGTTATTGATTTAAGTATTCCGAAAATGGCGATCGCCCTTGGCATGGTGGCGATCGCGATTAGTTTATCGGTCTGGCAAAAACTAGAAATTACTAAAAATCTAATCATCGCTACCTTTCGCAGCATCATCCAATTGATCGTGGTGGGATTTTTGCTAGAGGCCGTATTTGAAATCAAACAACCCGTAGTCATTCTATTCATCATTTTATTAATGAGCCTGATGGCAGCGCGTGAAGCTAAAAATCGGGTGCGCGAGAAGGTTCCTTACGTTCTGCCGATCATGTGGATATCGGTTATCGTCGGTACTCTATCTATTCTTGCCTATACTACTTTTTTAGTAATCCAACCCGATACTTGGTATTCGCCGCAATATTTAATTCCCCTCGCAGGCATGATTTTAGGTAATTCGATGAATGGTGCAGCGATCGCCGCCGAGAGATTTACACAGGATTTAGTCAAGCGATCGCGGGAAATCGAGACGCATTTATGTTTAGGAGCTACTCCAAAACAGGCTATTTCTAATTATCAAACCGATGCGATTAGAGCGGCGATGATTCCGACCATTAACGTGATGATGGTAGCAGGTATTGTCTCTTTACCAGGAATGATGACGGGACAAATATTAAGCGGGACATCGCCATTATTAGCGGTACGCTATCAGTTAGTAATTCTATTTGCGATTACTACCGCCAATCTAATCACCGCATTAATATTAACTAATCTCGTTACACGCCAGTTTTTTACTCCTGCCCAACAATTAAAACTGAATTAGGGTAGTGTTTCAGACTCGTTGGGGGAGCAAATAAAACCCAGAAGTTACAGCAAAACTCGATCAAACCCGCCACAAGAAGGGTCGCAGGGCGAAGCCCCGCAACGGGTTTTATATTTTAATTTGTGGCGGGTTTGAAAACAAATTGCTGTAGGAACAAATAGCTGGCTTGTTTTTGCAATTTTTATCGGATTTTCTGATCCAATAAGTTTGAAACACTACTGATTTCTTCAAGAAGAGCTAATTTTGAAATCTTTTGAGGATGGAACTGTTGGGAGCAGATTGAACGATCTCTATAATCAGTTTTTTAGCGCTTAGATTACCAGAATTGCGACTGTTTTCTAGATCAGCAATAATTCCCTTAAAAAGAATCAATACACTCAAACCAGTCCATAGGATT
This sequence comes from Pseudanabaena sp. UBA1465, assembly GCA_002325645.1. Taxonomy (GTDB): domain Bacteria; phylum Cyanobacteriota; class Cyanobacteriia; order Pseudanabaenales; family Pseudanabaenaceae; genus Pseudanabaena. The sequence goes on from DCSN01000175.1 coordinate 31,499, forward strand.
TGTAGATAACGAGTAACTTCATAATCGATACCCAATGCTCCCGATAAACAGGCGATCGCGACGATTAGGATGAACCATAAATATTTTTTCTGACTAGGGTATTTGGCGATCGCCCATAGCGCAAAAATACTATTCACCATTCCACTAATTGCACCATCAATCCACAGTGAGGGGGATAATAATAGCCCCATTGATTCACTGATAAAAATGAAGGTAGTGATCGCGCTTGATGCTTTTAATTTCTGTAAATGTCTCTGGGTGACGGCATCTTGGATTTCTGAGAGCGATCGCAATACATTGATCGTGAGTAAAGCTTTACCTTCTGTATTTAGCAAATCAACTATTTTTTCTTTTAAAGACTGAACATTGGGCTGTGGTCGTTCCCAAACCTCTTGACTTGATCGCCCATCGCGATATTGTAAGCGCACTTTCACAGGTAATGGCTCAGCCACAGTAAAAATAATCTCTTGTGGAGAGATCAGCTTACGCATTTCTGCATTTTGTAAGGACTGATAGATAGCATCGCGATCGCTTTCAGGATAGAGATCGGCTTTATTGAAAACCAACAAAATCGGTTTATAAAAAGTTTGAAGTTTGGCGATCGCTTCCTGCTCTAACCTTGTCAGATCTCCAGCGATTATGAACAAAATCAAATCGGCACGCTTTGCGGCTTCAAGAGCAACTATACCGTCTATCTCTCCACCAACTTCATCTAGCCCCTGTGTATCAATAAACTGTAATTCTAATTTTTTAGTTTCTTCTGTTCCTGAAAGAGAAGATGGGAGCGAGGGCATCTTCCATTCATAGGTGTTAATTCCTTGGGTAACTCCATTAATTGCCCCTGTCTTCCCCAGATTTTTGCCAAATAGAGCATTGAGCAGTGAGGTCTTGCCGCGTGAAACCATACCAAACAAAGCGATCGCGATCGCATATTTATCTAACTTCCCTTGCAGAAAAGCTATTTCCGCTAATTCGCGATCCGTTAGCTCTGCTTGAAATACATCACAATAATGGACAAGTAGATCTTGGGCAAGATGGGGATAGTTAGGCTCACTCACTTCAGATTTTCCTTGCACTTGTTTAGGCGATCGCTGACTCATAAATTCTTTAAATCACGCTGATTAGATGGGTGGCGCAAAGCACCACTCACCTAATCAGCATAGACTTAAAACTAAGATTGTTATACTGCCCACTAAGTGGATCCCACAACATCTCAGCTACTTATCTCAAATTTCTCCCATGATCTCGCCAATATTTGCCCAACTTACCCCATTTACCATCTGGCAATGGCTTACTGAGCCACTTGCCCTAGAATTTATGCGAAATGCTTTAATCGCAGGTGGTTTAGCAGGAATTATTTGCCCTGCGATTGGCTGTTTCTTGATCGTGCAGCGTATGGCTTTGCTGGGGGATGTGATGACCCATACGGTGATGCCCGGCATGGCGATCGCTTTTTTTTGGCGGATTGATGTGGCGATCGGGGCGTTTATTTCAGGTCTCGGTAGCGCGTTTTTGATTGCATGGTTGCGATCGCAAACTCGCGTTAAGGTAGATGCGGCAATGGCGCTGACATCTTCTAGTTTTTTTGCGATCGGGATTTTGTTAATTTCTCTCTTAAAAATTAAAATTGATCTGCATGGCTTTTTATTTGGCGATATCCTCAGCGTGAGCCAAACCGACACAGTTCGCGCAGGAATTATTACAGTGATTGTGCTTGCCGCGATCGCAATCTTTTATAAGCAATTATTGTTTTACACCTTTGATCGGACTGGGGCGCAGGCTCTAGGGCTGCCCGTTAACCTGATCTATTTAGGATTAATGGCGGGGGTGACTTTGACGATTATTGCCAGTATGCAAACGATGGGCGTGGTGTTGGTCGTATCGCTTTTAGTTGGACCTGCGATCACCGCTTATTTATTAGTTAAGGAATTGCATCAGATGATTTTTATGGGGGCAGGGCTTGGCATCACAGCAAGTGTAATCGGGCTATATGCCAGTTATTATCTCAATTTGCCCTCTGGTCCTGCGATCGTCTTGGCCGTGTTGCTACTATTCTTAGTGACTTTAGTTTTTAGTCCGACTCAAGGATTATTTACAGGAATTAAGCACCGCACTAAGCGCGGTGCTTAATTCCTGAGGTTATGCTTCGTTCGCTTCTTCAGTGGCTGCGGTTTCTTCAGGTGTTGTACCTTCTTCAGCGATAACTTCTTCTACGACTGGCTCTGGTTTGCTGGGTTTCGGGCCTCTTACTAGGGCAAGATTTACAGGAGCCTTGACTTCTTCATCTCTTCCCCCTCTTTTTTCTCTTTTGCCTTTACCACCGTCGCGACCAGAACGCTTTTTGTCGGAGTCGTCAGACCGTTTTGCGTCTGTATTTTCGTTGCCTTCGGGCTTAGATTGACGATCAGCTTTTTTGATCGGACGTTCTACCATTGTTAATTCCTAATTGATTAATGTGTTTTTATCCTAGCCTGTTTGGGGCTAGAAAAGTATAGTTGGCATATGCCTACTATACTTTCATGACTTACGCGATCGCCTCGTAATAAATCACGCCCTGAAAGCTTAAACCCGTTAAAGCGGGTTGAATTTTAGGAGTTAGTCAGTTCTAACTGACTTTAGCTTTCAGCCAAGAACTTTAGTTCTTGGTACGGCTACTAGCAGTTAATCTTCGGTAACTGTGTCTACTGGATCTAATGTTTCTACAATTGTATCTACTTCTACAGTTGTA
>DCSN01000175.1:34283-40890 GCA_002325645.1 Pseudanabaena sp. UBA1465
TCTACTTCTACAGTTGTATCTACAGAAACCGCGATCGCCACATCACCACTTTGAACTTCGACTTCTTCGATCTCTTCTTCCAATGCAGGTGGAACCAGAGTCACACCGACGATCGCATCGGAAGCATCTAGTCTTTGCAGACGAACACCTCTGGCAGTGCGGGACTGACAGGCGATCGCGTCGGTACTCTGACGCATCACGATGCCGCGACTGGTGACAATCATCAGTTCGTTCTTGTCATCGACTAAACAGAGGGAAGCCAGTTGATCTTGCCCTGATTTAAACTTGGTGACACGCAAACCTTTACCAGCCCGCTTTTGAATACGGAACTGATTGACAGGAACCCGCTTACCGTAGCCGCCTCTAGTAACCACCAATACCCAAGGACCTTGAATTTTCTCATTCTCAACTTCAGCCGCCTCAGTTTCCAGATTCTCATCTTCGTTCACTGTTACGGTCAAATCAAGATCTTCTTCAGAACCTTCAACTTCTTCGATTTCCGCAAGTCCTGCGGGCAGAATATCCATGCTGACAATCTCATCATCACCTGTCAGACGCATCGACCTGACACCACGAGTATCGCGTCCCATCGGGCGCAACTGCTCATGGTCAGTACGGAAGCGGATTGACATTCCCTGACGGGAACCGACAATAATTGTGTTATCGGCTTTGGCACGACGTACCCAACGTAATAGATCACCTTCTTCAAGGGCGATCGCAATCAATCCATTAGAACGAATATTGGCGAAAGCAGGAAGCTTAGTTTTTTTGATATAGCCGCCAGCCGTGAGCATTACCAGATATTCATCTTCGCTGAATTCGCTAATCGGTAATACGGTGGTGATTTTCTCGTCGGCAGTGATTGGCAATAACTGCACGACCGCCGTACCCCGCGCCGCTCGACTTGATTCTGGTACTTCGTAAGCTTTGACTCCATAGACCTTACCGCGATCGGTAAAGAAGAGAACCTTATCATGACTACGACAGGCAAAGAAATGGGCGATCGCATCATCATCCTTGACATTGGCGCTTGCCTTGCCCCGTGTAGCGCGATTTTGGGCTGTAAAGGTATCCACAGGCATTCGCTTAATGTAGCCCTGTTGCGTGACCATCACAATTGTCTCGCGATTGGCAATCAAATCCGCAGTGTCAATATCCCCTTCATTGGGAAGGATACGGGTGCGGCGAGGTGTTGCAAATTCGGCTTTGATCGCTTCTAATTCTTCACGGGTGATGGTGAGAATGCGATCGCGATTAGCCAGAATATGTTCTAAATCAGCAATCTTAGCAACTAGCTGATCATGCTCGTCATGGATCTTATCGGCATCTTGAGCCGTTAAGCGGCGCAGTTGCATCGCCAAAATCGCATCGGCTTGAGCTTCCGAAAGTCCGTAGTTCTCAACTAATCCTGCTTTGGCGGCGGCACTATCATCGGCTCCCCGAATCAGCGCAATTACGGCATCAAGATGATTAAGCGCAATCAATAAACCTTGTAAGAGATGATCGCGTTCCTGAGCCTTCTTCAATTCGTATTGAGTACGGCGCGTAATCACTTCATAACGGAAGTCGAGGAATACTTGCAAAGCATGGCGCAGAGTCAGCGTAATCGGTTCGCCATCAACTAGGGCAAGCATATTGCAACTGAAGTTCGACTGTAGAGGTGTGGCTTTGTAGAGGTTGTTTAGCACCACCTTGGGATAGGCATCGCGCTTGAGTTCAATCACTAAACGCATTCCATCGCGATCGCTTTCATCACGAATATCGGAAATACCATCAAGTTTTTTCTCATTGACCATCTCCGCAATTCTTTCAATTAAAGATGCTTTGTTAGTCTGATAAGGCATTTCCGTAATGATGATTGCCTCACGATCCTGTCGTCCCACTCCTGAAAGTGTTTCAAAACTCGCCACTGCCCGCATCGTAATCGAGCCGCGCCCACCAGTATAGGTTTCGCGAATGCCATCGGTTCCTAATACCAAAGCCCCCGTTGGGAAGTCAGGACCGGGGATATATTGCATCAAGTCCAAATCACCGAGGCTAGGATCGGCAATGAGCGCCACTAGCCCATCCACCAACTCACCGAGGTTATGGGGTGGAATATTCGTCGCCATCCCCACGGCAATCCCTGAGGAGCCATTAAGTAATAATTGGGGAATTCGCGCTGGCATGACTAGCGGCTCTTGTTGGGAACCGTCATAGTTATCGCCAAAGTTGACCGTATCGCGTTCAATATCTTGAATTAGCCCCGACTGAGCAATGCGGGTCAAGCGACATTCGGTATATCGCATCGCCGCAGGGGGATCATTATCCACAGAACCAAAGTTGCCATGACCATCGACCATGCGATCGCGCATCGAAAAGTCCTGCGCCATCCGTACCAGTGCTTCATACACAGCCGTATCGCCGTGAGGGTGATATTTACCAATTACGTCACCGACGACACGGGCGCATTTCCGAAACGGGCGATCGGCGCTCAAACCCAACTCGTGCATAGCGTAGAGAATGCGACGGTGTACAGGTTTGAGTCCATCACGGGCATCGGGTAGGGCGCGACCAACGATCACGCTCATGGCATATTCCAGATACGATCGCGACATTTCGCCGCGCAGGTCTGTGGGGATAATGCGATCTTCTAAGGTTTCAGTCATACGCTAATCAAATTCTCCTTGCATGGCTTGGTAACGCTTGACCAATTGGCGATCGGCAAAAATTACCAAGTGTCTTACTATTATAAGGCTTTGCGGGTTTGCAAGGGATTTTAGTATGCCATTTAGACCACCAGTTTCTGAACTCCAATGAATTCAGTAAAAGTTTCTTCTGCAATTTCTTCAAGACACATTTCAATGACTTCTCGCATATTTAGCATTAGTTCATCAATGGTGTCTCCTTGGCTATAACAGGCGCGAAGTTGTGGAACTTCACCAATGTAAACTCCATCTTCATCTCTTTCGATGACTACATAAAACTCTTTCCCTTTCATCATTGTGTTTTTCCTATAATTCTAATTATGGTAATAGCTCTAAGTATTCGATACCTTCAGGTCTAATGATAAAGTAGTTCATCTACTCGTTCAGAGAGATCGGACATGCCGCTTTTGCCCATACCAACACATTTAGGCAACTTCTTTTTATTATTCACAACATAAAGTTGGATTGCTTCTTGAATAATTTCCGAAGGTGTTTTTCCTCCTTGTACTGATAGTTGCTCAAGGATTTGCTCGGTTTCTTGGGGAAGATATATAACTGTAGGTTTCATGAATTTAGACTCCAATTAACTTCTCACGATTAAGATTTTGTAAAATACTCATCTGTCCAATACGCTGAAACTCTTTGCTACTTTTATCTGCTAAATGCAGCACACAGGGTAGCCGAGAGGAACTATATCCACTGGCAGGGCTTAATTTTGTTAAATGGTAAGTCTGTATAGCTAACAATTCTAAAGGTGAATTTCCATAGGTATGAACTACCCTCAAGGGTCGTACACTACCTCCTGCACGAGCCTGAGTTGTCACCAGTAAAAAAGATTTTTCATCTGGCATTAAAACCATAGTGCCAGAATCTGCATCGCGATAGACAATCTGATCGTCCTGAAGCTTTTCGCGTCCCATTCTACCACCACCACTTTTTCGTACCCCAATTAGATCGACTTCAATATTCTCTTCTTTCAATTTATCGATTGTCTTATCAAATTCTCCATCTTGGACTAATCCATCGCGCATCAGCAATACACGCTTAGGAAAGCGTCCACTATGCTCTCGGAATCTAAGAATTAGTCGGGAAACTGTCTGCCACACTGCTTCACCAGAAAAACTTTCACCTCTCTGGACATCAGGGATTTCCCAACCTAAACTCTGTCCATCTGATAGTACCGCAAATGCAGAAGTTCCATAATATAATTCTCGATTTGTGCCAGTATCAAATCCAATCACTAAATCTGCTGCTTGTGGATGCTCAATTGGTTGTAGGCGAACAGGTTGCCAGCCAGCTTTTGCTAATAACCCTAAAACAACATTCATTGCTTTATAAACATCATCTTTAGGAGTAGGTATCATAAATTGGGTTGCAATTCCCGCTTTCAAAGCCTCAATGCGAATCTTTTGTTTGAGTGAACTCGACAGTCGAGGAGAGACTACTAAAATAGTCTGCACACCAGCCTTTGCCCATTCTTGCCAAAAAATTTGGCGCTCAAGATCACCTTTAGGCATTTTATCTTCTGTCTTAGGTTTGCCTAACCTAATCTCTGCTTCACTTTTTCTTGCAATCTCTCTTAAACAGTCTTCAACTAACTGTGGATATTTTTCTGATTGATTTGCTAGATTTAAACAGCCAAATTTAAGTTCGCCAACTCTGACACAGCCTTTAGATTTAACATCAGCAGTTCTATTAACAGAACCTGTATGTCCATAAAGCTTTGCGTCTGTCAATGTGTAGCCTTTTACTCTAATTGGCTGAGGATCTACATCTGATTTGTAGATTCTAGATACAATGTTAGCTACTGCTTTCTGAGATTCCCCCAATCGGTTAGATACAGATTTTCTGATGTATTTAAATACTCCTTGAGCTTTGCTTTTTTCCTCAAAATCTGGAGAATGGTCAGAAATGTAAGTCAACATTCCCATCGTTAAGCTTGGTTCAAGGCGAGTGGATAAATGAGGCGTTAGCTGATCACTGCGATAACCATTAGCGCTTTTAACATAAACAACACGAGATCCCCTGATTTGATCTTCAGTTGCGCCTGCTTCCTTGAGATGATATTCAGCCAAACTTTGTCCAGAATGTGGAAGCTTCAAGGAATCGGGAGTTTCTTCAGAATCACTGACATAGCGCCAAGTTTTGCAATTTCCATACTTATCTTGGTAAGTGTTATGAACATAATCAATGGGGCAGTCAGGGTATTGATTTTGCCATTCATGCAATGTCCAAGGAGTAAAGAATTTGTAATGAAGATCAACTTCTAGAAATAAATTGCCACAAGCACTAATAATTACATCTATTCTTCTGCCCTTGTGAACTTCCCATCCATTGCCAAACTTTTCGATTCCATTTTCTTTGACCCACCAAATTAAGCCCCCATCCGCAGCATTTTCAACATCAGTTTTACCCCATTTTTTTAAATTGATAGATAGAAATTTGCGTTCTAATTTTTCAAGGATTTTCTGCTCATTGTTATCGCTAGGCTTAAAAATTTTTTCTGCATTTAGTTGAATTTCCCAATCATCAGTTTTTAATTTATCGGTGCTAACTGGTTGTTTGGTAATGATTTTATTGCCGAACTGAGTTGCAGGTACTCCAAGCTTGTAACAGACATTGCCGATCGCTTTAAATTCTTGACCAGATTCAGGGGTTTCTACAAAATTACAGGTATATTCATAAACTTTGCGATCATCCTCAGACAACTCTTTGATCCAAAATTGATTGAGGATTGCTTGAGTTTCTTGAAGATTAGCCAGAATATCCATATAATCATCCCAAATTGTTGATAATCCTAAAATATCACATTATAGCTACAAAAATTAATTGCAGTTGTTCACTGGATTTCGTGTTTAAGCGATCGCCCTCACGACAGATTTTTAGAGCGATCGCTTTACGCTTCTTGCCCCACTATTCCAAGTTAACCCATGCTATCATTGCCATCAATCAATGATGGCAATGATGGCTAATATTACGATTCGGAATTTAGATGATGCGCTCAAGGTAAAACTGCGGATTAGAGCAGCACGGTTGGGGCGTTCTATGGAAGAAGAGGTGCGGGTGATTCTCAAAGAGGCTCTTTCTCAAGAAGATACTCCTAAGAGCCTTGGTGAGTCTATTCATCAGCGCTTTGCAAATTTAGGTGGATTTGATTTGCCCTCAATTGAGAGAGAACCAATTCGCGATCGCAACTTATTCGAGTGCGGCGGCTCTGGAATATGCAAAGTTAGCTTCATTGCGGCGACAAATTGGTAAACCGATCGCCCAAGCTGATGCCCAAATAGCGGCGATCGCTATTTCTAAAAATGCTGTATTAGCAACTCGCAATATTGCAGATTTTTGCGATTGCCATCTAATTCTGGTTAATCCTTGGGAATGTTAAAGATGGCAATATGTAGTTGATGGGTGTAAAGGCGATCGCCCTCATGACCTATTTTCATAGCGATCGCGACATTTCGCCGCGCAGGTCTGTGGGGATAATGCCACACTGCCAGAGCCAAAAAATCATCAAAAATGGTAAACATCATCACCAAGATGGTAAAGCCATCCAGAACTATGTATGTAAAGGATGCGGCAAGCGATTTAGCGAAAGGGCAGGAACGCCAATGTCAAGACTGAGAACAACAGCGAGTGTCGTGTCCTTAGCGCTGAAGATGAGGAGTGAGGGGATGGGAATCAGAGCCAGTGAGAGAGTACTCGAAAAATCCCATGTCAGCATCATGAGATGGGAGCAAAAAATGGCAGCCCAAACCCAGCAATGGAGTATCGCACCACAAGCTCGGTGATCGCGTTAACATGGCAACAGTGCGTTAATTATATACATTGATGAAAAGTCATATTAAACTTCAGCAAAATATTACAGCAATTTGTTTTCAAACCCGCCACAAATTAAAATATAAAACCCGTTGCGGGGCTTC
>DCSN01000175.1:40943-50022 GCA_002325645.1 Pseudanabaena sp. UBA1465
TGATCGAGTTTTGCTGTAAGTCATTTATTCGGTCAAATCTAGAAGGTGGCTATGTTGCTGGGTGCTTGGAAATATCGGTAGTCACGCAGGAACATACCCTAGATGAAGTTGTCGAAAATCTCATCGAGGCAGTTGGCTTACACCTAGAAGGCGAGAATCCCGAAGACTTCGGCTTAGTTGCAAACCCATCAATTTTTGTCACCTTTGAGCTACAACCTGAATATGTCAAAGCTTAAACGACTCTCTGGTGCAGATGCGATCGCACTATTTCCAAAAATTAAACCCAAAAATCAAACCCAAAAATCGACATTTAGCATTGTCTCGATATCCTGTCCAAACTGCCATGTATCAGGAAATTGATACCCTTTTTTTGAGTACTCATCTTTGACAGTACCTAAAGCCAAAAACCAAGCATCATTCAAAGCATCATCCCAACAAGTTTTTAAGCTAGGCGTATTTTTGAGTCTTAGGATGATCCGTCTGCGCTGCTCTCTAATCGTATTTTCCCAACCGTTAAAGCAATCAGGCATATCGACATAGATGCGTTTGAGTAAGTGTGCTAACAAAGTCTCTAACCGATTTTCTAACTCTTGCTTTTCAGAACGTCCCAACGCCTCGATCTCCTCTATCAAGTTCTCAAAGTCCACATGATCAAAGTCTTTAGCTCTTATTTTGGCTACGGTTTCTTGAGTCCAAAGCAAGAAGTCGGACTCGTATAGAGATTTTTGCGTGATTGCTTGAGTCATGGATTCGGCTCTCTAAATTCTGCAATTATTTTGATGATATTGATCAATCTTTCCTTGTTTTAGTATAAAGGTTGGCTCGGTTGGCTCTCACTACAAGATCGGCACATTAACCGAGTGCTTATTGAAAGCAATTCCAAATAAAAATTCAGGGGCAAAATCTGCTCCGTTTGACCATTCTATAGTCCGACTAGTTACAAACACTTGCTGAAATAGACTTTTATCTTTCAAGGGTTCAAAGATTTCTCCATACAATTCTTGTTCTAAATCTACAATCCCTTCTATTCCGTTATTAAAAGTGAGCTTTAATTGATAGTTATCTAGATATTCCGCAGAGATAACATGAAGCAATAGCTCCTTTTTATGGAAGGGGAGCGATTCTGTTAAGAGGTTTTCTTTGACGGGCATTTTCCCAGTTCTCCAATAATTCAGATTTGTGCAGATCGAGCCACTCCCAAATTAAATTTAGTCCTCTTTTATTGATATTAAAAAGGTGCATTACATTTTATGAACACATCCTACAAGATCGCACTATTTTTACGGTCTCACGCTAAAGAAGGAAAAGGTACTTTGAAGCCATAATGTATCTGTACTGCCGTACCAATGATTCCTATCAGCATTCCCACAATTACTTGGAGGATAGTATGTTTTTTGAGAATTAATCTTGAGAGTCCTACTAAGGGAACAATTAAATAAAACGGAAAAACTAAAGAACCAAAACTATAAGTTAAGGCAACTAGAGGACCACTAGCCGCAGTTGTATGGACACTAACTTTCCACCATGCTGTGATTAAAAGGACGAGAAGAGTATTAGTGGCATAGCACAACATTAATGCTTGAATGATAGTAGGAGCGCTAACTGCCATCAGTACAAGAAAACCTGCAAGATAGCTGACTATACCCACTATCAACGGCAAAAAGCGTTCTGCTCTTTCGTCAGTGTTGATCCAATCTCTTTGTGTGTAGATAAATAGTATGGGTACTATAGATGAAAAGAAAGTCGCTGTTACAACTAAGAGTAGTTTTGCCTGTGGGGACACATTACTAGTAATAATCAGTAAGAGAAAGGCTGCTGATGAAAGTGTCATAGGATGCAAAATAGCAGATACTAGTTTTGCCCCTTTATGTAGATAGCTATCTTGCCTTACATCAAGATCTAAGTTTGTATTGGTCATTTTTTGTACCTTCCAGTAAAAATTTAACGCATAATTAGAACGTCTTCAAAGCAACAGAGAGCAGAAACACAAAAAAAAGAAAACATTTCCAAGATGTAAACATAATCACGTCTATCCGAAGCTTTTGGTGTATTTCCGATCTTTTGAACTGAATTTAAAGACTTAACAAAACATCTACGTTGATCGTAGAAGTTCAAGATTTGACATAGTAGAACTTTGCGTTGGCAAAGAATCTAGCTGACTTCTATTCTTCAAAATCAAGAACAAAGCATTTATGAGACTTTCTCTTAGATACGGATTGGGGTTATTCAATATCTGGAAGAAGTTCTTGGGATTGAAATTGTACTCAAATGTAAATTTCTTGACTGTATTCCTTAACTCGTTTGGAGTCATGTACTTTAGTTGCATAATTGTGTGTCTATAATCCCACTTACTAAGGTCTTTCTCGACTATATCTTCTGAAGTGATTCGAGATCCTAAAGTCGTAAATGGGAAAGGAGTCGCGTAGTAAAAGTGGAGTAAGTCGGGAGACCATTCTTTCAGCCTTTCAAAGGTTAATTGTAGCCGTTCAGGTGTTTCATCAGGGAACCCGACAATAGTTTGAACAATGCTTAAGATACCATTATCTCTAAGCAACTGAATTGCACGAGCATTGTGATTCACTGTTGTCTTTTTATTGACCTCCTCAAGACGATCTTGCGTAACTGCCTCAACTCCAAGGTCAATCGTTACAACACCCGCTTCTCGATAAAGTTGTAATTGCTTTTGATCCCTAACAATATCTGTAACTCGAAGATTCATGATCATGTGAATGTCAAGATGTCTAGCCTTAATTTCGTCAAACAGTCCGTACCACGTTTCTGGTAATGTTTGGGGATTCTCATCGGCAAAAAAGAAATAGGTAACTCCATATTTATACCGAAGCATCTCCAAATCGTCAACAAACTTAGAAATACTTCTATGCCGCCATTCCACCCAAAAATCCCACTGCCCACAGAATGTGCAGGTAAATGGACAGCCTCTAGAAAACTGGACAACTGCTCCCAACTCTCCTGTCATCGGAACTCGATACTTTGACCAATCCTCAATTAGCTCCCATCCAACTCGATAAACATCTAGATCGGGAATTTTTGAAGCTTTTTCATTGACTATAACCTGTCCATTTTTACGCCAAACCAAACTTTTTACCTTGCCCAAATCTCCTTTCTCTGACAAACATTTGACTAAATCGACTGCAAACTGCTCGCCTTCACCTCTTCCAATAAAATCTAAATCTGGACAGTCTCTCATCATCGTCTCGTACTCATACGAGGCATGAACTCCTCCAGTGACAATGTAAACATTCTGGTTAATCGCCTTAACACCTCTCATTACAGAAAGAACAAGCGGAGAAGCCGCCGTTGTAGCCATTGCACTGATAAAGACAATTTCAAACTTTTGATCAAGAATTGCGGCAATAGTTTCGTTGAGATCTAAATCATCATTTTGGGCATCAATGATAGCTACATCTGTAAACCCCTCATCAACCAGTGGTCCACCAAGAGCCAAAAGGTGGAGAGGAGTCATGTAACCCATTAACGTTTCCGGTCCCTCAGATCGAAAATTGACATTAATCAAACCAATCTTCATAGTTGCTACCCCTTGTGACAACAATTGATTATAGCCAGTCCAGCTATGTATTAGACAGAAATTTTCTATAGAGTCAGACTATAGGATATATAGGTTGAAAGTCAAGCTTTTGCCTAATTAGCTTATATAAGCAGAAACTCTCTGCCTAATCTCCCATCTTGGGATGGTTATATAAAATTCTCTGCCTAATCTCCCATCTTGGGATGGTTATATAAAATTCGCTGCCTAATCACCTAAATTTCTGAGTCAATCCCTCACCCATCAGCGATAAACCGATCGTCATAAAAGTAATCGCCATAACTGCCTAAAAATCCTAAACCAGCGATCATGAAAATTCTGGATAAACTTGCGATCACATTGGGAGAGAGATGTTTAATTAAGATTATTTTCGTGTCACCATGGATTTACAGTTTCCACATTGCAATTAATTTATTAACAAGCACTTGCAATTGTTTCGTAGGCTCCCCAAGATTAGGCAATTGATAACCATGTATAAAGCGATCAGGGAAAATTCTTGTAAAATCCCTCACGACTTTCTATTTTGAGGATTTCAATAACTTCTCCATCCCAAAAAATCCCAATACGATAGCTGTAATCGAATTTAATGCGATAGTATCCCGAAAACCCTTTTAGTGGCTCAAGATCTGGAATTTCGGACAGTGTTTGAGAAGTACCAATTGCTTCAATACATTTTCTAACTTTTGTAAGAACTTTGCGATCATTGATTTTGTCTAAATCTTTTTTGAAGCGTTTGGCAATTTGATATTTCATTGAGGCAAACTCTCCAAGAGAGATTGAGACTCTAATTCAGATAAAAACCCTTCTTTGCGGGAATTCTCACAAGCTAAATACAGGATAGAGTCTTCTAATTCAGAGGAATTATTTTGAAATAAAAGTTGTAGAAAGCCTTGACGGATTTCTAGTGGTAAGGTTTGAAATAGGCTATAAAAACCTGTGCTAGTTAGCAAAGATTCTGTGATTTGTGCTTGACTCACGGCTGTTTGTTTCCTTTTCTACACAGTCTATATTTAAATTATATCGCCATCAAGCTTTCTAAAAAAATCAGCGATCGCATTACACATGATTTTATATCTTCCACATTGCAATTAATTTATTAACAAGCACTCGCAATTGTTTTGTAGGTTCCTCAAGATTAGGCAATTGATAACCATGTATAAGCCGATCGCGTACAGTTTGAATTACTCTCACCTGATCAAACTGCTCCATCGAAAGCTCACCTTGAGAATATAAATGATTAATTAAAGAGTTAGCAGGAAAGCGTTCTATTGGAATTGCAACTTGCTTAGCTTGACGACGCATAGCAGCTTCCAAAATCCCCCATAAATACCGAAAAGCAACTTCCACTTCTCCCATCGCTAAAAATCTTTGAGCCTGTTCTTGGCGTTGTAACATTTGTTCCCAAGTCAGCAATTCACTATCATCTTGGGGATTGTCTGAAGAGATATCTTCTCCAGTGATCAGTAAAAATCGCCAACCATGATGCTGAGCAACTATTTCGGCAATCTCTCGATAGCGATCAACAGAGATTTTAGCAATTGAATTTTTAAGTTCTATTATGTAACCTTCATCCAATCCCTTTCTCGCAATCAGATCTGGACAATAATTTCCCAAGTCAAAAGGAATCAAGGATTTAGACGGCTCGATTACAACTTCAAATCCTTGCAATCTATATTTTTCCGCAATTCCTTGCAATCTATTTTTTTCTAAAACTTTAGTGTCTAAACCTTTTTTAGCTAATTGAGAATTAACAGTCATAAGTAGTCCTCTAAATAATCGCACTACAAGATCGCCGATCGCTAATTAGCTGTACGGCGGATATTTTCCTCTAGAGCTTCTTCCCATTTAGGTTTAGCTGCATCAACAGCGATCATTCTGCCTGAAGCCTTTGAGCGATCAATGTATGACTGAAAAGCTTGAATATTTTCTCTATGAGTGAGTACATATTTTCGTAATTCATCCAACTGCATTTTGTTGTAATTGATGTCTGTCATGGCTCGTAACCTCCTGTAGTTTTTATCTCAAAATCAAGGTTTCCTTCGGCAAGCACATATAGATGTCCAGTACGTTCGTCTATTCTAACAAGCTCGATCGCTTTGTACTGCCAATTAGGGTAGATTGCGTTTGTCAGGCGATAGCATAACCTATACAGTCCCTGTGCTTGTTCGTTATTTGGTTGATCTTGACTCATCTTAGTTATTTAGGTGTTGTGGTTAATTTTTAGTTTTCTTGCTACTAAATCTCTGAGTCAAACCTTCACCAACGAGAGAAAGCCCGATCGCCATAAAAGTAATCGCCAAACCAGGAAAAACCGTTGTCCACCAGATATTTTCACCAGTCGAGAGCGCATCGAGAGCTTGCTTGAGATCGTGACCCCATTCAGGGATATCTTCGGGAATGCCTAGACCTAAAAATCCTAAACCCGCGATCGTCAGAATTGCATCGGCGGCGTTGAGGGTGAAAATTACGGGTAAGCTTTGGACGACGTTGGGCGCAAGATATTTGATCAAGATCGTTTTTGTGTCTGCCCCGATCGCTTGAGCAGCTTCAATGTAAACTTCGTTTTTCGTACTTACGGTTTGGTTGCGGATTACCCGAAAATATTGGGGGATATAGGCAACACTGAGGGCGATCGCCGCATTCCAGACACCCGCACCGACCACAAAGGCGATCGTTAGCGATAGTAATAAGCTGGGCAAGGTGTAGAGTGCATCCATCAGAAAAACTAAACCGCGATCGAGCCAGCCGCCTTTGTAACCGCTAAGCATTCCTAATGGTACGCCGATCGCAATGCTAATGAGGGTAGAGGCGATCGTTACTTGCCAAGCCACACCTGCACCAGCGATCGTTCTGGCAAACACATCATGCCCCTGTAAATCTGTGCCGAACCAATGTTGTGCAGATGGTGGTTCGTGGATTGGGTAGCTGAGAAACTCACTAGGATTTAAAAGTCCGACAGCTTGTAGTAAAGGGGAAACGATCGCCATCAGCAAAAAAACAACGCTAATCACGATACCAATAGACATTAACCGTTGCGATACTGACTGCTTAGGCGATTTCATAGGGACAAATATTAAGTAAAAACTGAATAAAAACCAATTTAGTAAGTTTTGCGCGTAGGCACGAAACTTACTAAATTGGTTTTTCCTTGATTTGTACTATACCGCGATCGCTAAATCTAGTTAAAATTAGAATCCTGGGATCGTAGGTAAAAAATATGGATGTAATTCCCGCAATTGATATTTTAGATGGACGCTGCGTTAGGCTCTATCAAGGGGATTATCAAAAATCAGAGGTATTTGGTGAAGACCCTGTAGAGGTTGCCCAACGCTGGTACAGTCAAGGCGCTAAGTATTTGCATGTGGTTGATTTAGATGGCGCAAAAGAAGGCAAACCCAAAAACTTAAAGGTAATTGAGGCGATCGCCCGTTCAATTCCGATACGGGTGCAGATGGGTGGCGGGTTGCGCGATCGCGAAAGTATTGTGTCAGTACTAAATTCTGGCGTGAGTCGGGTGATTCTGGGAACGGTGGCAGTGGAAAATTCGCAACTGATCGCCGACATTTGTGCGGAATTTCCTGAGCAAATCATGATCGGTATTGATGCTCGTGATGGCAAAGTCGCGACTAGAGGTTGGCTGAAGACTTCGGAAGTAATGGCAGTGGACTTAGCGAAACGGATGACTTCTGTGGGTATTGCAGGAATTATTTATACAGATATTCATCGCGATGGGACGATGCAGGGACCAAATATCGAAGCGCTGCGCCAACTTGCCGAAAATGTCGATGTGCCTGTGATTGCCTCTGGCGGCATTAGTTCGATTACCGATTTATTAAATCTGCTGTCCCTGGAATCTATCGGCGTTAAGGGCGCGATCGTGGGTAAGTCAATTTATACAGGGGCGATCAATTTGCGCGAAGCCATTCGCGCCGTTGGAAATGGTCGTTGGCAAGATGTGATTGATAACTCAGCGATCGCTTAGCGATAAAAAGTAAAGGCGGTGCATTGCGCCGCCTTTACTTTTTTGGATGTTTGCATGAGAAAATAGCACAAACATCTCTAGAATTAACTAGACAAGAGTATTGCTATGGGCTTTGCTGACTATTCGATCGCCGAGATCGCTGAAGATTACAAACTCACCATTGAGTCTGTATTTAACCTATGCGATCGCCTAGGGATCGCTTACCAAGACGCGGAAACCAAACTTGCTTTGGAAGACGCAAAAGCTGTAATCATGGCATCCGAAGCCCAAAATTCTAAGACTCCTCCTAAAAAACCTCAAAACTAATCGTGATTACAAAATCGCAATAAATCTTTGAGATTAGGTGAAATTTTTTTAGATAAACTTAGATAAATTAAGTTATGTCCGTAATTATGAACAAAAATTCTTTTAAATATGTAGCTGCGGCGATCGCTTTCGTGATGCTCGCTTTCCAGCTTTTCACCACCAGCGTCAGCGCTGCCGATATTCCAATCGAGCTGCGTACCGTTCCTCTTAACGAAACCACCAATATTGTCTTGACCCAAAAAGACATTGCTAAGGGCAAAAAATTATTTTCTAATGCCTGTGCTACCTGTCACCTCGGCGGCGCAACCTTCACTAATCCTAACGTCAACCTTTCTCCCGAATCCTTGGCCGGCGCATATCCAGTGCGTAACACCGTCCTCGGCTTAGTCGATTTCATGAAAAAGCCCACCACCTATGATGGCGTAACTGAAATCTATGACGTTCACCCCAGCCTCAAGAGTACTGATATTTTCCCCACCATGCGTGGTTTGACCGATAACGATCTCAAATTAATTGCTGGCTATATCCTTTACGAACCTAAGGTCAAGGGTATCGGATGGGGCGGCGGAAAGATATACTATTAAACAGATAATTTCCGCACTAGTCCTGCGGGGATCATTAAAAACTGGACAAGTTTTTAGAAATTTGTCCAATGAGCTATTCTCCATAGCTTTTCTCTGCGTGTTTTAGTTGCTTTAGTTCGAGTCGAGTCGAATTAGTGCGAGTCAAGTTAAATTTTTAGTCGGTAATTAATCATGAATATTTTTTCCCTTGCGAAAAAGCTCGGTCTAGTGATCGCGAGCCTCTTGTTTGTTGTTGGCAGCCTGTTCATGACCGTAAATCCTGCTTCTGCGGATACAGTCACCGTAAAAATGGGTTCTGATAAGGGTCAGCTAGTGTTTGAACCTAAAGTAGTCACCATCAAAGTTGGCGATACTGTCAAATGGGTAAATAACAAAGCTTTCCCTCATAACGTCGTATTTGACGGTCACGAAGAACTTTCCCACAAGAAACTAGCTCAAAAGCCCAAAGCTGAGCTAGAGTCCACCTTCAATGAAGCTGGTGAATTCTCTTACTACTGCTCACCTCACCGTGGCGCTGGTATGCTAGGCAAAGTGATTGTTGAATAACAACTAAGCTTATTTCGCAATTGATTTCCCAAAAAAGAGGAGCAAACTTAGTTTGCTCCTCTTTTTTATTACCAAAATCCAAAAGCTTGATAGCGG
>DCSN01000175.1:50067-58447 GCA_002325645.1 Pseudanabaena sp. UBA1465
CCGCTATCAAGCTTTTGGATTTTATGCTACTGTGAGTAGTATTTTAAGTAGCATCAAAAGCTATGAAAATATCTATTTCTCTTCCAGATGAGTTAGTTCGTTATGTTGACGATCGCGTAAAAAATCGTAGTCAACTTGTTGAAAGACTCCTGCAAACATGGCGCAGACAACAAGAACAAGAGGCTATGGTTGAGGCTTGTTTATTACTTGATGAATTAAACGATCTGTCAAATGATGATGAGGTAGCATGGCAACAAGCAGCGATTATCGATTGGGAAGTATCTGGCTCGTAAATTTTGAGCCTTCGATTGGTACAGAGATTCGGAAAACTCGACCTGCGGTGATTATTTCTGGTACTAGGTTTAATCAGCGTAGCAAAGCAACTGTACTCCCCATCACTTCGGCAAATCCTAGTGATCGCCTCCGTCCTGTAATAGTGCCTTTGCTTGCATCTGCTGACAACGGACTGACCACCAATAGTTTTGTAGTCTGTGTCGATCCGATGACCTTTGATAAACGCAGGTTAGTACAGCACCTTGGACAAATAGATTCATCGCAATTGCAAGAGATCCAACAGGTTTTGGCTAGATACCTAGAACTGTGATTCATGAATTGACTCTACATGATCGCGTTAACATGAAAATAGCCAAGTTATACAAGTCAAGTCATACATTAATTTATGTCGAATATTTGGGAGTTAGATTTTTATTCCCGTCCCCTGCTGGATGCTAACAATAAAAAAGTTTGGGAATTGCTGATCTGCGATCGCGATCGCCAGTTTGAATGGGTACGCGAATGTCCATCTAGTGAAGTCAACTCTGAATGGTTAGCCAAACAACTCACCGAATGTGTTGCCACAACGGGGCAAACTCCCATCAAAATCCGCTTTTTTCGCCCCAGCATGACCAATATCATTATGCGGGGTTGCAACCTTGTGGGAATCACAGGGCAAGCATCGCGGCGCGTGTTTACGATGTCTGCATGGTTGGTAGAACGAATGATGAGTATTTATCCCAATCGGGAAGGCTTTCAGGCTGTTGATCCCAATCCTTTACCCTTAAAAGTATTAGCCGCCCAAGATCCCAAGCCTGTTCCCGATGCCCTGATGGGGGAGCGATGGGTATTGGTATCACTAAAGGCGGGTGAATTTGCTGAGGCTAAGGAATGGTCAATGGATTTTAGTGAGCTACTGGATATTAATCATCTTGATCCTGAAACAATTGTGTCAGGGATTATTATCGTTTCCGCAAGGGCGACGGCTTTAGCAGCTTGGATGTCGGGCGTTGATCCTGTGTTTATCAAATTTGAGCGCAATTTATTAGGCGATCGCTGTCAAATGCAATTGGAAGCCAGTGCCGATGCGCGATGGGTGTTAGCAAATCTGCAAGCACCAAAAGATCAAGAGGCGATCGCCCAAGGCGCATCCTTGGAGAAAGCTAAACAAAATGCCCAAGGATTTCATTTCCTAGCAGTCCAAACTAATCTGGAAGAAGAACATTTTGCGGGATTTTGGATGCTAAAAGAAGCAATTTAGACGATAAAATACAATCTTCCTGATCACTTTAGGGGGATTTATATGCAGGGCATCTGGCTATTACGAAGAGGAGTTTGGGAATTTATGATTCTCAATCTGCTAGTAGCGATTGCCTATGCGATCGGGGTTAATCTTAGCCATCAATTTGCCACCTTACCAGCTACGGTTGCCTCCGTTTGGTTTCCTTCAGGGCTGACCTTAGCTCTAGTTTTTTGGCTAGGCAAGCGTCCGATTTTAGGAATTATTTGTGGCTCCACCTTTGCCCTCACCTTAGGCTTATCAAAATCAATACCTTCGTTATCAGTTTTTAGTCTCGCCCTAATTCTGATTGCCTGTGCCTGTGGAAATGTTTTACAGCCATTATTTGCAAACTATGTAATCAAAAAATTTTCACCCTATCAAAATATTTTTAGCCATGTTAGTACTGTAGTTTTATATATTGCGGCGGCAATTTCTGCGCCGATGATCTCGGCTACCTTTGGGATTAGCAGTTTATGTATAACGGGAATAATTCCTTGGCATAGTTATACGGGCAGTTGGTTGACTTGGTGGTTAGCGAGTGCGCTGCCCCATTTAATCTTTACCCCCACTTTTTTACTATGGAAAGATTTTCATAAAAACTCCCAGCAGAGAAACATCTGGGAAATTAGTTTATTACTAAGCATTATTTTACTAATTAGTTGGATTGCCTTTGCTCAAAGCTATCCCTTGGCTTACCTTCTCTTACCAATACTGCTCTGGACAGTATTTCGTTTTGGAAATTTTCCTGCCAGCTTATTAGTGAGTTTGGTTTCCCTAATTGCAATTCTCTCCACATCTCAAGGGCATGGACTGTATGTAAAAGATTCACCAAATCAATCACTGCTGCTCTTGCAATCTTTTATGGCGGTATTCTCCTTAACATCGCTAATTCTCTCTGCGGTTTTAGATGAACGGATTGCGGCTCAGTTATCTCTCAAGAAAACTATGGAGAATCTTGAAGAGCTAGTCATCGAAAGAACTATAGAACTTCAGTTAAGTGAAGCTCAACTTAGTGCTTTCTTTACTTCGGCTCCTGTGGGAATGGGAATTGTTGATCATCAACTACGCCATGTGCAGGTTAATCAGGTATTAACAGAAATTAGCAAAAAAACGATGGAAGAGCATTTAAATCGGACTGTTGCAGAGATATTAGGTGAGTTTAGTTTTGATATTGAACCATATTTACAGCAGGTTTTAAAAACAGGACGACCCTTGCTAAATCAGGAGATTAGCAGCAATTTACTTAGTACCACTGGTCAAACCCAAACTTGGCTGGCTTCATACTTTCCTATTTTTGATAGGGATAATATGCCATCTCGCGTCGGATTTGTGGTGATTGATATTAGCGATCGCAAAAAAGCAGAAGCAGATATGCAATATGCGGAATCGATGCTGAGAAGGGCAAATTTAGAATTAGAAAAACTAGTAAATATTGACGGTTTGACCCAAGTTGCTAATCGTCGTTGTTTTGATGAGCGCATTGTGCTTGAATGGGAGCGACTCTGTAGAGAGCATGAACCTTTATCTTTGTTATTATTTGACATTGACTATTTTAAGCTTTATAACGATTGCTACGGGCATCAAATGGGCGATGATTGCTTAACGGCGATCGCCCAAACAGTCGAAAAAGTATTACATCGTCCTGCTGATCTGGTGGCTCGTTATGGAGGTGAGGAGTTTACTGTGATTTTGCCAAATACGGATATTCATGGGGCAGCTATAGTTGCTGAACAAATTCGTGGGGCAATCATCGCGTTAAATATTCCGCATCAAAATTCAAATATCAGCAATATAGTGACAATTAGCATCGGAATTGCCAGTTTGTTACCTAATAACATTCAAGAACCTAGCCTATTGATCAAACAAGCCGATATTGCCCTTTATCGAGCCAAGAAACAGGGACGTAATCAATTTTTCATTTTTACAGAATGAAATTTTGACATAATTAAAATCTAACCTAAAAACTGCGGCGCAGTTTTTAGGTTAGCAGAATCATATTAGTGAGTCGCTATGTCACATCTCCGCCAAAATATAATTACAAAAGACTGGGTTATTTTTGCCACTGAGAGAGCAAAGCGTCCCCATGAATTTGCGCGATCGCTGACAGAAACACCACCTCCATTACCAATCTATAAACATAATTGCCCCTTTTGCAAAGGCAATGAAAACCTATTAGAAGATGAATACTTACGCATTGAAGATGAGCGTGGATGGCGGGTGCGAATTATCCCTAATAAATATCCTGCACTTAGGCCCGTAGGCGATCGCATCCGTCATAGTGAAGGTATCCATCGCTCCATTACAGGGGTTGGCTATCACGAAGTAATTATCGAACATCCAGACCATAATGCGACGATCGCCCTGATGGAAATTGGTGACGTGATCAATATTTTCAGAGCCTATCGCCAGCGCTATAGAGTTATTAGGCAAGATCACCGCATTGAAAGTATTATCATCTTTAAAAATCATGGAGAAGGTGCTGGCACATCCCTCGAACATCCCCATTCCCAAATCACGGCCACCCCTGTAGTCCCTTCCCAGATTCGTTATCGCTTAATTGAAGCAACTAGTTATTTTGATGATATAGGCGAATGCTTATTTTGCCATACCCTCAAAGATGAACTAAATGCTAAGGAACGCATTGTTTTAGAAACAGAACATTTTGTAACTTTCATGCCCTATGCAGCGCTGTCTCCATTCCATATGTGGATATTTCCCCGCCGCCATAGTTCTTGTTTTAGTGAAATTACCGATCCTGAATTAGAAGATCTTGCCTATAATCTTAAAAAAGTTCTCGCTAAGCTTTATTACGGATTAAATAATCCTGCCTACAATTACACGATTCGCTCCATGCCCACCGATGAGAAGCAATCGGACTACTTCCATTGGTATCTAGCGATCGTGCCGCGTGTGTCTAAAGCCGCAGGTTTTGAGATGGGTAGTGGTATGTATATTAATACGGCGATGCCTGAAGATAGTGCTAAGTTTTTGCGCGAATTAGATTAGCTACAGCGCTTTGCGCTGACTTAAAACCCAGAAAAATTTTTCTGGGTTTTAAGTTTTAGAGTGAGTGGCGGCGCGAAGCGCCGCCACTCACTCTAAAATTTGATTTGATAGCTAGTCACACCTGTACTTCTGGCTACGGTCAATAGAGCAAAGGATGGACGCTGAGCGAGATAATCAATAATCTGTTTCGCATTGCTAATCGGTGTGCCATTTAAACTCACAAGGCGATCGCCTCTTTGTAACCCAATCCGACTAGCGAGCGAGTTGGGACGTACTTCATAAACGCTGAGATTATTGGTCAGGACGACTCCTAATAAGGGGCGATCGCTTGATGGGGTGGTTCTAGAGGGAATATTAATTTGAGGAGAAATTGCGGCAGAGGTTAAAGACTGTGAATTGGGCAGATTTGCGGTTTTATTCGCGGTATTTGGCTGGATTAATGATGCACTACGAGTGATAAATTCCTTAGTGTTGATGGCACTGGTCGCAAAGCCGATTCCTGAATTAGCGCGTCCATCTGTACTGAGAATCGCTTTGTTCACGCCAATAATTTCGCCACGAGAATTGAGCAATGGGCCGCCTGAATTACCAGGGTTTAGCCTCGCATCGGTTTGGAGATCGCCATTGGTGGCAACCCGACTGAGAATGCCAGTGGTCAGGGTTCCTGATAAACCAAAGGGGCTACCGATCGCAAATACTTTTTGTCCAACCAGAATACCATCGCGATCGGCGAATGTTAATGAGGAGAAGCGATCACTACTGGAAATCCTGACTAGTGCTAAATCATTTTTGCGATCGATGGTGAGAACCTGACCGTTATAGGTTTTGCCATCGCTATTAATAATTTTGACAGCCCCATTTTTGGCTTCCCGAATCACATGCTCGTTGGTAATTACTAATCCATCGGGAGAAATAATGCTACCAGAGCCAGTACTGGTATTTGTTTTAATGGTTACTACCGCAGGATTTGCCGAACGATAGACTTCCATCGTTATTTTTTCTTCGGGATCAAAATCCTTCGGTGCGGCGGATGCAGCAGCAACCCTACTAAAACTAGGAATACTAACTAATAATGCCGATAACAGGCTCAAGGCGATCGCTCTAGATTTCATGGTCTTCTCGATGTCTGCATAATTCCGAATATGGCAATCTTGACGGGCTTAGCGATCGCACAGTTCCAAAAATAATCTACGCTATTTGTCGTAGGTGCGCTTCTGGTTGTCATTTCACAAGTTATTTAGGCTGACCATAGCAACCACCCAAAGTGAGTGCTAAAACGCTATAGGATAACCTCCTATTAATGTTCGTGGTTTATAATCAAATCCTTTGAAGATTTAAATAGTTCAGCATAGTTAAAAAACGTGAATAAAGAATGCGATCGCTTGCCGCACTCATCAAAAATTGCTTACTCGACCTCGGTATTAAAGTAAATGTCACGATCAGACAAAAGCGCCAAGAATTGCACATTTTGCTGGAGTCTACTTATTTTGGTGATCGCCAATTATGCCAATTATTAGTAGAGGCGATCGCTAAATGTTGTCATGATTTTGATTATGGTGATGTTAAGACAGTACGAATCTATGCATTTTGGTTTGGACAGCCATTACCACAATGGATCGAAAAAATCGAATTGGCGGTTGATGAAATTGCTCCAGATCCTGAGCAAAAAGACTCTCGGTCTGAGAATTTAGCGCTCAACAAGGAAACTACTATTGGCGATCGCTTCATTGTCTGTGGTTTGGGTAGCCTCGGACAACATTCTGTATTTAACTTAAAGAAGTTTGCCTATGGAGAATATGAAGTCAAAATTTGTGCGATTAATAAGGCACAGCCAGAGGTTATGGAGTTTGATAATTTTTCAGAACTTCTTGATCAAGAAATTATTTTGGGAGATTGCCGTCGTTCAGAAGTTTTGATTCAGGCAGGAATCGCTAACTGTCGGGCGATTTTGCTAGTTACCAGCAATGAAAATGTGAATATTGAAACAGCGATCGCCGCCCGTCGCCTCAATCCTAACGTACATATTGTCGCTCGTTCTTCTCGACAAAATCTCAATCAATTACTCAAAGAACAATTAGGAAATTTTGTCGCCCTCGATCCTGTCGATCTGCCTGCGGCGGCCTTTGCCGTAGCGGGATTAGGTGAAGGCACATTAGGACTGTTTCAACTAGGCGATCGCAAATTACGAGTAGTGGAATGCACAGTGAAAGCAGATAGCTATCGATTTTTGCGAACTCCCGCCTATTTACTCCACAAAAAGAATTCTCGACTCCTGAGCATTGCCGATCTCAAGCCCGATCGACTTTTCTTTCAATGGCAGCCTGATCTGCTGATTGAAGTTGGGGATAAAATTGCCTTTATTGAGTATGTCGAGGGTGATTTTACTACGACTAGCCGCTATTCTCTAATGCCAGAACAACGTATTGATCTTGATCATCACGCTTCCCCTCTCCAAAGACTCGAACAACTAATCCAGCAAATTACAGGTTCAGGATTTTGGAAATCTAAATGGAATCAGCTTTGCGCTTGGTTTCAAGAAGTGCGATCGCGCCGACTCATTCTCTGGGGTATTATTACCGCGATTATCCTTTGGGCAATTAGCTCGATCATTTTGTTTTTCAATGTGCCGAACCTTTCATGGCAAAAGTCTATTTCCACAAGTATGATCTTGCTACTAGGCGGCTTTGGTGATGTATTTGGCGGACTGGATGAAGATCAAGTTCCTCTATGGGTGATCATATTTTGCCTATTGGTTACTTTGATTAGCCTATTATTTGTATTAGGAGTTTTGGGATTGATTGCCGACAGCATTCTCAGTGCCAAATTTGAATTTTTTAAGCGATCGCTACCTCTACCAACTCGCGATCATATTGTCCTGATTGGGTTTGGAAGACTTGGACAGAGAATTGCTGATCTTCTATTTAAGTTAAAACTTCCATTTGTAATCGTCAGTGAAAACCCTCATGATTGCGATCTGGCAGACAAAGTGCCTTGGGTCACGGGTAATATTATTGAAGAATTATCAAAAACTAATCTGGCTAATGCTAAGAGTGTTCTTTCCGTTACTGACGATCAGATGCTTAATCTCGAAGCCGCTTTGTTAGCGCGTGATGCTGCCCAAAAAATTAATCGTCACATGAATCTAGCGATCCGTACCTACGATCGCTACTTCAGTGAAAACCTAGCGGAACTTCTCCCTCGTTCTCAATCATTATGTGCCTATGCTCTCTCTGCCGAAGCCTTTGCGGGAGCAGTATTTGGTGAAAATATGCTGAGTCTATTTCGCCTCAATCAGCGCACAGTGTTGGTCGCTGAATATGTAATTACTGAGAATGATACTTTAATTGGCAAAAATCTTTCGCAAATTGCCTATGGTTATACGGTTGTCCCAGTGTATCTAAAAACAGTACAACCGAAAGCTGATGGGCATAGTGAGATTTATATGCCGTCCGATGATGAGGTGATGAAGGTTGGCGATCGCCTGACGGTTTTAGCTTCTATTTCAGGATTACGGCGCATTGAGTTAGGCAATTTGCATTCACCCAAACGCTGGCAATTACGCGCCAAGCAGCCTCTCAACTCTAGTGTGTTACTTGATGCTGGCAACAAGCTTAAAAATATTTCAGGTTGTGATCTCGAACTTGCCCGCCGATTTATGCAAACTCTCCCTGCGGCGATCGAGCTTCCTATGTATGACGTGCAAGCCTATCGCCTAGGGCAAGCGCTAATACGACTCCTCCCCATCAAGATTTATCCTTTATAGCCTTAATCGATTCGATGCCTATCGTTAGCACATAAGACCCAAATAGTGAGAGGCGG
>DCSN01000175.1:58509-60993 GCA_002325645.1 Pseudanabaena sp. UBA1465
GCACCGCCTCTCACTATTTGGGTTTTGATTTGTCCCCACGCAGTTGACTAAGACTATATTCTTATATTCCTAGTCCCTTCCCAGTGAATAATTAGGCGTGCACGCCTAATTATTCACTGGGAAGGCAGTATAGTGCTTAATTGGCGATCAAAAAATTGTTGCTGAAATAGAAATTCATTAACAGCTTGAATAAACTGCTGGGTGGTAGTTAAGGATGGTGGCGATAAATAATTTGTGGTTGAAATGGAACTGATACTTATTTGAGAATCCTCTAATTCATTATTAAGTTCATGGTGCATCATCTTCACCGCATAACCATATTGTTGTAATTCCTCAAAGCCAATCTGCAAAACATTTCGATCATCTATTCCTAGTTTTGTAACCAGTTGCGATCGCGTAATCATTTTGCCTGTCCGACTGAGGTACTTAGCGATGCCCACAAGAGTTTGCCATGCGATCGCGCCATTCATCTTTTCAGGATTGGGATAAACCAGCGCTAAGACTTGATCAGATTGAGTCGCTTGATGGATGATCGTATTCAAATCTTGCCAACTATGGGGACAGCGATCGCAGATTGTCGCTTCTAATTTTGGGGCTAATTTTTGGTTCGATTCCAAGAGATCGCGCCCACGCAGATCAATGATTTTTAGATTCTCGCTAATATTTTTAATGGAAGTAGATGCAAGAGAAGGCTGGTCGGCGCTAAGAGGTGCGCTTTGACTATGGAAGTCTAACAATCGTACATCATAGCTTTTACGAAACGCATTATCGACTAGCTCAACCACCACATCACAATGGGTATCGGGCAGTTCATAGCTGTAATGCCCCCACCAATCGCCATGAATTTGATTGCCATCGCGATCACTTAAGGTAAATTCTGTTTTGATATATTCAACCTTTTGTCCTTTATGATTACGGATATTTGCGTTGGATATATCGAGAAATTCACAGTCGCGCACTAATAATTTGGGAGCAGGGTTCCCCATCCCAAATGGCTCTAATTGCTTCAATTCATTAAATAAATCCCGATTTAAATCGGCAAGGGAAACTTCTAAATCAACGGTTATTGACTTACTTTGCAATTGTCCATATTGACTCCAAAATCTCTGATCGATCGCCTCAGTGAGTACTTGTAAATTCTCTAGAGCAAAGCTCAGCCCACCTGCGAGGGGATGACCGCCAAAGCTGAGCAGTAAATGCTCTTGTCCTTTCAGCAGTTCATAGAGATTAATTCCTTCCAGCGATCGCGCACTCCCCTTGGCAATGCCATCCTCAACGGTGCAGAGAATGGTCGGACGAGCATATTCCGCAACTACCTGCCCCGCCACTAGTCCCAAAACTCCTACCGACCATTGCGGATCAGTAAGAATAATAATTCCTGTGGTGGAGAGATCAAGTTGATCGATTTTTCCTTTAACCTGTTTGAATACCCTCTTCTGCAAAGCTTTACGCTGTGTATTCGCCAGTTCTGTTTGATCAATTAGTGATTTACAAACTTTCTCATTGTGGGTGGTGAGTAGTTCCACACATTTCCGAACATCGCCCCAGATGCGGCTAACGGCATTGATGCGCGGTGCAATCCCAAAACTAATATCAATGGGGCGATCGCCGACTCGTTTACATTGCTCCAATAGCATCCGCACGCCTAGCCGATTCTTCTGGCGCAATACTTCAATTCCCCTTTGAGCAAGATAGCGGCAATCGCCCGTAAGCTGCACTAAGTCAGCAACTAAACCGATCGCCACTAAATCTAATAAATCTTCTAAGGGTTGTTTGGGAATGTTCGGCAGAGTTTCATAGAGAGCTTCCATTAATTTATAAGCCACTGCCACGCCCGACAAATGGAACAATGGATGCTCGTTATCTAAATAGCGTGGATTAATAATTGCCGTCACATTTGGGCGTTGATCGGGCAAGGTGTGATGATCGGTGACGATGACATCAATTCCTAACTGATGAGCATAATTAATCGCCTCTAAACTGGTGCTGCCTGTATCACATGTAATGATTAGATTTAAGGGTTTTCCTGCCGCCGCACAATGCGATCGCAACTCATCTAAGCCCCTAATCGAGATCCCATGAGATTCTTTGAGGCGATCGGGAATATAAAAAACTAAGTGATCGCCCTGCGAAAAAAATTGTCCTAAGCCTTCCCACAATACCGATGTGGCCGTAATGCCATCCGCATCGAAATCGCCCCAAATCGCGAGCATTTCTCCTTGTTCATAGGCTTTTTGGATACGCGCGATCGCCTGTTGCATTTCAGGGAAAGCAAAAGCGCTGGTTGGTTGATAGGATTTTGTATCTAAAAATGCTGATACTTGCTCAGGCTCGATAATTCCTCTTTGACAAAGCAACTGCGCGGCAAATTTGCCAACTTGCTCCCTTAACCAAGTCGGCGGCTCCGCACTATCTAAAACTTGCCAGTTTGTAAATGACATCTTCCTATTGTATCGCTATACAAAACCAAAAAGAGAGATGTGG
>DCSN01000175.1:61050-64056 GCA_002325645.1 Pseudanabaena sp. UBA1465
CCACATCTCTCTTTTTGGTTTTGATCGCCAGACTGATTTTTTGTGATGTAGCCTTGCTGCACCACAAAAAATCAGTCTGGCTCTGGGATCATACTTTTGTAGGATGGTAATAGCTAGGTATAAGAATTAAACTTTTGGGCAACGAGTTGGATTGCAAAATCAGTTTTAGCCAACTGATAGAGGTTAAATTATGGATACTCAAAAATCGACCATCGAAGCTTTACAAAATCGAATCAAATATCTGGAAGCACATCTCCATTTAGCTTTACAGGTTTTGGATAGCATGGAAAGAGAGATCCAAACCTGTTCTCAAAATCTTGAGGGGAAAAGCCAAACTCAATTCGTCGATCATTTCATTGATGTTGTACCCACTAGTAGGGTTAATTTACCTACTTTCCTCAATTCACGGACATGGAAACATCAACATCCCGATATCAAAAATTTATACGAATCACGCGATCGCCCAATGTCTAATGCGTCCTAAATGAAAAAGAAGGCTTGCATAGCAAGCCTTCTTTTTTGCCATTATTTTGGCATTATTTAAACTTCGCCAATGTATTTCAACACAACCACGCTTAAAGGCGGCGCAGTCACATCAATGGAATAGGGTTTACCGTGAGTACCATAGTCATCGCTATATTTGCCTCCCATATTGCCAATACCACTACCACCATAGATAGGAGCATCACTATTGAGAACTTCTTTATAGAATCCTCTCTCAGGAACACCAATCCGATAATTGTGATGGGGAACGGGGGTGAAATTACAGACAACGAGAACAAACTCACCATCTGATCCTTTCCGCAAGAACGAGATCACCGAGTTTTGAGTATCGTTACATTCAATCCATTCAAAACCTGCTTCCGAGAAGTCTTGGGTGTATAGCTCAGGTAGCGATCGCAACAACTTGTTCAGATCACTTACAAAGCGCTGGAGGGTCTTGTGGCTAGGATATTGCAGCAAATGCCATTCCAGATCGCCCCATACATTCCATTCCGCCCATTGTCCAAATTCCATGCCCATAAACATGGTTTTCTTACCAGGGTGAGTGAACATATAGCCATACAGACAGCGCAAATTCGCAAACTTCTGCCACTCATCCCCAGGCATCTTGCCGATCATCGGACTCTTACCATGCACCACTTCATCATGGGAGAGCGCCAGCATAAAGTTCTCACTGAAGGCATACCAAATACTGAAGGTGACATAGTTATTATTATGTCCACGGAAGTATGGATCAAGCTTGAAATAATCGAGCATGTCGTGCATCCAACCCATATTCCACTTCAGGTTAAAGCCTAAGCCTCCTGAATAGGCAGGCCATGTCACCATCGGCCAGGAGGTTGATTCTTCGGCGATCGATAATGCGCCTGGGTAATAGGTGAAGAGAATACTGTGCAGATGACGAAATAGCTCGATCGCTTCGAGACTTTCGCGACCGCCATACTCATTAGCGAGCCATGTGCCAGGTTCGCGGTTGTAATCACGATAGATCATTGAGGCGACCGCATCCACCCGAATCCCATCGATGTGATATTTATCGAACCAGAACAGCACATTGGCAATCAAGAAATTCTTAACTTCACTGCGCTTGTAGTTAAAGATTTTGGTTCCCCATTCCTTATGCTCACCAATACGCTCATCGGCGGGTTCATAAAGAAAAGTACCATCAAAGAAAGATAAACCATGTCCATCTTTGGGGAAGTGGGCAGGAACCCAATCGACAATAATCCCAATATCATTTTGGTGACACTTATCGATGAAGTACATCAAGTCTTGGGGTGTGCCATAGCGTGAAGTTGCCGCATAATAGCCCGTGACCTGATAGCCCCATGAGCCATCAAAGGGATGCTCAGCTACGGGCATCATTTCGATATGGGTATAGCCCATCTCCTTAACGTAAGGGATTAGGTCTTCAGCGAGTTCGCGATAGGTGAGAAATCTTGCCCCTGGCTTGAGGTCGGCGGCGGATACCGCAGGATAACCACTGGCAGGAGGGTTTGCTGCGGAGGCGTGCATCCATGAGCCAAGGTGCATTTCATAGACGGAGATCGGCTTTTTGAGCGGATCTTCATTACGGCGGGTTTCCAGCCATTTTTGATCGCTCCATTCATAGGTGTTGAGATCGGTGACGATGGAGGCTGTTTTAGGGCGTACTTCTTGAAAGTAGCCATAGGGATCAGATTTTTCGTAAATATGTCCTTCAGGACTCTTAATTTCGTATTTATAAACAGTACCAACTACCAACTCAGGTATAAACAGATCCCAAATACCTGTATGTCCTTTACGCATTTGGTGCTTGCGCCCGTCCCAGCTATTGAAATCACCAATGATGGACACGTTGCGAGCATTGGGAGCCCAGACTGCAAAATAAACGCCATTCACGCCATCAATGGTGGTGAGATGTGCGCCCATTTTTTCGTAAATTTGGTAATGGGTTCCTTCACCAAATAAATAGGCATCAAACTCAGTGAGTAGTGGTGACTTGAAGTAGTAGGGATCATGAATTAGGCGATCGCTGTCACCAGTCTTGACCTTAAATTGATAACTGAAGAGGTGGGGCGCGTCAGTGATGATACATTCAAAAAAGTGGGGATGATGCACCGAATACATCGGATATTCTTTGTGTTGATCGGGCGTAACTACGGATACGGCCTCTGCGTCGGGTAGATACGCTCTAACCACCCATACCGACTTACCATCTTGCTCAATTTCATGGGGACCAAGGACTGTAAACGGGTCGTGGTGCTGATTCCACACAATGCGATCGATCTGCTCGGTGGGGACGGTTGGGGTCATATCTCTTTTAATAAACGCACATAATTAAATTACTGCATATTAATCCCTAAATAACATAGTGTAACTTAAACTAAAGACTGATGCATATTTTCTTAAAATTTTCGGCTAGGCAGTAATCCAAATTATTTGCCTAAAAGCGTCTCAAAATCAACATAAATCACCCAATTAAGTAACTAGGCACAATAAAATATAAAACCCTAAAAAGTG
>DCSN01000175.1:64126-70186 GCA_002325645.1 Pseudanabaena sp. UBA1465
CACTTTTTAGGGTTTTATATTTTTGGGGCAGAACTTTACTAAGTATCTGGGCAATATCTTATACAAATACAAGATAAGATGTATATCTAAGGGGAAATGGCTTAGTTGTTACCGAAAATTTAGTAAGCTGAAATCTCCTGTGGGGGAAGATTTATAAAGATCAGGGCAAGCAAAATTAAAAGAGACAAAGATAACTTTTAATTTTTTTTAACTAAGTTTTTTAACATGGGCTTTAATATTACTGGTACTAATACTTCTTTAGATGATAACTACTTGGGAAAAATTTTTGATCGCATCACAGATCTTTCCTTGAGAATTCATGATTCTCAAAACTTAACTGATATGTTGGATATTACTGTTCAACAGACAAGGGATTTATTGAGATGCGATCGCGTATTAATTTATCAGTTCTTGGCTGATGGCGATGGCGCAGTTATGGCTGAGTCGGTGGGGGCTGCATGGAAAAAAGTTTTAGGGGAATTGATTTACGATCCTTGTTTTTCTCAATTATGGGCGGATCTGTATAAAGCAGGAAGATTTAGTGTTATTGAAGATACGCAAACTAAGCCAATCCAGTCATGCTATGCCGACCTATTGGCAAGGATGCAGGTAAGAGCAAATCTGGTGATGCCGATTTTGCTTCCTCAAAAAACAGCCAAGCATCTATTTGGTTTAATCATTACCCATCAATGCGATCGCCCAAGGCAATGGCAACCTCAAGAAATTAGCCTTCTCAAAAATATTTCTATTCAACTAGGAATTGGTCTGAAATATATGCTTGGAACCGCTACTGAATGCAAGTATATCGAAGATGAAATCCAAATGCGTAGGCAATATGCGATCAAAGCTAGTGGTGATGGCATTTGGGATTGGAATCTCCAAACTAACGAGGTTTTTTTCTCTTCTGCTTGGAAGGCGATGCTGGGATTTGCCGATCATGAGCTTCGCAATCATTTCGGTGAGTGGGAACAGCGATTGCATCCCGAAGATCGAGAGCAAGCCTATATAGAAATTCATAAGCATTTGCAAGGTGAAACTGAGCAATATGTGTTTGAGCATCGTCTTCAATGTAAGGATGGTAGTTATAAATGGATTTTGGCAAGGGGACAGGTTTTTAGCCGTACCGCCGATGGTTTACCGTTAAGATTTATTGGCACTCATATTGATATTAGCGATCAAAAGCGCGTGAAGTTAGCGTTACAGGAGAGTGAAATCCGTCAGCAGACAATCCTGAAAAGCTTGCCCGATTTACTGTTGCGAGTTAATTTGGATGGATTTTGTTTGGATTGCATTATGTCTACCAACAATGAAATCAAGTCCTTTGTTCCCATCAGCCAACATTTATCGGAAGTACTTCCACCCGATCTTTTAGAATCTCAACTGCAAGCAATTAGACAGGCGATCGCCACCAAAGAATTACAGGTCTACAATCATCAATTATCAAAGTCTGGGCGGATCGCCTATGAAGAAGTGCGTGTTGCGGCAATTAATGATAACGAAGCTCTAGTAATTATTCGCGATATCACATTGCAAGTAGAATCCGCCAGATGCTTGGAACAGATCTCTCACAATGTTCCAGGGGTGATTTACCAATATCGCCTTAGACCTGACGGGAGTTCGCATTTTCCCTATGCCAGCCAAGGTGTTCGCGATATTTATGGGGTTTCACCTGAGGATGTTAGAGAAGATGCTTCTCCAATCTTTGTCCGTCTCTATCCAGAGGATTTAGAGCGTGTAGGCGAAACCATTAACAAATCAGCAAGAAGTCTGTCAATTTGGCAATGTGAATATCGCGTAATATTTGTCGATGGGCGCATCATTTGGGTCTATGGTCAGGCAACTCCACAGAGAGAGACTGATGGCAGTATTCTCTGGCATGGATATATTACGGAAATTACCGATCGCAAACAATCGGAACTAGCGATCAGACAAAGTGCTAACAAATTGAGAGAAGCCTATGCTGAACAGAATGGGATGCTATCGGCGATGACAGATGTGGTGTTAATTCGTAATTCACAAGGCAAATGTCTCAAAATTGTTCCCACAAATATTAGCAATTTACTCGGCAGTCCTGAGGAAATTTTAAGCAAGCCAATCAATGAAGAGCTTCCGCAACCTGCCGCCAGCATTATTGTGAGTGCGATTAGAGAAGCATTAGACACTCAAAAAATTGTTAGTTGTGATTATTGCCTAAATATTAACGATCAAGAGGTTTGGTTTACCGCCAACATATCCCCCATTGCGAAAGATAAAGTAATTCAGATTGCCAGAGATATTACTGAACGTAAACAAACAGAGATCGCTCTAGCTAAGGCTAAGGAAATAGCGGAATTAGCAACACGATCTAAAAGTGAATTCCTCGCTAACATGAGTCATGAAATTCGCACGCCTATGAATGGAGTGATTGGCATGGCGGAGTTACTTGCATCTACAGATCTAAATCCAGAGCAGTCGGATTATGTACAGATAATTCGGAATAGTGGAAATATTTTGCTCTCAATTATTAATGACATTCTAGATTTTTCTAAAATTGAAGCAGGAAAACTGGAACTAGAAAATCGTCCTTTTATCCTCATTGATGAGATTAATTTGGTGTACCAGATCTTGGGTAATCAAGCTAACCATCAAGGAAACATCCTCAAATATGCGATCGCCGATAATATTCCTGATGCCTTAGTGGGCGATGCTTCCAGATTAAGTCAAATTCTGATTAATCTAATTGGGAATGCCATTAAGTTTACTAGCAACGGTGAGATTGTGTTAACAGTTAGTTGTCAGCCATCTTCTCAATTACTATTTGCGATTAAAGATACGGGTATTGGTATATCTAGAAATCATATTGATAAGCTATTTCAGCCCTTTTCTCAGGCAGATACTTCCATCAGTCGTCGCTATGGCGGT
Organism: Pseudanabaena sp. UBA1465; assembly: GCA_002325645.1. Taxonomy (GTDB): domain Bacteria; phylum Cyanobacteriota; class Cyanobacteriia; order Pseudanabaenales; family Pseudanabaenaceae; genus Pseudanabaena. Next base: position 67,028 of record DCSN01000175.1, read on the forward strand.
ACGGGATTGGGATTGGTTATCTGTAAGCATTTAGTGGAGTTAATGGGCGGTTCCATTTGGGTGGAAAGCCAAGGCTATATTGGCGGTAAACCAAGCTTAGATTGGCAAATTAGGACTAACTCTCATCAGTCTGGCTCTACTTTTTACTTCACGATGTCTTTACCAACGGCTGTTTCTAATGTCTCTAAGGCGATCGCAACTAATCAGTTACCTTTGAGTCCCAGCAACAATAGTATCTTGATGGCAGAAAAGTTTCCTCTCAAGATCTTACTCGTAGAAGATAATCCCGTTAATCAAAAGATTGCTAGTTCACTGTTATTGAAAAAGTTTGGTTATCAAGTGGATATTGCTAACAATGGCATAGAAGCTATTCAGAAAATATCAATTCAGAGTTACGATCTGGTTTTTATGGATGTGCAAATGCCCGAAATGGATGGATTAATGGCAACCAAATTAATTCGCCAAAGTTTGACAATTCCAATCCAACCGATAATTGTGGCGATGACGGGCAATGCTATGCCTGAAGATAAACAAACTTGTCTGGATGTGGGTATGAATAATTACATCAGCAAGCCTGTTCGGAGTGGCGAAATCGAGAGGGTACTTTTGCAATATATTCAAAATTCAGAAAGTTAAAAAAAGCTTTTTTTAACTTTCTGAATTCTTTCAAAGGCAAGGGACAAAGCGCTGTAGGATCAGTTTAGTTGTTACCTTTGACCTTACAACATGACTGCGATCGCCTCTAGCTCAAATATTTCTGTATCACCAACCCAAACTATTGATTGGCAAGCGATCGCGGATGCGTTCATCGCCATTGTGGGCGATCGCTATGTAGTCCGCACCCGCGAAGAGTTACTCGCCTATGAATGCGACGGACTCACCAGTTATAAACAACAACCTGCGATCGTGGTTTTGCCAAATACCACCGATCAAGTGGCGGCGATCGTAAAAATATGCGATCGTTACAAACTTCCCTTTGTGGCTAGAGGCTCAGGTACAGGCTTATCAGGTGGTGCATTGCCTTTGCCTGACTCCGTGCTGATTGTGACATCACGCATGAGAAAAATTTTAGAGATTGATCTCGAAAACCAGCGCGTAGTCGTACAACCAGGGGTAATCAATAACTGGGTCACTCAAGCCGTAAGTGGTGCAGGTTTCTATTACGCTCCCGATCCCTCTAGCCAGATTATCTGCTCCATTGGTGGCAACGTCGCCGAAAACTCAGGCGGTGTGCATTGCCTCAAATATGGAGTCACTACCAACCATGTCCTCGGTGCAAAAATTGTCCTGCCCGATGGTTCAATCAAAGATATCGGCAGCAAAATTCCTGAAAGTCCAGGCTACGATCTGACGGGGATTTTTGTTGGCTCCGAAGGAACCCTCGGCATTGCCACAGAAGTGACCCTCAAAATCCTCAAATCCGCCGAATCCATCCAAGTTCTTTTAGCCGATTTCACCACCGTCGAAGCCGCAGGATCGACGGTTTCCGATGTAATCAGCGCTGGCATCATCCCTGGAGGCATGGAAATCATGGACAACATGAGTATTAATGCGGTGGAAGATACGGTTGCCACAAATTGCTATCCGCGTGATGCAGCTTCCATTCTCTTAATTGAGGTTGATGGTTTAGAGAGTGAAGTTGCCGAAAATGCAAGGCTCATCCAAGAAATTTGTTATAAAAATGGAGCGCGAAATGTGACCATAGCCACCGATCCAGAGCAACGTCTCAGGCTGTGGAAAGGTCGCAAAGCCGCCTTTGCCGCGATGGGTCGCCTCAGTCCCGACTACTATGTGCAGGATGGAGTCATTCCGCGCACTAAGCTTACTTTTGTATTGCAAGAGATTGAGAAGCTCAGCAAAAAGTATGGCTACCATGTCGCCAATGTCTTCCATGCAGGAGATGGAAATCTTCATCCATTAATTTTGTATAACAATGCCGAAGCTGGCGCTTTGGAAACGGTGGAAGAACTAGGCGGCGAAATCCTCAAGCTCTGTGTGCGGGTGGGCGGTAGCATTTCGGGCGAGCATGGTATTGGGGCAGATAAGAAGTGCTATATGCCAGAGATGTTTAGCCCTTCAGATTTAGAAACTATGCAATGGGTGCGAGAGGTCTTTGACCCTCAAGGTATTGCTAATCCGACTAAGATTTTGCCGACTCCACGCACCTGTGGCGAGGGGGCAAAACCGATTCATGATGCTAAATATAAGTTTATGGAACGTTTCTAAATAGCCATTCTATTAACTCAATGAACAAGGGGCTTAAGCCCCTTGCCTATCCTAAGAAACTTTACTCTTGCTACAGAAAGATAGAAGCAACGCTTCTATCTTTCTCGATCTACATTTACGAAGTTATAGGGCGCAGTAAAGTCGTTGTAGCGGATTCTGAGACGGTTTTCAAATTGCTGATCGAGGGCTTCCACCGCCGCCGCAAATTCTGGTTCCTTATCCCAATCAATTAAAAAAGAACCGTTATAAATCATACTTTCTGTGAGTAATTCTCCTTCAGCATAGTCATGGGCTAAAGGCTTGAGAGTATTGATAAAGGCTTCCACAATTACTTGTTGACGATCCTCGATCGCCGCCTCTAATTCTTGCCCGATCGCGATCGCTTCATCCATACTTAAAACTTTGCCCACCAAAGCCTCACGTCGTTGACGTAAGCCTGCATTTTCCGCAACCGCTAGATTTAGTTCTTCTGTTTGGTTCCAAAATAGTTTGACACTGACCTCACGCTTACCAATTAAGTTATTAATTAACTCCTTAAGTTGATCGGCGTAGGGAATAAGCAGATCTTGCTGCACCTCTTCCCATTCTTCGACCACTAGCCCAAATTGTAATGGTAATGGCACTGCTTGATGGGGATCGATCGCCTTCATCAGCGACTCTAAAACCGTTTCGTGGGTGATCAGGTTAGCACGGCTGGCGAGGTAACGATCCTGCTGAGATTCACTGTAAACGATCGCAAAGGGAGGAACCGCATGAAACTGGACAGGCTGAGCATTCATACCTTGCAAATCAAGATTTTGGATGAGATCAAGATTTTCGGCTTGCAAAATTGCGTACAGGTATAAGCTCATGGAATTTAACGTTTGGGGATGAATTTACTATATAAGTAGCTGGGCGCAATTAAATATAAAACCCTAAAACCTGTGGCGCACG
>DCSN01000175.1:70245-71421 GCA_002325645.1 Pseudanabaena sp. UBA1465
CCCATGGGGCGCTCTTCTTCAAACCATTTCTAAGCCTTGGTAATGATGGCGCGATCAAATACTTTGCCATCGGTGGCGATCGCTTTGGTGATGATTTTATCTTGATAGACATCAAAAGTCATGAAGCTAAATTGCGGACTTACAAAGGCGGTTTGCGGAGACTTTCCAAATTTATACAAAGGTGCGCCGCCGCCGCCATTCACAATATAGATAGTGCCATCAAGAGGGATCGATCGCTCATAGCCATGATCATGCCCACAGAGATAAAGGGGAACTTTATGTTTCGCAAAGATGGGCGCAAGTTTGGCGACTAATTCGCGATCGCCGCCATGCCGCCCCGATGAGTAAAGGGGATGATGTCCATAGACGATTTTCCAAGGAGCCGTGCTTTTAGTAAGTTGGCGATCGAGCCAAGCCAGTTGCGCTTCCCAAGGAGCATTGTTATTTGTATCAAGGGCAAAAAATTCGACTGTGCCTTCGCGAACATCGCCTTTAGTAAAGGAATAGTAGCGATCGCCCATGTTAAAAAGCTTGTAATTAATCTGATCCATTCCATTATTGGATTTGATAATGTCATGATTGCCCAACACCGCATAAAATTGCACATTTTCCTTTAGCAATGGGGCGTAGGGTTCTTCAAAATAGGCTTTGGCTAATTTAATTTCACCATAGGGATAAATATTGTCGCCCGCCATTAACACGAAAGCGTAGGGCTTTTGCTGGTAGGTTTCCCACATCGATTTGGCGACGGCAAATTGATCGGGACTACCAAAGCCATTATCCGCGATCGCCGCAAAGCGCAATAACGGCTCCTCGGTCGTATCAAGGCTTATTTCTGAGTTTGCATCAGCAAGATTAGGACTAGATGTATTTTCAAATTTTGGGGCTGAGGATGGAGACTGACTAATAGATGACGCTTTGGACTTGGTGATCGCGTCATAAATCAAAGAAACAATGATCGGAATTCCGACAAATGCCCCACCTAACGTAAATAAAAGCTGGCGACGTTTCATAAGACCACAATAAATCCATAATTTACAGTGCGATGCCGTAGTATCATAGATATTAGTAGAAGACAGTAATCTAGGCAACGCAGCGAGTTGCTCAAGTCGCCGCAGTCTTTAGTAAGTAGCCGAGCCTAATTAAAAACCAAGATCTAAAACCTGTGGCGCACGC
>DCSN01000036.1 GCA_002325645.1 Pseudanabaena sp. UBA1465
TTGGCGGCGATCGCCTTGGCAATTTCGCGTAAAGCCTTAGCTGAGGCAGACTCAGGATGACCTAAGACAATAGGCACGCCGCGATCGCCGCCTTCGCGCAGACTAATTTCTAGAGGTACACAACCGAGTAAATCTACGCCAAGCTCATCGGATGCTTTTTGACCACCACCAGAACCAAAAATGTCGTACTGCTTATCGGGCATATCGGGGGGAATGAAATAGCTCATATTTTCGACAATGCCCAAAACAGGAATCCCCATATTTTGGAACATCTTTAAACCCTTGCGTGAATCTAATAGCGACACTGTTTGGGGTGTAGTCACGATCACGGCTCCTGCCAATGGTACGGACTGGGTGAGGGTTAACTGCGCGTCACCAGTGCCAGGGGGCATATCCACAATCAAATAATCTAGTTCGCCCCAGTTGGCTTGATAGAGAAATTGACGAATTACACCATTGAGCATCGGACCTCGCCAAACCACAGGTTGATCCTTAGCAATCAAAAATGCCATCGAGATCATTTTTACGCCATAGTTAAAGGCTGGCTCGACTACATCTGCGCCATTTTCGGCTTTAACTACCTTTACCTGCGCGGCTTCCATGCCTAGCATCACAGGCACATTTGGCCCATAAATATCTGCGTCAAGAATCCCCACCTTTGCGCCCATATCCGCGAGAGCTACGGCGACATTTACAGCTACTGAGGTTTTGCCCACACCGCCTTTGCCGCTAGAGATCGCCAGAATATATTTCACGCCTTCAATGCCTTGCAAGTTATTTGTCGGCGGCGTTGGTGTCGCGATCGCAGGACTATTGGCGATGACCTTTACCCAAACATCCGTAACCGAGGCGATCGCCTTAATGGCATTTTTACATTCTTGAATTAACGGGTCGCGCTTGGGACTATTGGGATCATTTAACAAAAGTGTAAAGCTGACCACCCCATTCGACTTAATGGCGATATCCCGCACCATCTCCAGTTCGATAATGCTTTTTTGGCGATCGGGATCGATGATCGGCTTTAGAGCCTCCTGAATCGCTTGCAAATCATGTAAATCAGCCATAGATTTAGAAAATTCAAAAATTGCTTAATATTACTCAGGTTTCATTAAAACCCAAATAAGAGCCAAAGTTATTGATAAAGATTTATGCTTTTGACATCCTTTCAGCGAGTAACGCGACTGAGATTCCTAAGACTCACGACTTAGGTTTCTGTTTCTTCCCATTACTGGCATTTCGCAACCGCCTCTACTCTAAAGGAGTTTTTGGTCTTATGTTCGCTCCACAGACCATCCCCGCAAGCCCTGCGGTTGTTATGTGTCGAAAACCTAAAAGGAATTCTTATATTGTTTTGATTTTAGGGATGTTTGCCATTGCCCTATCCTCTTTTCCCAGTCTACCGATTTGTCTGCGCCGCCAGTTTTACTGAACTTCGCTCGTTAGGCTGTCTGAATCCATCGTCGCGGGCGGGTCGATGACCATAGACATTGTCGCATGAAACCTGCTCTTGCAGTGCCGATTAAATATTGCTTAAGTAACTAGGCGCAGTTAAATATAAAATTCTAAAACCTGCGGCGATCGCTGCTCGTGAGCCATAGATTTCAGTACTAGTTTTTTTTAATCAAGCCCGACTACTTACCCCTAATCATCACCATAAATCCCTAGGTCAGTAAAAAATCCATGAGTAATGCAGTAAAAGTTATACAACCTTCAGGCAGACTTGATGTCACAACTGCGTCTGATTTTCGTCGCCAAGTCAATGATATTGCGTCCTTAGCAACGTCTCCTAAATATTTACTAGTTGATCTCCAAGAGATCACATTTATGGATAGTTCAGGTTTGGGAGCGCTTGTTTCAGCTTTAAAATCAATTCGGAATAGCAATGGTGAGATGATAATCTGCGGTGCTAACGATCAAGTTCAAATGCTATTTGAACTAACTAGCATGACCAAGATTTTTAAAATTTATCCGACAATTGACGAGTTTAACGCAACTTTAAGCTAGTCAGTATCAAGTGCTTTTCGCTTTATATAAAGATGAGGGGGTGGCGCAAAGCGCTGCCCTCTCATCTTTTATATATAAAGCGAGGCGTAATTAAATGTAAGATGAAAAGCCGCCAATTCTAAAGATGAAATGCCTGCCCCAATAAGAATAATACTGACACCAGCGCAATAAATTACATTAAGCGAGATGAGGAAAGCCGAAAATTTACCACAACGGACACGCGACCGAGCGCATATGGTGAGAATGAATGCCCAAGGTTGGAATGTGCCAAAGATAGCCCAGATATGCAAGTGCCATGAGCATACAGTAAGAACAACAATAAAGCGTTGGCAAACAGGTGGTATAGCTGGGTTGTCGGAAATGAAGGGGCGAGGGGCTAAACCAAAATGGCAAAACTCGGACTTGAAATACTTATCAGATTGTTTGGAGAATGACCCACGAACCTATAACTCTAAGCAATTAGCTCATAAACTGAAGCAAGAGCGAGGGGTGGATTTGAGTAGTGACAGATTAAGGCGAGTCTTAAAAAAAAAGGGTTATCGGTGGAAGCGGACTAGGGCAAGTCATAAAGCAAAGCAAGAGCCAGTAAAAAAAGCTATCAAACAAGCTGACTTAGACATGTTGATACTTGCTGCTGCTGTAGGTGAAATCGATTTGAAATATTTGGACGAGGCAGGTTTTTGTCTAGAAAGTCCTGTTAGTTATAGCTATAGCCACATAGGGGAGCAAAAGCGCATGGAGCAACCCCTCAAAAAATATGGAAAGCGCGTTAGTATTCTCGGACTATGGCAACCAGGACAAAGCTTTGAATATGCTCTAGCCCAAGGCGGATTCAATAGTGTTGATGATCTCTGACTGATGTTTCTCTAAATAATCGATAAGCTCTTTCAATACCAGAGAATTGGTAGTCCTATTTAGGTAAGGATGGACATAACTCTTTTCATGTAAAGCTTTCAGCGCTTAGAGTCAACCTTGCAGACCTGAAGTATCCTAGCTTTTTCATGTTAGCTTCGGGGATGGTGACGGTGATAGTCATGGATTATATGTTAGCGCATAGGTAATTGTAGGGGCGTTGCATTTGCGCGATCGCTTTTTAAACTCATCACAGAAATTTCGATCCGCAAATGCTGCGCCCTCTGTGCTTTTACCGATCGCTTATCCCTGCGGTTTGGGGATTTGGGCGGATGTCAGAGGTTTAGGAGCCGAGCATTCCCGTATTGAGGGAATTGCAAATGTTATAAATTTCTGCGGGAATGCTATGCCCCTACCAGAATTTTTTCCTTTTTCCTTACCCCGCCATCGCTCTCACTTGTTCTAACATCCTCTGAACTGTCGCTGCGTCGGGGGATTTGAGGTGTTGCAGGATCGTGAGGGATTCTTGGAGATAGGAAATCGCCGTTTGAAAATCGCCATTGTTTGCTAATAAATCTCCCATCATCGCGAGTGTGGCGGCTTTACCCCCCACGTTACCGATGCGTTCTTCGATATCTATGGACTGCTGATAGAGGGCGATCGCTTGCTCTACCTCTCCCTGTTGGGCATAGTGGAAAGGTGAGTTCTAGGTTATCATGATCAAGATTTACTAAAAATTAACGGGTTCTATTATTCTGTGATACGACAAAGGCAAAGTGCAATAGAGATTCGATTACAACTGAGAGAGTTAATTGATCAAGCCAAGTCGATTAAACCGTCTCTTGCCGTAAGACTGAGTAATTTACTGAGATGGATCAAAGATAAACAGATAACCCAAAAATTATCTGTTGTTGATTTTCTTTCAGAAATAATTTTAGATGCTAACTTTTGGTTAATATTACAGACTTTGACACCAGAGCAAAAGCAACAATTTTACAGAGATGAAAAGATATCTCCTGCTGAGTAGTATTGGTTTGATGTGTTATTTCCCCTATGGTTTGATGAGCCAGATCCAAAGTTAGACATTTGGAAAAAAGAGCTTATGGCAGGCAACTTTAGCGGGGATGATATGCGGATAATTCGAGCAGTTTCGTTAGAGATCAAAAAGCTTGGAGGTAGTTGTTTATGGAAGTATCCTCTTGACTTGTCAATGGCGACTGATTTGTTAGCAATAGGATAAGTGCGATCGATCAAAAATCCCTCGCGATCGTGCAGCACTTCCTAAGGTAAATGCGGTAACTTCGCAAGATTAGCGATCGCCAATACCAACAAGTCCCCCCGACAATCCGCCAAAGCCCGACTCAACCACCGCCCATCCCCATCCAACCAGCCAAACAATTTCTTCCCGATCGCCACAGGATCGGGCATAGACACATAAATATCCCGTTCGGCTAAGGCGATCGCATCCTCAATATCACTAATCTGCAAGATTTGCTTTTCATAGCCCTGACTATGCAGATTTTGATACCGCAACTCAACCGATGCCTTATTGTGCGGATGCAACTCGATATAAAGAACTTGCACAAATCACTCCCAAGATTTTTGATATTTAGCAGGGAAAATTTCACATATCCCGATAAACTTCGCGTCGATGTCGCACATAGTGAATCAAGATACTTTTGGCAGACGCATCTACCTCATAAATAATGCGATAGTCTCCCACCCGAACGCGATAGAGTCCTTCTGTACCTTTCAGTTTGATAGCTTGAACTGGCATCGGCTCATTTGCCAATTCTTCAATACGAGCTAAAAGGCGATCGCAATTTTCTGAAGAAAGTTTACGCAGATCTTTCTCAACCGATGGCTGAAAGTTAATTTGATAGAGGTTCATTAGAGCTTAGCCTTTTCTTCATCTCAGCCAAACTAACCGAAGGTTCAGAGCGGCGCTCAGCCACGATCGCCAAATCATGAATATCTTCTAACATTTGCTCATATAGCTCAATGCTTAAAATCACGGCTGTTTTATTGCCGTTGACATCGACGATGTATTGCTCTTTAAGTAAATCTAACGCAAGCGTAGTCATAAAGTTAACTCTCTAAAACCTTACGGATTTGTTCGATTGTCGCATTTTCGAGTAGGAGACGTTCGCCTTTGCGTCCAACGATCAACACCTTCGCGATCCTCTTACCAGACTTACCTTGTTTATATTCCTGATACCATTTACGGATTTGTTCCGCAACTGCCAAAGTACCAGATACAATCCCGACAATCGAAGCAATCGTGGCAAGCACCCCTTCACGCTGAATCTCTTCATCCACAACATAGGAGCCTTCAATTCCTTCTAAAGCCAAAAACTCTTCAGTAGCTTCAATCGCTCCATCACCTTCGATCGCAAATTTAATTTCTGAACTAACTTCTGACATGATCGAATTACCCAATTGCTAATTTGACTAAAATTTTAGGTTATATTTGGTCTTTGATAGATAAGTGTAAGGTACTGATTTGTGCAACCTCACACTTGAGGCATAAAAATCAACATAAATCTAAGGGTGATGACTGTGAAAGCAAAGAATGGTTTTAAAGCGATCGCCAATTATTTAAAAATAAAAATAAAAATAAAATTAAAACTCAAACCTGATCTGAAGCGATCCTTTCAGATATTTGGAGCTTTTGTAATTACCTTTTTGATTGCCGTTTCTCCTGCGCTGTTAAATGTCGTTGCACAGGAAAGTCGCTTCTCGCTCAGAATCCTCCATACCAACGATCATCACGCCCATTTGGAACCAGTGAAATTTGGCGATCGCCTATTGGGTGGAATTGCCCGTCGTCGGACTCTCATTGATCAAATTCGTGCGGAGAATACGGCTAATCAGGAACCTTTACTGCTATTAGATGCAGGGGATATTTTTCAAGGCACTCTCTATTTCAATCAATATCTCGGACAGGCGGATCTAGATTTTTATAATGCTCTTAATTACGACGCAGGAACCATCGGCAATCATGAATTTGATCGCGGTCAACAAGTCCTCGCCGACTTCATCGCTAAAGCCAAATTTCCCATCATTTCCGCAAATTTGGATATTGCGCCCACATCGCCTTTATATGACAAAGTTCGTCCTTGGCACATTCTCAATGTGAAAGGCGAAAAGATTGGTGTATTTGGTTTGACGACTCCCGACACCGCGATTTTATCCAGCGTTGGTGATGGCGTGAAGTTTACCGAACTGATCGCCGCCGCCCGTAGATCAGTTCGCGAACTAAAACAGCAAGGAATTAATAAAATCGTGGCACTAACCCACATTGGGTTTGAGAATGATGTGGCTCTAGCGCAAAAAGTCCCCGCTATTGATATCATCATCGGTGGTCATAGCCATACATCCGTTGGCAATATTCCCAATGCTAATCATCCCTATCCCTTAGTTGAGAAGAATGGCACAAAGGAACCTGTGCTAGTGGTGACAGATTGGGAATGGGGCAAATATTTAGGCGATTTATCCGTAAGTTTCGATCGCGCAGGTAAGTTAATCGCTTGGGCAGGAAAACCCCATGCTCTTGATGCAACTATCAAACCCAATCCAGAATTTACAGATAAACTCAAAGCCTATGCATCTCCAATTGAAGCATTACGCCAAAGAGTGATTGGTAAATCTCTAGTTGCCCTCGATGGCGATCGCGTCAAACTGCGAACTAGCGAAACGGCTTTAGGCAACTTAATTGCCGATGCAATTTTGGCAAAAACGAAGGTTGATCGAGTCCAAGCAGTGATCATCAACGCGGGTGGAATTCGCAATGGATTCCCCTTAGGTGATATCACGATGGGCAATGTCTTAGAAGCACTTCCCTTTGGTAATACGATTACGCGAGTGGAACTAACAGGACAGCAATTGAAAGAAGCCCTAGAAAGTGGCGTGAGTATGGCGGAGCAGGGCGAGGGACGATTTCCGCAAGTAGCAGGGATTCGCTTTGTCTGGGATCTTAAACTTGCTGCAGGTAAGCGCGTTACCAAAGTAGAAGTTAAAGACGCTTCAGGTACATTCCAATTATTAAATCCTAATCAAGTTTATAAGGTGGCGACCAATAACTTCCTCGCTTCTGGAGGTGATGGTTATCTTACTTTTGCTGAAGGTAAAAATCTTTTAGAAACTGGTTATCTGCTATCGGATGCGATCGCCGAATATATCAGCGCTAGTTCACCCTTGCAGCCAAAACTCGAAAATCGGATCGTCCGCCAGTAGTTGTTTAAGGTGTGCGCTACACAAATTACTGTGGCGAGGCGCACCCCAAAAGATATAATCGCTTAAGACTTGTTTACATAATCATAGATAAAATCACAGATTTATATGGCAGAGGTTACTTTTTTCAACGCCCTCCGAGCAGCGATCGATGAGGAAATGGAGCGCGATCCAGCCGTTTATGTTTTAGGCGAAGACGTGGGGCATTATGGCGGCTCCTACAAAGTAACCAAAGACCTTTATAAAAAGTACGGTGATTTGCGCTTACTCGACACCCCGATCGCCGAAAATGCTTTCACAGGTATGGCGATCGGCTCAGCGATGACAGGTTTACGCCCAATCATCGAAGGCATGAACATGGGCTTTTTGCTACTTGCCTTCAACCAAATCTCCAACAACGCAGGGATGCTACGCTACACCTCTGGCGGTAACTTTAAAATCCCTATCGTGATTCGTGGACCTGGCGGCGTAGGTCGTAACCTTGGCGCAGAACATTCACAGCGTCTTGAAACCTATTTCCAAGCAGTTCCTGGCATCAAAATGGTGGCTTGCTCTACCCCTTACAATGCTAAAGGACTATTAAAATCGGCAATTCGTAACGATAACCCGATTCTCTTCTTTGAACATGTTTTGCTATACAACCTCAAAGAAGATATTCCCGATGAAGAATACTTATTGCCTCTAGACAAGGCGGAAATCGTGCGTGAAGGTAATGATGTCACCATCTTGACCTATTCAAGAATGCGCTATCACGTTCTCAAGGCAGTCGAAACCCTAGTTGACAAGGGTTACGATCCTGAAGTGATTGACTTGATTTCGTTAAAGCCTCTCGATCTCGAAACGATTGTTACTTCCTTACGAAAAACTCATCGCATCGTGATTGTTGAAGAAGGAATGCGCTGCGCGAGTATCGGTTCGGAAATTATCGCTTCAATTAATGATCATTATTTTGATGAACTAGATGCGCCGATTGTGCGTCTGGCAGCTTTGGACGTACCAACCCCCTACAATGGCGGATTGGAGAGCTTGACCATCCCTCAACCTGAAGATGTTATTGCCGCAGTTGAAAAACTTTTAGCCTAGCCACAAATCTGGTTAGGACAAACCCGAATAGTGAAAGGCGGTGCGTAGCGCCGCCTTTCACTATTCGGGTTTTGATTTATCCTAATACAGGTGACTAAGACTATACATTCCATTCTTAATGGCGATCGCCTTACATATGTAGAGACGTTTGATCATCCTTAATATATACAAGCTAAAAAATCTGCTTTAAGCTTTTCTGGGTCAAGGTTGCGACCGATAAAAACTAATTCGTTTTTGCGATGTTCGTTAGGTTGCCATAGGCGATCGCGGTTAGCATCAAATAACATATGCACACCTTGAAAAACGAATCTTTCCTCAACTCCTTTAATATTCAAAATTCCCTTCATCCTGAAAATATCAACGCCTTGCTCTCTTAATAGAGCGCTAATCCAAGCATTAACTTTGGGTAAATAGAGTTCACCTTCTTCCACGATCGCCACAGATTTCACCGTGTCATCATGCTCATGGGCATCTTCTCCCAGAAACTCAGGATCGATTTGCAAAGCCCGATCAAGCTGAAATGCACCCACTCCCAGAACTGCATCCATTTCAATCTCAGAGTTTTGAGTGCGATAGATTTTACACATCAAATTCATGGATTTAATGCGTTGTTCTAGATCTATTAGCTCCGATTCACTTACCAAATCAGTTTTATTGAGCAGAATAATATCCGCAAAAGCAATTTGTTCCTGAGCTTCTTCCGCATCCCAATGCTGAGAGATATGTTTAGCATCAACCACGGTGACTACTGCATCTAGCTTGGTTTTGGCGCTGACATCTTCATCAACAAAAAAGGTCTGAATTACGGGGGCAGGGTCAGCGAGTCCCGTAGTTTCAATGACCAGATGATCGAATTTATCACGGCGGCGCATCAGATTCGTGATAATCCGAATCAAGTCACCGCGCACAGTGCAGCAAATACAACCATTATTCATTTCAAAGATTTCTTCATCGGCATTGACCACTAATTTATGATCGATGCCCACTTCTCCAAATTCATTGACGATGACGGCAACTTTTTTGCCATGTTCATGGGTGAGAATGCGATTAAGCAATGTGGTTTTGCCTGCACCGAGATAGCCTGTTAGGACGGTGACGGGAATTTGAGAAAAGTTTGTAGTCATAGATTTTTTAATATCTACTGTATGATAATGATAATCATTATTATATCTTTTTTAAACAAAAAACGTGCGTTTGCGTCAATCGAGCCGTGATGAGCAGGTAGTGTTTCAAACTTGTTGGATCAGAAAATCCGATAAAAATTGCAAAAACAAGC
>DCSN01000147.1 GCA_002325645.1 Pseudanabaena sp. UBA1465
AATGAGTGTCGGGTATGTCACTATTGCTGCTCGTAGCTATAATGAAGCATTTACGAAATTGAGTTCACAGGGTATTACTATTCTTAAAAAATAAAACCTTTAACTTGCTCACCTTCAGGCTTTTAGAGCGATTGTTTTTTGGCTCCAATGCTCTACTAACGATCGCCTTTGTAGAGATGATGGTAAAAGGCGATCGCGGAATCATCGCAAGGAAAAAATTGGATAAGGCGATCGCCTCTCCTAGAAATTACTAGAAATTAGAAGCGGCTAGTCTCTTGGCTCTTTCTTTAGCGCAGCAACGTTTCCAATCCATCGAGTCACCTAGGGAATAGGGAATAGAGGATCGTCTTTTTTGCTGCTCTTTAAGGACGCGGCGTTTCCATTTGAGCGAATCAGCTAGGGAGTAGGGGTTGAGGAGACGTGGAAGGTTAGTTGGGCTTGGTAGTACTGGCATTGCTTTAGTTTGAGGCAAAATTTACTGGCAATATATTTCTTTCAGTCTATGAGCTATTTTAACCCAAGTATAATGTTCCGCAATATATTGCTGGGCGCGATCGCCTTTTGACTGAGCGAGTTGCAGATTATTTAAGAATTCTTGGAGGGTAGCGGTAATCGACTCAATATCTAATGTGGTGACATAGCCCAGATCTTGATCTAGTACCATCGGCGCGATCGCCACACCATCGGTAATTAGGACAGGTGTTGCCGATGCTAAAGCTTCAATGGCGGCAATGCCAAAGTTTTCTGAATGGGAAGTTAAAGCAAATAGATCTGCGCCTTGTAGATATAAATTTTTAGTTTCACCTTCAACAAATCCGATCATGTAAGTGCGATCGCTGATGCCATGAGTTGTTAATAAATCTTGGATCTGGTTGATATAGTCTGGTTCTCCACTACCCGCGATCGCCAAGGCAAATTTGAATTCTGTTAATGCACCAAGGGCAGAAATTAAATATTCCAATCCTTTTTTAGGATGAATGCGGGACATGAATAGAATAATGGGACGTTGATCGGGGATTTGTAGAATTTGGCGTAGTTGCTGCTGAGCATTGGGAATAGGGTTAGGAATATGTACGCCGTGAGGTAACACAAAGTTGGGAATATTTAAAGCTAATTGATTAAATTCTAATTTTTCCTGCTCAGTTGTAAAATGGAGCGATTTGCTATCCAATAAATTAGCGCGTTCAATCAAATGGAGATAGATTTGTTTACGAAGTTTGCTTTGCTGCAATGACCATTCACAAAGCTGTCCCAGTGGACGATTGATGTAGGGAATATTCTTGATACGGGCGATCGCCATCGCGATGGTGGAAGGATAGGAAAAAATCGCATGGACATGAACTAAGTCATAATTGGTGAGATTTTGCCATAGCCATGTGTTTAATGCTCCTGAATAGGCAAACTCGCGCACAGCATGGAACTTAGGCGAAAATCTAGGAAAAAAGCGAATCGGCACATTTCCATATTCCTTGAGTTGATCGGTCAGTTCAGATAACGGCACATCCAATAACGCTTTACCATTATCATTAGTGGTCACGATTTCGGCATCAACACCCTGCGATCGCAAAGCCTTCACCATTTCAATAATTGCTTGGCTAGGACCACCGCGCACTTTTGCCACTGAAGGAATAACATGGAGAACTTTCATAGAGACATTTCCTGTAACCAATTTTGTAAAACGACTAGACTCCAGCGCCGATACCATTGCTGAGGTGGCAAAGGAATATGGCTGGGGATTTTGATGTCCATCGTATCAGTATGCCAATCTTGCTCAATCCATCTCTCAAAGGGAATCGTAAATCCTCTTTTGGGGCGATTAATAATATAGTCGGGGATTTCTGGAACTGCATTGGCTAGGAGTTTTTTGCTTGTTTGTAAACGGATTGCCGATGGAATCTGACTGATTGCCTTAAATAGATGACTATCCACAAAGGGAACCCGCAGTTCTAAGCCCCATTTCATGCTCATTACGTCGCTATCCCGCAATAGTTGATTTCGCATATAGCGACTGAGTTCGAGATAGGAAACTTGATCTTGGACGGTAGGGAATTGCTGAAAATTATAATTTTCTTTCTTTCTAAAATTAACGATGTCATCTTGGAGGCGATCGCTAACCTGAGTCCCTAGGTAAAACTGCACAAGTTGGAAGGCTTCCCCATCAGAAAAAACGCCGCGAGCTAGAGCATAGGCATTGCTCATAGAGTTTTTCTTTTGTAAAAATGCGCCAAGTCTACGATATTTAGGAGATGTGCATAGTTTTTCGAGACCATTGCCCACAGGTTCCGCGATCGCATTTACAAAAGCTAGATTTTGCCTCTGTTGTGCTATCTTTGGTACTCGCTGAAATGTGCCATAGCCGCCAAAGAGTTCATCACTTCCTAGCCCTGACAGGACTACTTTCATCCCCTGTTGATGGGCAAGTTGCGACACACAAAATGTATTAAATCCATCAATCGTAGGCTGATCGAGCGATCGCCAAAATTCTGGTAATAAACTTTTTCCAACATCGGCAGTTACTAAATATTCTGTATGTAATGTCCCAAAATCCTGCGCTACTCGTTTCGCGATCGCGCCTTCATTCCATTTCTCTTCATTAAACACGACGGAGAAAGTGCGTAATTCTTGCTGTTGAATTTGCTTGGCGATCGCCACAATTGCGGTGGAATCAATGCCACCACTTAAAAACACACCGACGGGGACATCGCTAATAAAATGATATTTGACGCTATCTAATAAAGCCAAGCGTGTTGTGGCGATCGATTCGCTAACGCCATCATTTTTTGATGAACTGACTGAATCGAAACTAATTTCCCAATATCTTTTCTGTTGTAAAGATCCTGATTTCCAGATTAAATAATTACCTGCCTCTAAGATTTTGACATTCTCAATTATGGTCAAAGGTTCCGATACGGAGCCATTGGTCAAATAAGTATATAAGCCCATAGGACTTAATTGTTTGGGAACTATACCTGTGCTAAGGATTGTGCGTAATTCTGAAGCGAAAATTAAAGTTGAACCTTGATACCAGTAATAAAATGGTTTAATGCCTAAGGGATCGCGAGCCATAAAACAGACTTGCTGGCGATCGTCCCAGATTGCAAAGGCAAACATTCCGCGCAAAAAATCTACGCACCTTTCACCATATTTGGCATAGAGCTTGAGAATAACTTCTGTATCTGTATGGGAAAAAAAAGTTTCTCCTTCCTTTTCTAACTGTTTCCTTAATTCTAAAAAATTATAAATTTCTCCATTAAAAGTAATCCAATATCTCTGATCATTAATAGACATTGGTTGATGTCCATTTTGACTGAAATCTAGAATTGCTAGACGGGTATGGGCTAAAGCTGCATCTCGATTTGCTGATAAATATATGCCGCGATCGTCAGGTCCCCGATGCTCAAGGGCTGTCTGCATGAGATGTATATATCGATCAGTTGAAGATTGCAACGATGGGGTCAACATACCAGCAATTCCACACATTGACTGCTCCTTATTATTAGAAATCTGATAAATAGTTAGATAGATAGTTAGATAGGACTTTTTGAAAACCCATAAATCCAAACTGAGTAATGGCTGCTTGCCGTAATGCTTGAGGTTGATAGATGATTGGATTCTCATATTTTCCTAACAGAATTTTGGTGATTACTTCTGCTATCTCTGGTAAATTATCAGGATTAATCAGTACTCCGATTTCTCCATGACATAAAGCGTCAACCGCCCCATCTAAACTACCCCCTAAAACGGGTTTGCCGCAAGCAAGAGCTTCTAAGTAGACTATCCCAAATCCTTCTCTTTTACTCGGCATCGCAAATAAATCACAGAGATTATAATAACTGCATAAATCTTGATCAGGAACAAACCCCGCCAGTGTGACATGATTTTGCAAATTATGATGTTGAATAATTTGTTCTATCCGATCACGATCGCCGCCTTTGCCGACAATGATGTAATGAATATCGGGGATGGTTTGACGAATAATTGGTAAGGCTTCAAGGATGCGATCGTAGCCTTTGTATTGTTCTGATGAAACTAGACGCGATACGGTCAGAATGATTTTTTGATCGTTGCGTAGGCCATATTTCTCTAGTAACTGCGGCGGTTTAGCCCTAATTTCCCAAGCCTTTTCATCAAAGGTATTATGCAAAACTTCTACTTTGTCAGGTGATAAACCTTGATCTTGGCAGAGGTGATCGCGGGTAAAGTTACTCACCGCAAGGATTAGGTCTGCCGACTGGAGCGATGTTTTGAGAATTGGGTTTTGAATATCCCATGCTTCAATGCCGTGGGCGATCGCAACGTATTTTGTGCCAATAATTTTTTTGAGAATAAAAGCGATCGGTGCAAAATTTAGGTGGGTCATAATCACCAAATCGGACTTTTGGGCGATCGCTAACCAAATTAACTGAAGGGCAAAAAATAAAGTTCGTAGAGGTGATGGAATTGCGCCTGTATAGTAGGTTTGAATCTGTGGACTATTTTTAATATTTGCCGAATTAAGATCATTTTTTAGAGAAACACTAAAATGTATATGGGGATATAACGCTTGTAAAGCTTGCAATAGAAATCCTGAAAAAACTTGAATTCCTCCCTTGGAACGAGATAGTTCAGGAATCCATAGCTGGATATTATTAGGTTTGGTCATTTTTTTAACTAATGTGAGTGGGA
>DCSN01000244.1 GCA_002325645.1 Pseudanabaena sp. UBA1465
AAAAAAAAATCAAAAATCTCATCGAATTAGAGTACAGTAATCATAAGCTATTTATGGTGAATTATGCCACAAGCACAAAATCCCAATTATCCCCGGAACATTTTTAAACGCAGATTGTTGTTTTTCTCGATCGCCCTTTTTCTCACTCTCTTAATTCTAGCAACTAAATCTTCCTACGTTCAAGATTTTTGCAGAAATGTGTTAATGCGGATCGAGGACTTAGGCGCTTGGAGACCGATCGCATTTGTAGTCACATACAACTTAGCTACTATACTATTTATACCGGGTGCTGTTTTGACCCTGGGAGGTGGCGTGCTGTTTGGCCTGTGGTGGGGATCAATCTACGTGTTTGTGGCCGCAACTTTAGGGGCTACCTTTGCTTTCCTAATTGGGCGATACTTGTCCCGCGATCGCGTGGTAAAATACATGGAAGCCCATCCCAAATTCCAAGCTCTCGATCGCGCCGTTTCCCAAGAAGGATTAAAAATAGTATTTTTGACTCGTCTTTGTCCTTTATTTCCTTTCAATTTATTGAATTACGCTTTAGGAATTACCCAAGTTTCTTTGAAAGATTATATACTAGGTTCCTTCGGCATGATACCGGGAACTGTCATGTATGTTTACTCCGGTTCTTTGGTGGGAGATATTGCTGCGATCGGCGCGGCAACTGGGTCTACAAATCCCCAAGCGTTAGCAGTAAAATGGTTGATTAATATCATCAGTTTTATTGCTACTGTCGCTGTTACTGTCTCTATCACTCGGATCGCGAACAAAGCTTTGGAAGAAAGTGTTTAATTAGGAGAATTTGCCAATGTCGCAGTCAAAAGTCGATCGCCTAAATGTCCCCCCGATGGACGAACACAATCAAAAATTAGTCTCTTATTTACATCCGCCAGATTGGGTAAATCCGCAGCCGGCTAGCTGTTACAATTTAGTAGTAATTGGAGCCGGCCCCGCTGGATTAATTGTTGCCGCAGGTGCCGCAGGTTTGGGCGCGAAAGTTGCTTTGATTGAAAAACATTTGATGGGCGGCGATTGTTTGAATGTCGGTTGTGTACCTTCAAAAGCGCTGATTCGTTCGTCTCGTACTGTCGGTGATATCTGGGAAGCTAGTAAATTTGGTGTTAAGGTTTCTGACAGTGCAGAGGTGGATTTTCCGGCTGTGATGGAAAGAATGCGGCGCATCAGGGCGGGAATCAGTGATGTTGATTCTGTTCAACGCTATCAACACAAATTAGGCGTAGATGTTTTTCTGGGTTCTGGTCGTTTTACTAGCAATAATACAGTAGAAGTGGCTGGTCAAACTCTCCGCTTTAAAAAAGCAGTAATTGCGACGGGTGCAAGGGCGCTACAACCGCAAATTTCCGGTTTACAAGAAGCTGGATATCTGACTAATGAAACTGTGTTTAACCTCACGGAAAAGCCGCAACGTTTGGCAATAATTGGCGCAGGTCCGATCGGCTGCGAATTGGCTCAAGCCTTCCGCAGGCTGGGTTCGGAAGTCGTGTTACTCCACAAAAATGCTCACATTTTGGACAAGGAAGATGTTGATGCTGCTAACATTGTGCAGCAGGCTTTTGTGAGGGAAGAAATTCAGCTAATTCTAGAATCCAAAATAGAGCGCGTTGAGCAAACAAATACAGGCAAAGTAATTTATTATGAATCTCAGGGTAAAGCTGGTACTGTGACTGTAGATGAAATTCTGATTAGCACCGGGCGATCGCCCAATGTGGAAGGATTGAATTTGGAGGCGATCGGCGTTGACTACGATACACAAACGGGCGTATTTGTCAATGACAATTTGCAAACTACTAATCCCCGCATTTATGCCGCTGGCGATATCTGCATGAAGCATAAATTTACTCATGCTGCTGATTTTGCGGCGAGGATTGTCATTCAAAATACGCTGTTTTTCGGACGCAAAAAACTCAGTGCTTTGACTATACCTTGGTGTACTTATACTAGCCCAGAGGTGGCGCACGTTGGAATGGGCGATCGAGAAATTCAAGCCAAAGCGATTGATGTCGATACATTTTTGATTCCTTTCAGTCAAGTCGATCGGGCAATTCTTGACGGAGAAGATGAGGGTTTTGTGAAAATTAACGTCAAGAAAGGCAGCGACAAAATATTAGGTGCAACTATTGTTGCTAGAAACGCTGGGGATATGATTAGCGAGATTACTTTAGCAATGGTTAACAATATTGGTTTAGGAAAAATTGCGAGTGTAATTCATCCCTATCCGACGCAAGCTGAGGCTATTCGCAAAGCCGGGAGATGCGTACAATCGCACTCGTTTGACACCGTTTGTCAAGAATTTGTTCAATCGCTGGCTGGCTTGGACTAGGTAGATATAGGAAGAAGGAAGTTCGGCAACAGATTGTGTAACGGATGTAACGGATGTCATGAAAATGGGAGACAGAAATAGGATAGTTTTAAATTATTGTAATCGCGCTCTTCCTGCATCAGTAATACAGTACAGTCTAAATTGAGAACCATAAAATTTCCGCTCGTCAATCAATCCCTCTTGTTTAAGTGCCTTAATTTCGTCAAGATAAGGACCAGGAGTTTCTGGATTATTAATGCTAAGGTAGCGGTCAATTTGATACCAGTACCACTTACTATCATATTGAGCTATCAACTGTAAAATTTCTTGTTTAACTTTAACTCTCATAATTCAACTGACAATTAACAACCAAACTGACTGTTTGTGGAACAGGCATCTTGCCTGTTCCCGATCTAGTTGCTAGAAAATGTGTGTTTTTATGGTTCTGTTTCTGTTTCTGTTTCAAATCCCACGCCTTCATACAAAAGTGCGATCGGCAAATCAAACCCAATACTTGATAAAGTGATCATCTCCCCAGCAGTGTAAGAATAGTACAGCCACATTCTGCCATCTCCCCGACAGTAACGTTCAACAAAAATCTTTTCAGAATCAATCAAGATATACTCTTGCAAACTCGGAATTTTGAGATAACAAGTGAATTTTTCATCCCGATCTTTAGCACTTGTACTAGGAGAAAGAACTTCCACAATAATTTTAGGATTTTGAATGAATTTGCGGGAATTAATGTCTTGAGGATCGCAACTGACTATCACATCAGGGTAGTAGTAACGGCTTTGAAAACTGACTTGCAATTTCACATCTGACACGTTTATTCGACAACCTCTGGAACGCAGATGCGGGTGTAATGCAGTGTAAAAGTTGAGTGCAATATCGTTATGAGGAATTGTACCGCCCGTCATGGCAAAAACTTCGCCGTTGACATATTCGTGGCGAATCTCTTGTTTAGCTTCCCACTCGATATATTCCTCAACCGTCATTTTTTGGGGTGTTTGGGGAATGGCTATCATCACAAAATGTTTGTCAATGGTACTTGGATTATAGCATTAGGCGTGGGGCGATCGTCGGAAGTTGCGATCGCCCAAACACACCCTAGATTAAAAATCCCCTTCATCTACTTGAAATACAGTCATTCCCAAGCCTCTCCACATATCCACAACTTGCTGGCGATCGTCCAACACAAACTTAATGTTATATTTCCCTGCAATATGCTGGCGATACAACTCTTCCTTCATAAT
>DCSN01000166.1:0-7624 GCA_002325645.1 Pseudanabaena sp. UBA1465
GAGAAGGTGGTACGAATTACACCAACAGTTGCAGTTCCGTTACGAGAATCGCTACCCTGATTGAATACGAAGAATACACCAGGAGTGATGCTGATATTCTTCGATACAGGAATACGATAGAATGCTTCGAGTTGATAAGGAGTGTTAGGACTTGTCAAGCCAACGAAATTAGGAGGGAGAGTAACAGTCCCTGAACTTGCACTGGTGGTAAATAGAGGTTGACCAAAGGAAAGCGCTGCCAAGTCACCTTCGGTGAACAAGTCTTTACCCGATAGAGAAGCTAACCAGCTAGTATTGGTTGTAGAAGTAGCGGTTGCACCAGTCCCCGCAACAATACCATCAATGAAAGTCCAAGAACCCCAAGCGTTGAAGGTGAACTTCTTGGTGATGTCCCAAATAACGCTACCAACAACGGTATTGCTCTTGAATCCAACAGCAGCCGTACCAGGACTTAAAGGACCTACAGGAACGAAGTCTGCATTCAATCCTGAATTAAGCCCTTCGCCTGTGGTATACGCATTAGCGTAACCAACGCCAAAGGTGAGGTTGTCAGCAGGCTTAAGCACGAACTGAGCAACAATCTTGGTATCACCACCAGTTACACCACCAGGACCAGTTGCCGCAGCAGCATTAGATGCACTGTAGGCGGCTTGGAAGTTAACCTTATCAGAAAGCTTCCAGTCAAAACCTGCAACGGCTAGACCAGTAGTTCCACTAGCAGAGGCGATACGGATTAGAGGACTGAAACGACCGAAGCGAGAGATTGTACCTTGGCTATCGCTTTCGAGAGGGTTCAAAGGATTAATAATGTCTTCCGTTTGACCAATGGGAGCGATGTAAGCGGTGAAGCTATCGCCAACGGGGAACTTGTAGTACAAGCGGTTGATTTCAAAAGTGTTAGCTGATGAACCACTTTCATAGGATAGACGGGTATCGTTAGCGATACCAAGTCCTGTATTAGCACCATTTAAGTCAAATCTACCAGCACCATTGGTGTTAGAAGCTTGCAAACGGGTTCGCAACAAGTCTTTACCAGTAAAACTAGTATCGAGGTTAAGACGAACGCGGTAGTTGAAAACGGTGTTAGTTCTATCGGTTCCAGCATTGGGAGCCAATAGATTGGTGCTACCAACAACACCGTCAGAAGCAGCAGCTAGACCGAAGATTGCTTCGCCGCGTAGCTTGGTGGTGGTGGAGAACTGTTGAGCTTCGAGCTTAGCGGTCTTAGCATCAAGGGCATCGACCCGACCACGAAGGGTGGCGAGTTCAGCAGCGAATTCTTCTTGAAGCTTTTGGAGGGTTGCGAGGTCTTCCTTGCTAACTTTGTCAGCGAGACCTGCGGAAATAATTTCGTTGATCTTGTCTAAGCAAGCATTCAAACCAGCAGCAAACTCGTAGCGGCTAGTTGCTTGTTTGCCACGAAAAGTGCGATCGGGGTAGCCAGCGATACAACCGTAACGCTCTACCAAAGATTGTAATGCGGTGAAAGCCCAATCAGTAGGCTTAACATCGCTGAGTTGGGATACTGATGTAACGTTTTGAGCAACAACGTTGGACTTAAAAGAGTCAGTATTCGTGGAGCGGATAACTTCAGAAGTGTTAGTCTTGCTGTCAACTTGAGCAGCAGACTGGGTTTCTGCATTAACAGCATTAACAAGCAATGACGACGCTGCAACAGTAGCAGCAATTACTACGGGATTAACTAAGCCGTAAGCTTTTTTGGTTTGGTTATACATTCTATACATCTCACACACTAAGAACGGACTATACCTTAGGTTTGTACAATCTGTAACTCTAGTTGCATTTTTATCATTGGTTAACATCAAAACATCAGAAATATGTATATATAGTTGTCGCCAGCCTTGTTAGGACACAAAAACAAAAGATGAGTGGCGGCGATTCCCACCGCCACTCATCTTTTGGGGTTTTAATTTTTCCTAATGCAAGTGATGACAGCTATAAAATATAGATTTTTTATAGATTTTTTATAGATTTTTACAGGACATATACTGCTTGACAAATTTAAGATTATTTTGCTTCCATCCAGTTTTTGCCAGTGTGGATATCAACTTCCAGCTTCACGGAAAGTTCTAGGGCTGATTCCATAGCCGATTTGATTTTAGGTTGCAGTTCATCAATTTCATGGGGTGGAACTTCAAACACAAGCTCATCATGGACTTGCAAGAGTAAACGGGCTTGATAATCTTGCAAAATTTCATGAACACGCAGCATGGCTAATTTCACAATATCGGCGCTAGTTCCTTGAATCGGGGCATTGACCGCCGATCGCAACAAAGCCGCCTTTTGATAGCCACCGATTTGATTCAGTCCATGAAAATAGCGCCGCCGTCCTAACACCGTCTGCACATAGCCATCACGTTCCGCATCTGCCTCTACGCTTTGCATATAGGTGAAAATTCTTTCATAGCGTTGGTTAAATTTTTCAATAAATTGCTTAGCAACTTTGACGGGTACGCCAATATCACGACTAAATTTTTGCGCTCCCATGCCATAAATCACGCCGTAGTTAATGATTTTAGCTAAACGACGTTCATCACTGGTGACTTCTTCTTTTTCTAGGAGCAGTTGTGCGGTGACTCGATGCACATCTTCTCCCGCATTGAAGGCGCGAATTAATTCAGGTTCTTGGCTTAAATGGGCGAGAATTCGCAACTCGATTTGTGAATAATCGGCAGCCATTAAAATCCAATCGGTTTCAGGAATAAACCCTGCTCTAATTCTTTTGCTAAAGGCGGTACGGATGGGAATATTTTGTAAGTTAGGATTGGAACTACTTAAGCGTCCTGTGGCAGTTACGGTCTGGTTAAAGTCTGTATGCACTCGTCCCGTTTTAGCCTGAATCAGCGATGGCAAAGCATCAACGTAGGTAGACTTGAGTTTAGCGAGGGTGCGATTTTCGAGAATTGTATCAATGAGAGGATGCTCGCCTTCGAGTTTATTGAGAACAGCGACATCGGTGGAATAACCCGTCTTACTTTTGCGGGATTTTTTAGTAAATCTCTCACCAAGAAGCTCTATTAAAATCTCGCTTAGTTGCTTAGGAGAATTAAGGTTGAATTCCTGTCCTGCTTGTTGATAGGCGGCGATCGCTAGAGTTTCTAAATCTTTTTCTAGTTCCTGAGAGAATAGCCCTAAATATTCTTTGTCGATTCTAATGCCGCACCATTCCATTGCCGCAAGAATTGGCTCTAGGGGCATTTCTATATTTTGGAATAAATCCCAAAGCTTAGGAACTGCGGTTAATTTCTCTCGCAAAATTGGGACAATGCGATAGGTGATATAGGTATCCATACCGCAGTATTGGGCTACGGAGGGAATTGCGATTTCGGCGATCGATTTATGCTGCTTGCCGACGAGAGTTTTATAACTGACCGTGCGAATTTGCAATAAATTCATGGCAAGATCATCGAGTTTATGGCTTGCTTCAGGATCGATGACATAACTTGCAATCATCGTATCGAAGATCACGCCCGCTAATTCAATACCTGCGGCTTTAAACATCAGGCGATCGAACTTCGCATTCTGTAAGTATTTGGGATAGCTCGAATCTTCGAGAATGGGTTTAAGAATTTCTCTTGCTTCTTTCCATTTCAGATTTTGTCCTGAAACATGGCTTAAGGGAATATAGGCAATTTCGTTAATGGAATCTCCCCAACAACAGCCAATACCTACTAATTTCGCTTCAAAGGGATTTAATGCCGAGGTTTCGGTGTCCCATGCTGTCGGTTGTTTATGGCTGAGGGTTTTGCATAGCTCTTCTAATTTAGGGATAGTATCAATGATTTGCACATCTAATTTTAAAGATGCAGAAGCGGCGATCGCCTGATCTTCTTCCTGTTTGGCAAAGTCAAACCACAATTCCTCATCTTCTCCATTCTGAGAATATAAGGATTTTTCGCGCCCCTCGCCCTTAGGGAGAGGGGCTGGGGGTGAGGGTTTCTCGTAATTACCTGATAACTTAGCTTGAATTTGATCAACCCGATCTACAAAGGCTTTCAGCTCCAATTCTTCCAATAAAGGAATTAATTCTGTCGTATCAAAACCTGTCAATTTGCAATCAGCGATCGCAATGGGAAGAGGCACATCAGTTTTAATGGTTGCCATAAACTGCGAATGTTTAGCATCATCTATTCCCTGCTCTAGCTTAACCTTAATCGCTCCCTTCATCTGGGGAATTGCTGCTAAAATTTTCTCTAAACTGCCATACTCAGTGATTAATTTAACCGCAGTTTTCTCACCAATTCCGCGCACCCCAGCAATATTATCGGAAGCATCGCCGCAGAGGGCTTTATAGTCTACAACCTGTGTGGGCAATACACCGAGCCGTTCTTTGACCTGATCGGCATGGTATTCCACGATCTTATCTTTTTGTCCCACATTCAAAACGGAAATCCGTTTATCTGCATCAATTAACTGGAATAAGTCGCGATCGCCGCTTAGAATTTTGACAGTATAGCCCTCGGCACTCGCCACCTGTGAAAGGGTTCCCAATACATCATCCGCTTCAAAACCTGCTTGGGTAATCGCAGGCAAATTCATTGCTGCTAAAACTCTTTGGAGGTTTTGCATATCAGGAATAAAACTCTCAGGAGTTTCCGAGCGATTTGCCTTATAACTATCGTCAATTTCATGGCGAAAGGTTGGTTGAGCAAGATCGAAGGCGATCGCAACGGCAGCAGGTTTTTCGCGATCGAGCATTTCGATTAATGCCTTCAGGAAACCAAAGCAGATACTTGTGGGAATTCCTGTGGAGGTTCGCAAGCCACCTTCGGGATGTTTGCCAAAGGCATAGAAGGCACGAAAGGCGAGGGAATGTCCATCGACAAGTAAAAAAGTAGGATGAGATTGATTAACTGAATCCATAATATTTTTAATATTTTTAATATTTTTTGGGCTTTTAGCGATCGCCAAATTCGATAGTGTTAGGCGGCGCGAAGCGCCGCCTAACACTCATACGCTAGTTTTTGGTTTGGGCGACGAGATAAATGCGATCGCTTAATTGCCTCAACAACTGAGCAATATCGCCATCAGTAGATTGCAATTGCGCCACCTTTTCACAGCTATACATAACAGTTGTATGATCTTTACCACCTACGGCTTCGCCAATTTTGGGCAAACTGAGATTAGTGTGTTGGCGCATTAAATACATCACATATTGTCGGGCTTGGCTAATTTCTCGGCGGCGCGAATTTCCTAAGAGATCCGCTAGATCAATATTTAGCATTTCAGTCACGACACTCAAAACCATCTCGGCGGATACTTCCACAGGCTCTTTAGGAGGGTTGAGAACTGGCGCAACATTTTCCACCGTCATCGGTAAGCCTGAAATGGAAATATAGGCAACGGTACGGACTAAAGCACCTTCCAATTCCCGAATGTTGGATGTATAACTGGCGGCGATGTAATGCAGAACATCGGCGGGGATTTTGAGATGGTCATATTCGGCTTTCTTTTGCAAGATCGCCATCCGCGTCTCTAGATCAGGAACTTGAATATCCGCAATCAAACCCATTGAGAACCGCGAACATAGACGTTCTTGTAATCGAGGAATCTGAGCAGGGGGGCGATCGCTGGCTAATACGATTTGTTTACCCGTTTCGTAAAGAGTATTAAAGGTATGGAAAAATTCCTCTTGAGTGTATTCCTTGCCCTCAATAAACTGAATGTCATCAATAATTAACATATCGATTTCGCGATATAACTCGCGAAATCTCTGCATACTATCCTTACGAATTGCCGAGATCAGATCGTTAGTAAATTGCTCTGTGGATACATAGGCAATTCGCGCCTTGGGTTCGATTTCCAAACGGTAATGGGCGATCGCCTGCATTAAATGAGTCTTGCCTAAACCCACACCACCACATAGAAACAATGGATTAAATTCACGCCCAGGAGATTCAGAAACAGCCAGCGCCGCCGCATGAGCCATGCGATTGGTGGAACCCACCACAAAGCGATTGAAATTGTACTTAGGATTGAGGTTGCTAGGACGAGGTTGGTGATGACTATCAACTTCTGAGTTATTCTGCCCACTGGCGACGGGGATCGCGGCGGCCATAGCTTGCACTGCCTCAGCCGCGATCGCTGTTTCTAATAGTCCCTCTTGACCACCTTCACCCTCATTTACCTCTTCATTGGGTTGACCACTGGGCGGATCACCACTAGGAGTCGCCATAATATAGACTTCGACGGGATATCCCAAGATTTCGGTAACAGCATCGGTAATATTTTGAAAATAATATTTATGCAGCCAGTTTTTTGCAAACAGTGAAGGTGTGCGAATCGTCAAGCGATCGGCTGTAAGCTCATCAGCCACAACAGTCTTGATCCATCCTTCGTAGGTAGGACGGCTAAGTTGGCTTTCAAGAAGTTCAAGGACTTGATTCCAGAGGGTTTCTAAGGAAATATCAACAGACATTGTTGGTCAAGAGGGCTAACAGCGAATTACGATCTTATCGCGTGTACTAAATTTTTGGAGAATTACTTAAATGAACATTCTGCGACATTCGTCTGACAAGCCTAAACCCCGAATAGCGATCACTATAGGTGATCCCGCAGGAATAGGGACGGAAATCGTTTTAAAAGCTCTTGCTAATCGCAATTTACTTACTCTAGATGCTGAGTTCACCGTATTTGGCGATCGCCGTTATTTAGTTGAAACTTATAAATTATTAAAAAATTCAGAAGATCATAATATCCTAATTGCCGATCCCGATTGCTTAGAGATTGTTAATATTTCCACTGATAGTGAGATTTTCCTAGGTATTGGCAATCGTACCAGTGGGGCAGCCAGCTTTTCCTATCTAGATGCAGCGATCGCCCAAACTCTGGCAGGAAACTTTGAGGCGATCGTCACCGCACCCATCGCCAAGTCAGCATGGAAACAGGCGGGACATGACTATGCAGGACAAACAGAGTTACTGGCGGAACGTAGTCAGGTTAATGATTTTGGGATGTTATTTGTCGGTAAATCGCCCCATACAGATTGGGTCTTACGAGCGCTATTAGCAACGGTGCATATTCCGTTGAGTGAAGTTACTAAGCAGCTTACACCGCAACTCATTGAGCAGAAATTAGAGTTGTTACGCCGATCGCTGTTACAGGACTTTGGGATTACGCATCCACGCATTGCGATCGCGGGGATCAATCCCCATAGCGGCGAACAGGGGCAATTAGGGATCGAGGAGCGCGACTGGCTACAACCATTAATCGATCGCTATCGTCAGCAGCATCCTCATGTGACGCTTACCAATCCGATCCCGCCCGACACGATGTGGATCAATTCTGCCAAAGCTTGGCGCGATCGCGAGCAAGTTGGGCTTGGCTATGATGCTTATCTCGCGATGTATCACGATCAGGGTTTGATCCCCGTCAAGCTTTTAGCCTTCGATCGCGCCGTAAATACCACGATTGGTTTACCCTTTGTGCGGACATCACCCGATCACGGCACTGCCTTTGATATCGCAGGCAAAGGGATCGCTGATCCTGCTAGTACGATTGAGGCAATTAAATTAGCGATCGAACTCGCAAAAATAAGACTTAAAAATAAGAC
This sequence comes from Pseudanabaena sp. UBA1465, assembly GCA_002325645.1. Lineage (GTDB taxonomy): Bacteria > Cyanobacteriota > Cyanobacteriia > Pseudanabaenales > Pseudanabaenaceae > Pseudanabaena. Next base: position 7,574 of record DCSN01000166.1, read on the forward strand.
TTATAGCAATTGTTGATTAAACGAACCACAAGAAAAATTTTGAAAGTGTTG
>DCSN01000166.1:7678-9632 GCA_002325645.1 Pseudanabaena sp. UBA1465
CAACACTTTCAAAATTTTTCTTGATTTGGGCTTGAGCGCAAAGCGCTGTAAAAACAGACAAGGGGCTTAAGCCCCTTGTTTGAATCAACATCTAAATCAACAAATAAAAGCGGCGCGATGCGCCGCATCTTTAGAGTTAAATTATTCAGGAACGACTTGAATTTTAATCGTTGCAGTGACTTCAGCATGAAGCTTGATCGACACATCGTAAGTACCTGTTTGATTAATTTCAGGAATCGTAATGTCGCGGTGATCGATTTCTAACATCGACTTCGCTGTAATCAATTGAGCAACTTCGCGATCGGTTACAGTACCGAAAATTGCATTACCTTCACCAACTTTTTTCTTAATAATAAAGCCGCCAATAGTTGCCAGAGCAGTCTTACGGCTTTCAGCTTCTTGACGGATTGCGATCAAGCGTTGACGCTCAACTTCCTTACGTCTTTCAACTTCTTTGACAACACCTGAGGTTGCCCGAATCGCTAAACCTTGAGGTATGAGGAAATTTTGGGCATAACCAGGCTTTACAGCGACTAAATCGCCAAGTTTACCTAACTTTGTGACATTTTTGGTCAGCATGACCTGCAAATTACTCTTTGCCATGTGCTTTTGACTCTTGCTCGTTTAAAAATAGATTTGTGTTCACAAAAAGTTGTAAGCAACTTTTTGTGAACAATAATGAGAATTGCTGCTAACTATGGTCAAACAACAATGTTAGACCTAATATAGATACATTAGGATTTACGGTTTTAACCAGACTTCCTAGTATAGCGAAAAAACTGGCTTTGTAGACCCTACAAAAAATTTACGATGCAGCGTTGGCAGTTATTTAAAATCTCTAGGCAATTTTGTAGGAATTCTGTGCCGCTTTTGGTCTTATTCCTAACAGCCACAACTCTACCTAGTTGTACGATCAATCAGCCCTCTAAACCTTTTAGCTCCGAGACGCTTCCGACCGAAGCGATCGCCGCAATCAGCGAAATTCGTAGCTATCCAGTGAGAGTCAAGTATATTAACTCCACAGTCTCAAGACCTGCAACCGTTGGGATCCCTCTCAAGGTCAATGAAATTGTCAGCACGGAAGACTCCTCCACGGCTCAAATAACTTTACGGAGTGGGGCGATTATTCGCATTGGCGGTAGCACGAGCTTAACGCTTAAACCTCAAAATCAAGTAGAAATTAATTCTGGCCGTTTGTTAGCTTGGGCTGCCAAAGAAACCAAGTCACCTGCTCAAATTCAAACTCCCTTTGGCGAAATTTCCAGTAATGATGGCACGCTATATCTAGAGATTCCCTCAAAAGCGGCGGAAGATCGGCGTGTTATCGCCCTCGATGGCACTGTTACAGTTTTACTAAAAAGTACTTCTGAAATTGTCACCATCGGTAAGGGTGAAGAAATCAGAATCAAAGCCAATGGTAAGGCGACTGCTCCCAAGCGCATTGATAAAGAAAGTATTGATAAACGTATTGCCAATAATGCGTTAATTTTCGGATTTAGCACACAGTTAGCCAGTCTGCCGCAAATCACCTCTGAATTTGGGGTGACCGCATCAGTCAAGGAAGCAAGTACGATCCAGTTCCGTCGTTCCGATTTGCCTAACAAACCTAGTGAAACTAAGGCTAAAGTCAATTACACTTCAGGCTCTGCTGATAATAATCGCGATCGCCGTGAAGAACCTGATCGTAGACGGGAAGAATCCACCGCCGCAAACCCCGCCGAACCGACAACCAATGCGAAACCAACTGCTGAACCTGCACCCACGGCAACGACTGCACCTGCATCTCCAGACAATACTCAACCACCACCAATCACGACTAACCCTGATCCCAAACCTATAGAACCCATACCGCAGCAACCAACCCCCCTAGAGCCACCACCGCAACCAGTACAACCTGAAATACCTGCACCTGAGCCAGCACCGATTCCAAAACCCAATAATTAAAGAGAGAGGT
>DCSN01000166.1:9679-11565 GCA_002325645.1 Pseudanabaena sp. UBA1465
ACCTCTCTCTTTAATTATTGGGTAATAGAGGTCGCGTTGCGACCTCTATTACTAGTCAAATGAAATGACTATTTCTTGCAATTTCTAGTAATTTCTAGTAATTTTAATGTAGCGATCGCGATCTCTTGTGCTACCATCTGACGCTTAAAAGAGTTTAGAGAATCTCTAGAGATGATGGTCAAGATGCTTGCAGCAAAAGAAATGTTCAAACTAAATGCCTCAAGTGCGATCGCCAAAACTGCCTTAGCAATCATCGTAAATATGGTTAGTGTAGGCTCATTCACCTATGGCGTTAGCACCGTAGAAGCCCATCGTGCATTAACTTCACAGGAAAATTTGCTTGCACCATCCACTATAGGGGAACAGAAAAATCCTACGATCGCTATCAGACCATCATCAGGCTTAGATAGTCGCATTAGTGCCACCTTACTTGATAGTCAAAATCGATTTTGGATCGGTACTTGGCAAGGTTTAATTCAACTAGATCGGCGCACAGGGAGAGCGATCGCCTCCATTGCCTTGCCAAATTCCACAGTCACCGCCCTATTAGAAGACAACAGGGGGTACTTCTGGGTCGGCACAACGTCGGGGCTATACCAGATTAGCCCTGACTCAGGCAAAATTGAAAATATCGCCATTCAGCTATCTTCTAGTCGGATTTTGAGCCTCGCGATCGATCGGGCTGGGTTTATTTGGGTGGGAACTGATCAAGGTATTACGCGCATCAGTCCCTACAACGCCGAAACCTATGCGCGACTGCCAAATATCCCCGGAACTGCTGCCAATGTGATGCAGGTCGATAATGCTGGCAATATCTGGGTAGGCACGTTAGAAGGTTTATTTAAAATTAATCCTAGTACAGCAAAAATTACGGTGCGGATTCCCTTTGTTTCTGGACAGATCGTACAAGCTTTAGCCGTCGATCCCTCAGGTAAAATTTGGGCTGGCACACCTCGCAATGTCATTGAAATTAATCCCAAAACGAATAAGGCGATCGCAAGGATCAATACCGTCACAGGTCGGGATATTGTGGCGCTTGCCAGTGATAAAAATGGTGAATTATGGATTGGGATGAGAGATGGGTTGGTGCTTGCCAATACTTACAATGGTGAAATTAAATCATCCATTAATGATCTTCCTAGTAACTCCGTCATCAATTTACTGATTCGCGATCGCCAAGTCTGGATTGGTACTGCGGAGGGTTTAGGAAAAGTTAACGCTCAACTCAAAAAATCTGAAATTCCCAATGCAAGGGCGACAGTAGTTTATAAATTAAAATAATTTATTAAACCCAAAAGATTAATGGCGGCGCATCGCGCCGCCATTAATCAAATACTTCGCAAAGCTAAAACTGCTGCTGGAGAATTGTGGGTGCATTGACCCGAAATGGCTCTGTACCCAGAGAAGTGGGATCAATGCGCCATCGTTCTTCTTGGGTGCTATACTCTGCCAGTTTCTGATCGCGGCGATTATGTAGCGCGACATTAAAGTTCTGTTTTTGGGCTTCAGTGCCTAATTTAAATAGGAAGCTAAACCTTGTCAAATAATCAGAGGCGGACCATCTAGTCGTATTAATAGTGACGATCGCCCGTCTATTATCGGGATCAATTTTAATTCTTTCCACCCATCCTGTATCGAGTCGTTGTGATTTCCACCAAAGACTTGGCTCAACCAGTTGTTGGGGGATATTGATGTCCTCTTCGGCGATCGCTGCGGAATTTGCTATCGCAATCGGGGCGATCGCGCTAACGGCAATTCCTAAGAGCAGATGATTAACAAGTGGCTTGGCATCCATCTTCAACCTCAATAATATTTTTAGGCATTAACACTAAGTTTATCTTTAAGTAGTCGAGCCTAGTTAAAAACCAAGATCTAAAACCTGTGGC
>DCSN01000166.1:11642-14161 GCA_002325645.1 Pseudanabaena sp. UBA1465
GTTTTATATTTAATTGCGCCCAGTTACTTAAATAATTGCCAAAAGTTAAGTTACACTTTTGGCAATTATTATGGGGACTATATTTGACGACAGATTGTTTATTGAAATCGCTCATTTCCATGATCTAAAACTTCATAATAAAGCGGTAGATAACCAGACTTGATCCCGCCATCTTCCTTCGCCTTGTCCAAGTTACCGCTTAGGGTATGGCTATTATGAACACTATAAATTTCGTAGCGATCGCCGATAAATACATAGTCAGCCACATCGGTAAATTCTTCACCTTTGACGAGTTTCCAGCGATCGTCGGCATAGACAAAATGATAGTCTGCCAAATCGGGACTAGAAGAGGGGCGCTCTACGGCGGCAGAAATTTCCGCAGTGTAATGGGGATTTTTATCTGTAGGAGGAATAACTTTGCTAGAGACATTGCGATAGAAGCAGCTTTCGTTATAGCAAAATCGTAGTTTTGCCATTTTATTTTTAATCGCCTCAAAGCGATCGATGATCTGATCGGTTGAAGGCTCAGTTGCGGCAGAAACAGTGGTGACAAAATTATTCGTGAAAGTTATGCCAAGACAGATCAGGCAGATAAAAAATATATTGGCTATATTGGCTATATTGGCAAGCGATCGCCACTGTTTGCTAGTCATAAAGTTCATATTTATATAATTTCAATAAAAGTCTAAAATCTTTGGCGCAGGCTGCGCCTACACTAAAGATTTTAGGCTTTTATATTATGCTGAGTTGCTTATAATAAATGCAAGAAAAATCTTAACTTTTGTTCACTACTTCATTTCTATAACTGCATTTAATATACGGGTATAAGGATCATCCTTATCTTTAGTTCTTTACATTGAGGTGCAGTATGCACGCTTTCACTTCTTTAGTTTTAGCTCAAGCCTCGACAGCGAAAAGTTTTGCAGTTGAAGATTTACTTAAACCTGATGGATTGGTATTTCAACTTGTCATCGCGATCGCGATTTTGGTCGGTGGCTGGGTCATCGCAATAGTTTTCGCTTCTGTGACTGAAAACTTATTGAAGCGTACCGATCTTGATAATAAATTGGCGAACTGGCTCACGGGTTCTCGCAGTAGTAATTTACCCATTGAGAAATGGGCAAGTACTCTAGTTTTCTGGATTATTATTCTATTTACCTTAGTAGGATTTTTCCAATTTCTGAGATTAGATGCAGTTGCTACGCCGCTTAATAGTTTATTAGGACAAATCGCCACATTTTTACCAAAACTTGGCGGGGCAGCAATTCTGGCAGGGCTTGCATGGTTCTTAGCCACCATCAGTAAGGCGATCGTGGGACGCTTTTTGCGATCGGCTCAAATTGACACTAAATTAAATGAGAGTGTTGGTGAATCAATTACGCAGGAAATCCCTCTCAGTGAGACTCTATCCTCAGCTTTGTATTGGTTTATCCTGCTGCTCTTTTTACCTTTAGTCCTTGATACTTTAGGTTTAGTCCAAGCCCTTCAGCCTTTACAAAATCTTGTCAATCAAATTCTGAGCGCTCTACCAAAAATCCTGAAAGCGTTAATCATTGGTGGTATTGGTTGGTTGATTGCTCAAGCAGTAAAGCGGATTGTGACCAATCTTTTAGCGACCAGTGGCGCAGATCGATTCCTGCAACGTTGGACAGCTAATCAAACTGAATATACGCTCTCTCAGGTAGTTGGGAACTTCATTTATGTGTTGATTCTCATTCCCACAGCTATCTCTACCTTAGAAGCCTTAGAAGTGAGCGCAATCTCACGCCCAGCTACCGCAATGCTTGATCAAGTATTGCGTTTTGTACCTCAGATTTTTGTAGCTAGTGCGTTGCTCACGGTGGCCTATTTCCTCGGTCAATTTGCTAGAGATATTATTTCTGGAATTCTGACAGGCTTGGGCTTTAATAATATTTTGCAATGGCTAGGATTTCCTGCGATCGCCGCAACTCAGCAAACCGAAACATATACTAACGAAGACACTGCAAATAGTAGTTCGACCCCTTCACTTCCATCCCAAACCCCTTCCCAAATTGTGGGGGTCATCGTTTTTCTAGCAATTATGCTAGTGGCGATCGCGACAGCTACTGATGTGTTACAAATCAATGCTCTGACTCGCATTGTCTTTGGAGTGCTGTTCGTTGCAGGACAAGTGTTAAGCGGTGTAATTGTATTTGCGATCGGCTTATATCTTGCCAATCTTGCCTTTAATTTGATTACTAGCACTGGTGGCAGACAGGCGCGAATTTTGGGTCATGCCGCCAGAATTTCCATTGTGGCGCTGATTACCGCGATGGCTCTCAAGCAGATGGGCATTGCCAGCAATATTGTGGATCTCGCGTTTGGTCTATTAACTGGTGCAATTGCCGTAGCGATCGCGGTGGCTTTTGGACTTGGTGGTAAAGATATCGCCTCTCAACAATTGCGTGAATGGCTAGATTCATTCAAGCGCAACGACTAAAATCAGAGCTTGTAACTCCCGCGTAGCGAGAGTTACAAGCCAAATAAAAAAGGGCTTC
>DCSN01000166.1:14211-16203 GCA_002325645.1 Pseudanabaena sp. UBA1465
GAAGCCCTTTTTTATTTGGCTTGACGACACAAATTTTGCCAATGCGTCCAGATGATCACCATTGCCATCGTGTCAAGGCGGCAATATTGATAGAGCAGTTCTTTCCATTGGGAACGTAATGATTGAAGTTCGGGATTATCAAGACTTAAATCTCGCAGTTCTCCATACATCAAGTCTTGATAGGCTAACATCGCTCCTGCGCCTTCATTGACAACCTGTATGCGATCGCCGATTTGTAGCTGTGGCAAAGCATCATAGGGATTGAGAATTTCACCATCAACTTGGCGATAATATTCTTGAAAATAAGGGATTTCATGCAAATAGGCATTAGTTTTCCAGACCGCAGGTAAAACGCATTTTAGGGAAGTTCGACCTTTCATTGAGGGATGGAAATAATGCTTGAGGGTTAGCGCATTCATATCGACTAAATGGGACTGACCTTTATTGCCGAGTTTGGCAGTATTGGCAAGCCATGTTTGTAGCTCTGGATTGTGATAATCATAGGTTTGCATTTGATAATAAATATCGCGCAAAACGCTATTCTCGTGGGTTGCCCATGTCAAAATTGTGCCGCGATCGCCAAGACATTCCATCAAAGATTCCGCAAATTGGAAATTCGGGAAAATATTATCGAGATCGAGCCATTCTGTTTGCACAGGAGCCTGATCTGGAGCCGCGATCGTGTGACAACTCCATTGAAATGCAACTTGCTCATAGGTTCGCATTCCTGCACGATAGGGAATTGCCATGCGCGAGGTTTCAAAATCAATAAAATGGATTGGATATTCAATCTGCTTCATAATCGGAGGAAGATGTTCAGATATCCATTCTTTATTTTTTTTGGTATATTCGATTTGGACTAATTGGCGATAGCTGTAGGTATAGTCATTTAGCTCTTCTAACGGAACATCAAACATACTTACTTTTTGTTGCTGGATCATTTCATTAACCAGAGGCGTTTCATTGCCGCCAATTCGACCCATTTGATAGAGATCTAATATGTGGAATTTCTCCTCAGCAAGGTCGCCCCAACATTCCTTAAATCCATCACGGGGATCGCGATCGCTGGCTCGATATTCGCAGTCTTTACAACTTTTACTAATGGGAGCAAAGATTTCTGGGGATTTATCAATTAAGTAATTAATATATTTTTGGGCTGAGGCGATCGTCGGTGCAATTAGTTCAGATACTTCCGTTGTAATATTCACTTTGGTGAGAAATTGATCATTATGGATTTCTTGAAGATCGCCCGTAAAATCAACTTTAATACCATTAAATTTGGAAAAAGAGTTGCGATGGGTCGCTAAACGTTGAATCTGGAAATAGGAGGCAAGACTATCGATTTGCGTGGTCTTAGCTTTGTCAGGAACCAGTAAATAGGTGTCAATATTCTCCTGAAGTTCAGGCAAAGAAGCTCTTAACATTTCCTGTAAAATTCCCACTTGGTAAGCGACATCTTCAATGATGTGTCTCCATTCACCGCCGACTTTACCAGTCCTTTTATTCCGAAATAGAGAAAGATTGCGATATTTGATCAAATCTTCGTGGGCGTTGCTATCAAAGCCTTTTGATCTGATTTCAATAATTTCAAGGCGATCGCCCTGTTTAACTAAAATATCGGCGCGGGCGAGCTTATGGGCTGAATAGAGAACAGGTTCAAAGAGAACTACATTTTCTTGTTTTAAATAGTCGATGGTTTCTTGGGCAGCCTTGGCAATGCTTTCATCGGAGTGAAGATGGGCAGAAATATAAATTCCTTCAGGATAGAGAAGATGGGCAATTTTACTAACAATAAAATTCCCATCCGCTAAGATTCTGGTATAGCCATCTACGCGATCGACCGTTGGATAGCCTAACTTTTTGTAATAGAGTTTGGTGGAACAATTGCGAGCCGTTTTGAGATCAGATTTTGTTAGATAAAGGGGATGGGACATGCTGCCTAATATTTTCTAAATATTTTTAAGATAGGAGTTTTGGTTTCGGATGGGCGGC
>DCSN01000166.1:16271-16448 GCA_002325645.1 Pseudanabaena sp. UBA1465
GCCGCCCATCCGAAACCAAAACTTTTTAACCAATACCAATCTAGCCTTAAAATTTGTAACTTAGAAATATTATTTAAATCTTAAAAGGAAAAGGTGGCGCAAAGCGTCACCTTTTCCTTTTTGAGTTATAGCTATAGTCTAAAACAAGCTATAAAAATCCAAATTTTTGTACTGTCC
>DCSN01000166.1:16508-44590 GCA_002325645.1 Pseudanabaena sp. UBA1465
GGACAGTACAAAAATTTGGATTTGGTTTACAACTATGATTGAGTACTTAGTATCAACTTTTTGGGAGAGATAATCATGCTAATAGCCAATTTAAAGCAGCGCTTTAAAACCTTGTCTAGTCCCAAATTTATTGGCTATGGAATGATTGCCGCGATCGCCAGTTTAAGTGCGATCGCGACGGGATTAAAGCTAAACGAAGTCCAAACCCTTGAGCGCCAAACTCAATCCACCTTTTTTAGTTGGCGTGGCACAATTGCCCCTCCCAAAGATATTGTGATTTTAGCGATCGATGACCTATCTCTGCGTCAAGGTGAATTTTATGATCCTAAAAAGCGTCCCTTTTTAGAACCATTTCGGACAACGACTTGGAAGCGGGTCGTCTATGCCCAAGTGCTAGAGAAATTAGTAAAAGCGGGAGCTAAAGTTGTTGCCTTTGATATTTTATTTGTCACTCCAGGGGATCACGGTGCTGCCGATGACGACAAGTTTCAAAAGGCGATCGCCAAATATGGCGATCGGGCGGTATTTGCAGCTAGTTATGAATTTACCCAAATCGGTGAGGCAAATATTTTACAGCTTGCATCCCCCGAATCAATTTTTCAGGTTAACCCAAATACTTTAGGGTTGATTAATTTCCGACCTGAGCCGACGGGTAATATTCATCGTTTAGGAGTGCAAGCTCCACCAGATAGTGGATTGCCCATAGTTCCTACTTTTGCGGATGCAGTTTTGCAAGTCGCCAAGGTTAGTTATCCCAAACCCAAAGGCGATGGAATTTACTTCTTTGGCGGATTTGATACATGGGCAAATGCTCAGCAACAAATTCCTTTTTATTATGTTGTTGATCCTGAAAACTGGAATAGTGAACAACTTCAGAAGGGCAATTTCTTTAAAGATAAAATTGTCTTGATTGGTGCAACTGCTGCGTCAAAGCAGGATATTCAAAACTCACCGATGGGGAGAATGCCAGGAATTGAAATCCATGCTAACGCGATCGCGACGCTGATGCAGGGCCGAAGTATGGCGGATTTGTTTGTTAATCCTTTACAGCAGGCTCTATTTGTATTTTTTCTGGTAGGAACTTCGGGTGGGATGATCTGTTTGATCAAACGCCCAAACATCCAGATCTTGACGGCTTTTGGCATCGCGATCGCTTGGTTTGGGATTGGCTATGTCAGTTTTATTTATGCCAGCACGATTCTGCCCGTGGCGATTCCTGCGATCGCGGTTGGATTGAATGGCATCGCCCTTTTAACCACAGGTTCCATTGCTGCCCAAATTGATAAAATCCTATTGCGTCGCACCCTAGAGCGTTATGTTGCCGCACCGATTGTGGAAGAGATTGTCAATCAGCCCGACAATTTCCGCGATCTTCTGGAAGGACGCACGATCAAAGCGGCCGTTCTCTTTTCGGATATTCGTGGATTTACGACCCTCTCGAGTCGCCTCCCTGCCAAATTACTAATTCAACAGTTGAATACCTATCTCGGTGGTATGGTGGATGCGATTTTGGAATATCAAGGCACGATTGATAAATTCATTGGTGATGCGATTATGGCGGAGTTTGGCTCACCCGTTTCGCGAGGAGAGAAAGCCGATGCGATGAACGCGATTCGGGCCGCTTTGAATATGCGAACCGCCTTAATTGAACTTCGCAAAGTTTGGCAGGCTGATCATAAAATACCTTTCTCCAATGGAATTGGCATTAATTACGGTGAAGTTACTGTTGGCAATATTGGCTCTACGCGCCGCCTTGAGTATGCTGTGATCGGTGATACGGTGAATGTGGCGAGTCGGGTCGAAGGCATGACTAAGGATTTGGGGACTGACATTGTGATTACAGGCACTCTCTACGAGATTGTTAAAGATGAAATTGATGTGGTAGATTTTGGCGATCATGCGCTGAAGGGGCGGGTTGGTAATGTACGGCTCTATGGTGTGGTTGGTCTGAGAGGCTGCGATCGCAGAATTTATGAGCAGGTTCAAAATGATCTCAAGCGTCATACGGCGGTGATTGACATTCTCAAAAAAGGACAGATGCCAAAATTGCCATGAATCAGTTTTTTGTTTATCACCGCACAATTCACTTTAGCGATACTGACGCGGCAGGGGTTGTCTATTTTGCGAATGGATTATCGATGTGCCATGAAGCCTATGAAGCCTCGATCGCCGCATCAGGAATTGCGCTTCAGTCTTTTTTTCGGGGAACCGCGATCGCCGTACCAATCACCCACGCTAGTATTGATTTTTATAAACCGATGTTTTGCGGCGATTGCATAGCTATTTCCCTAGCACCAAGTCTACGAAGCCCTGCGGAGTTCCAGATTGCATATGATCTATATTTTGATAGAGAAGATCCAGAGAGAACGGCGATCGCTAGGGCGCTAACTACCCATGTTTGTATTGATAGCAGTACGAGAAAGCGATGTAATCTGTCTGATCAACTTTTAAAATGGATAAATAAAGTTTAGTATTTGTGCAGTGCTTTGCACTGTACAAATACTAAGTAAAGTCTATTTAGGTTTTGTATATTCCAGATAAATTTCAAAAAAGCTTGCTTCGCAAGCTTTTTTGAAATTTATCTGGGTTTTAAGAAAGCGCCAAGCGCTATAGCAAATTTTAGGATATTTACAAAATGGCGACAATTTTGCGGGACTGGAGTTATCGCTATCAATGGTTTTATGACACCATATCCGCCCTAGCCGCCCTTAGCGTTGGTGGTGACAAACGATTTCGGCAACTATTTTTAAAGGATCTGCCAATTAATCCAGAAGCCAAAGCCCTCGATCTCTGTTGTGGGGCAGGACAAGCCACCCAAGAATTAGTCAAACATTTCACAAATGTTACAGGGCTGGATGCCTCACCGATCGCGATTCAACGCGCCAAACAGAATGTACCGCAGGCAAACTATGTGGAAGCCTTTGCGGAAAAAATGCCCTTTAGCGATCGCAGTTTTGACTTGGTGATCACCAATACGGCAATGCATGAGATGGAATCAGAGCAGTTACAGCAAATCATTCAAGAAGTCCATCGCATTTTGACCCCAGAAGGACAATTTATCATCGTCGATTTCCATCGTCCGACCAATCCTTTATTCTGGCTACCGATCTCAACTTTTTTGTGGCTCTTTGAAACGGAAACCGCTTGGCAATTACTTAAAACCGATCTACCGCAACTTTTGAGCAAATCGGGGCTTAAAATTGAATCTTGTCAGCTTTACGCAGGGGGCAGTCTACAGGTTTTGCGATCGCGTAAGTCCTAAGTAAAAAAAGCGGCGCGAAGCGCCGCTTTTTTTGTTAAGCAAAATTTTTAGATAACTCCGTTTTTCTTAAACCAAACTTGCAATCGTTTCCAGCCATCTTCGGCTTCCTTTTGGCGATAGGAAGGGCGGTAATCGGCATGGAAGGCGTGGGGAGCATCGGGATAAACCACGATTTCGGAATTATTGCTGCAACCTTTGAGGCGATCGCGCATCTGCTCCACCGTATCTAGGGGAATGCCCGTATCTTGACCACCGTAAAGCCCTAACACTGGTACTCGCAAAACTTGAGCGATATCCACAGGATGTTTTGGTGTAAGTGCCGTCGAGTCGCCAACGAGTCTGCCATACCAAGCCACACCTGCTTTAACCCTAGGATTATGATCTGCGTAGAGCCATGTCATTCGACCACCCCAACAGAAACCCGTAATCCCTATTTTTTGCAGATCCCCCTTCGCTGATTTGGCAGCCCAATCCAAGGTTGCGTCAAGGTCAGCAAAGACCTGAGCATCAGGAACCTTGTTCACAATCGGGCGGATTTGAGCAATATCCGTTAGCTTCGACACATCACCCTGTCGATAGAACAATTCAGGGGCGATCGCCAGATATCCTAATTTAGCTAGGCGGCGGCATACATCCTGAATATAAGCATGAACGCCAAAGATTTCTTGGATTACTAAAATCACAGGAAAATTTTCACCCTTTGTCGGTTGCACTCGATAGGCGGGAATTGTGCCATCTTTCACAGGAATTTGCACTGCTCCCGCAATTAGCCCCTTACTATCGGTGGTGATGGTTTTCGCAGAAATTGGCTGCACGGCGATCGCAAAGCCAGCCGTCAGGCTACTAACAGCCATAAATTCGCGTCGGGTAAGTTTTGACATTTGGGTAATTTTTTATTTGCCGATTTTGACTGGGGTTTTTAGGGGTTTGATGTCATAGGCGACAGGCTCAAGCAAAGATATGCCCGTCATTTCGGCGGGTTGCGGAATTTGCAGAATTTCTAAAATTGTCGGCGCAATATCGGCAAGGCGACCACCTGTCTGTCTGAGTTTGACATCCGCACCATGACCATGAATCTTGATACCCTCACCCTCCACCAAAATAAATGGTACAGGGTTGCTAGAGTGCGCCGTCCAAGCATTGCCATCTTCATCCCACATATATTCGGCATTGCCATGATCCGCAGTAATCAGAGCCGTACCACCAGCCTTGGCAATGCTTGACAATAAATCGCCTAGGCATTTATCAACATATTGCAATGCTTGGATCGTGGCTTCAAAATTACCCGTATGCCCTACCATGTCAGGATTAGCATAGTTAATTACGATCAGGGAATAAATACCTTTAGCGATCGCCTCAGCCGCAATCCGCGTCACTTCGGTTGCCGACATCGCTGGCTCTTGGTCATAGGTGGATACCCTTGGACTATTGACCAACACGCGATCGTCACCTTCACTGGCTTCTTCCATACCACCATCAAAGAAATAAGTGACATGGGCATATTTTTCAGTTTCGGCTAGGCGTAATTGCTTTAGTCGGTGACTTGCCACTACAGGACCAAGCAGATTATTCAAAGTCTGTGGCAAGAAAGCGACAGGCACTGGCAATGAACTGTCGTACTGAGTAAACGTGGCATAGGCTAATGGCTCGATATACTCACGTTCAAAGCCTGTAAAGTTTTTGGCAACCAGCGCTTGAGTGATTTCGCGGGATCGATCGGGACGAAAGTTAAAGCAAATTACACCATCACCTGCGGCGATCGCGCCATGTTCAATGCGTGTGGGCAACAAAAATTCGTCGGTGATTTTTTCCTGATAGGCCGCTTCTAGGACTGCGGCTGCGGAGGTAAATTTAGTAGTAATTTGATCGTTTGTCAGGACTTCATAGGCTTTTTGAACACGATCCCAACGTTTATCACGATCCATTGCATAATATCGACCACTGATGGTGACAATGCGACCGATATCAGTTTGATCGATATATGTTTGCAGTAACTTAATAAAGTTAAGCCCAGATTGGGGCAAAGTATCGCGACCGTCAGTAATGGCATGGATACAAACATCCTGAATACCCTGCAACTTGGCAAGATCGATTAATCCCAATAAATGATCGATATGGGAATGCACACCACCATCGGAGCAAAGTCCAATTAGGTGCAGCTTGCCATTAGTTGCTTTGACACTTTCACAAACTCTTACTAGAGCAGGGTTTGACAATAATGAGCCGTCATCTACAGCATCAGAAATTCTCACCAATTCTTGGGGGACGACCCGACCTGCTCCAATATTCAAATGCCCAACTTCTGAATTACCCATTTGACCTTTGGGTAATCCTACATCTTTGCCAGAGGCTTGGAGAAGCGTTTTGGGGTAAGTACTCCACAGACTATCTATGACGGGAGTATTTGCTGCGGCGATTGCATTGCCCTCGGTTTCTTCTCTATATCCCCAGCCGTCTAAAATGATCAGAACCAGTGGAGAAACAGACCCCGTTTTCATAAAAGACAGTTCCTTGTTAAGTACATGTTCACTCGTCACTTGGCAATCATACCATTAGAGCAAATTTACTGAATATCTTAACAATACTTGGCAAGTAGCGCGATCGCAATGTATCGCAGAAAACTTTTGATAATACCTAAATTTTTTAGAAAATATCCTTTAGTATTTACGATCATTAATTTTGAAGACTGTGGCGCACGATCCGCGTGCGCCACAGTCTTTAATGTGTCGCGATCTAGCTCCCAAAGGCTAAGCTTTGCTTAGGCTCTATTTGGGTATAGCGATCGCAATCAAGAAATGTATGATAGATAGGCTGTAATGCTTTTACTTCGGTTGTTGGGCAGAACATCGCAAGAAATTTTCCACTCAGGTTTACAAACTTTCCCCACGAATGGCGCTAATAGTTCAGAAATATGGTGGCTCCTCCGTAGCCGATGCCGATCGCATTAAAGCAGTCCGCGATCGCATTAAGCGGACAGTTGCGGCGGGCAATCAAGTCGTCGTCGTCGTTTCAGCAATGGGTAAAACCACCGATGGCTTGGTGGCTCTTGCGGAATCCGTATCCGCAAACCATGACCAAACCCTTGAAGAAATTGCCGCTAAAGAGCGTGAAACGGATCTGCTGTTGGCAACAGGTGAACAGATTACGATCGCTTTGCTAAGTATGGCTCTACAAGCAGTGGGGCAACCTGCGATCGCACTGAATGGCTCGCAAGTGCGGGTAGTCACTGAGCCAAATCATACTCGGGCTAGAATTTTGTATGTCGAGCCAAAGACGATTCAGGCGGCTTTGGCTTTGGGCAAAGTAGTTGTTATCGCTGGTTTCCAAGGTGTCGCCATTGATGAAGCCACAGGTTTACCAAGCACTGAAATCACAACCCTAGGGCGCGGTGGTTCTGATACCTCGGCAGTGGCGATCGCGGCGGCAATTGAGGCGGATGTTTGTGAAATCTATACCGATGTGCCAGGGATTCTCACTACTGATCCCCGCATTGTGCCGAAAGCGCAAATGCTAGATCAAATTACTTGCGATGAAATGCTCGAACTCGCCAGTTTAGGCGCTAAGGTTTTGCATCCGCGATCGGTGGAAATTGCGCGAAACTTTGGTGTAAAAATGTGTGTGCGATCGAGTTGGCTTGATGATGCTGGCACGGTGATCACTTCACCCCGCAATGGCACGGGCAACCTCAAAACCTTAGAGGTTAATCGTTTTGTCGAAAAGGTTTCCATTGATTATGATCAGGTCAAAATTGCCCTACTCCACATCCCCGATCGCCCAGGGATCGCCTCTCAGTTATTTCAGTCCCTTGCCGATCAAGGCATTAATGTTGATTTGATCATCCAAGCAGTGCAGGAAACCGAAGGCGTAAATGACATTGCTTTCACGATTCAAAAAAAGCAGTTGCAGTTAGCCGAATTAGTTACTCGCAGTCTGGAGCTTGGGGCAAGTCTAGTCACCGTTGATGCCAATGTTGCCAAAATTAGCATTATTGGGGTGGGGATGATCGGTCGTCCGGGGGTTGCCGCCAAGATGTTCTTAGCCCTTGCGGAAGCAGGGATCAATATTCAAATGATCTCAACTTCAGAAATTAAAATTAGTTGTGTAATTGCCGCAACCGATGGCGAAATGGCGATCGCCGCCCTCCAAAAAGCCTTTGATGTACCAGTGCAGGAGGAACAAACTTCGGTTAATTCCTCGATAAATGTGCATAACAAACGACCAGTGAGAGGTGTAGCCCTCGATCGCAATCGCGCTAGAATTGCTGTCCAAAGAGTCCCTGATCGCCCAGGGATGGCCGCCAAAATCCTTGAGCAGTTAGCTGAACAAAATATTAGTTTGGATATGATCGTGCAGTCTCAGTCCGATCGCGATGTCAACGAAATCGCCTTTACCGTAGCCATTACCGATCTAGCTAAAGCGGAAACTGCCCTTAAACAGGTAGCATCGGATTTAGGTTATGGTGAGGTGTCCTGCGATGGCGATATTAGTAAAGTTAGTATCGTGGGTTCAGGCATGATCCATCAGTCAGGGATTGCCGCGCGTATGTTTGGAGCATTAGCTGATGCAGGTATTAATATTGAGATGATCGCCACATCGGAAATCAAAGTTAGCTGTGTGGTGCGCGATAAACAAGCGGAACAGGCTCTACAGCTAATTCATCAAGAATTTGATCTGTCGGGCGATCGGGCGATCGAAGTCCCCAGTGTCCTGAAAAAGTAGTAAGTAGTAAGTGGTAAGTGTGGCTCTTTGCGCCACACTTACAGAAAAGACGCTTTAAGATCAATAAATATTCCGCGAGCATTTTTATGTCATCTGATAATTCCAGCGATCGCACTGATAAGCCGCCAATTAATTCGCCAGTCACCCCTCCCTCCGATCCTAAGCAAATTCCGCCTGTACAAGACAATTCGATCAAAACGATCTTGGCTGATAATTTGCCGACGGTAGCCGTGGCGATTTTGTTGGCAGTGGGTGTCAGAATTTTTGTGGCAGAACCGCGTTTTATTCCCTCTAGCTCAATGGAGCCAACTTTATTAATCGATGATCGCCTCATTATCGATAAATTATCCTTTCGTTGGCGTAAGCCCGAACGGGGCGAAATTGTGGTATTCAATCCCCCCAATGTTCCCGTCGTACCTGATGCAACCAAGGTTTATATTAAGCGCGTGATTGGTTTACCAGGCGATCGCATTAGCATTCATGATGGCAAAGTATTTATCAATGATGCGCCCTTAAATGAGCCATATATTGCCGCCCCACCCAACTATACCTTGCCGACCCAAGACGATGCCCTCTGCCCCAACTGCTTTCGTCCCGATAATGTGCAATCTGGGAAGCCCCATCCATTTTTCACTGTGCCAAATGGCAAGTATTGGTTAATGGGTGATAATCGTAATAACAGCCTCGATTCCCACGCATGGGGATTTATGCCCGAAGAAAATCTAGTAGGACGCGCCATGTTTCGCTATTGGCCCTTTGATAGTCGCGCTGGCAACTTAAACGTTCCTAAATATTAAAATTATGGGCGCGAAGCGCCCATAATTTTAATCAGATCAAAATATATATAAATATTGATTCATGTCTATAGAAAATAAGCTCGATTCGCAAGTGACCACCAAACCTTGGTGGCAACAACATGGTGAAACGATTCGCATTTTTGCTGTGGCCCTTGCGATTGCTATTTTCCTGCGTACCTTTATCGTTGAACCACGCTTTATTCCCTCTGGCTCAATGGAGCCGACTTTGCAAGTGGGCGATCGCATTTTAGTAGACAAAATTTCGCAACGTTGGCAAGCACCTCAATACGGCGATATTTTGATTTTTTATCCGCCTGCCACGCCTGCCACCAGTGATACGAGCAAGGCTTACATTAAGCGATTGATCGGACTTGAAGGCGATCGCATTGCCGTCAAAAATGGCAAAGTCTATCGCAATGATCGACCTCTTGATGAGTCCTATATTGCCGAAGCTCCGAATTATGCGATGCGGGAAGTGATTGTTCCCAATGGTTACTACTGGATGATGGGCGACAATCGCAATCACAGCAATGATTCTCACATTTGGGGATTTCTGCCTAAGGAAAATTTGATTGGTAAAGCCACGATTAGATTCTTTCCTTTTGGCGATCGCCTAGGTGCAATTACGGATGTTAACCGATGAACTACCTCTACCTTCATGGCTTTGCATCTAGTCCTCAATCCTATAAGGCGCAATATATGCAGCGCAAATTTGCAGAATTAGGACTAACTTTGGATGTTCCCGATCTCAACCTCAACGACTTCACCACCGTAACCCTTTCAGAGCAGTTAGCCTACCTCGATCGCACCTATCTGCATAACCAAGAACCCAGCCTCGTGATCGGTTCTAGCCTTGGCGGATTTTTGGCGGTGCAACTTGCCGCCCGCAATCCCTTCGTGCAGCAACTCATTTTATTTGCGCCAGCCTTTGGATTTAGCCAACGCATTGCTCAAAACTTGGGGGCAGAAAATATTAGTAAATGGCAAGAGTCAGGGCTTCGTGAGTTTTATCATTACGGGCTAAAACGTAATCTAAATTTACAATTTCAATTTTTTGTCGATGCTCAGCAATATTCTGAAGATAATTTAACGCGATCGCTTCCGATCCTGATCTTTCACGGCATCCATGATCAAGTTGTCCCAGCCGCCTTGAGTCAAGAATTTGCCAACCAGCGATCGCAGATCATTTTAAAATTATTAGATGACGATCATGCCTTAGGCAAAGACTTAGAGAGCGCTTGGCAAGATATCCAGAGTTTTATAATGTTCCCCTAAACATAGCGCTTTGCACTGTCGTGATCTCTTCGGTTTCACAAAATCTTAATAGGTTGTAAGTATGTAGGCTTGATTAAATATAAAACCCTAAAACCTGCGGCGCACGCGCAGCGTGCGCCGCAGGTTTTAGATCTGGTTTTTAATTATGCCGATGTACTTACTTATACTTTGACAATTATCTAATTTTTAAATACCCTTCTAAAGGGTAGTTTCATTTGATACAAAATATCCGCTAGGATCTCAAGTAGCAGTTGCATTTTAAGAAAAAAGGTTTTAAAACCGTTGAAAAACATCATCAAAACGCTGCAAGCCGACTTTACAATCATTTTTGACCGTGACCCTGCGGCGCGTAACTGGCTAGAAGTGTTGCTATGTTATCCGGGGTTACACGCCATTTGGTTGTATCGCTTTGCCCATTGGTTAAATACTCTCAGGATTCCCGTGATTCCCCGCATGATCTCGCAAATAGCGAGATTATTTACAGGCATTGAAATTCACCCTGGCGCAAGAATTGGTAAGGGCGCATTCATTGATCATGGTATGGGGGTCGTCATTGGTGAAACAGCGATCGTTGGTGAATATGTTTTGATTTATCAAGGTGTCACCCTTGGTGGTACTGGCAAAGAATCTGGCAAGCGTCACCCCACCCTTGGTAATAATGTCGTGATTGGGGCAGGCGCTAAAGTTCTTGGCAATATTGAGATTGGCAGCAATTCGCGGATTGGGGCTGGCTCAGTGGTGTTAAAATCTGTCCCTCCCGATTGCACCGTAGTTGGTATACCTGGTCGGGTTGTGCATCGTCATGGCGCAAAAGTTTCAGCCCTCGATCATTTTCAGGTTCCCGATCCTGAAGGTGACGTAATTCGATCGCTGATTGGTCGTGTGGAGCAGTTGGAAAGAAATGCTGAAGCTCATAGTTTGCATCCACTGAACAATTATTTGATTGATTCGCAACTGCTTAAGAATGTGCGCCCTCGCCATCTTACACCCGCCGATCATGTTGATCGTTTTGAGAATCCTGAAGAATCTGAAGGTTTTTCTGAAGGTGCGGGTATCTAGATCCCCAAAAAAGCGGCGCGATGCGCCGCTTTTTTATAGCAAATTTTTGGAGTTCCAAAAAATCAACCAACTACACCTCTTTGGTATAACTCTGTTAATTCGCGTAAAAAATTAAGACTTTGCTGACCAGTCATCGAAACTGGCGAGAATGTAGCAGAACTCGAATATTTTAAAATAATATCGCGAACTTCTTGTTGAACCCCAAGCTGCACTACTTTCATTGACCATACCCCAAAATCACGATGCTCAATTTCTGAAAAATTAATCAGTTCAGCATTGACATGACGCTTATCTAGCAAAATACGATTATAGGTTTGGCTGACCATACGCCGACTACCCTCTAGTACTTGTAAAAACATCGAATCCCCAAAACTCAACATTCCTGTGATCCCTACCTTTTGATTGTTGCGTTCTGACTTCCCTAAAATGTCAACTAAGTCAGGATATTCTAATCCTGCGATCGCCTGACTAACATAAATTAAGCGATAGAGAGCCATAGATTTAGTCCATACATGTCAAATTAATGTATACAAGACTACCAAAAATTAATGCCAAAACACAAATAGGGTAGTCCTAAAATTCCAATAGGCAAGCAGTGAGTGGTGCTTTGCTCCACTCACTGCTTGCGGTTTATAAATACATGGTATAGGAAATTTCAGAGGGAGCGATCGCGAGCATGAGCTTTTGCGTGATTTTGATCAGTAACAATCGTCTGAGGGCTAGGGGTTGGCTGACTCCAAAAATTCGGCAGCGATCGTAAAAGTTTAAAAAAGCGGTTGCCTGCGATCGCGCTAAAATACTTTCCCCCGAAGACGAGTGACAACGCGAAGCGTTGCCGTCCGTCTTCGAGTTTTGTGTAGGAGAATTTTGGTTTGCTCGGTTGAGAAACTCGGCGATCGCTAAATTTTGTAAAAATAAGCTAACTTCCAGAGGTTCCATCGATCCTAAAGTTGTGACGAGAGAACCACTAATGATTTTAGATAGATATTGATCGGGGAGTAGACTTTCTCGCTCAGCCAATCTGATTAAGGCGCAGCAACGAGCATAGGCATATTGTTGGGCTTTGCCTTCAACAATATGCCCAACAATTGATTGTTGGGCTTTGAGCAGCATGGGATCGATCGCCTGAGTTTTTTGCCAAAATCCCTGACAATAATCCATTCCATCGGGCTGCCAACGCTCTAGATCCCATAAGTTTTCGTATAGATATTGCTGCCTTAAACAAATATTTAACCAACCTTTGCCCAAGGGCTGAATTTGCCATTGCGAAGATATTTCTAAATTTTGTGAACAAGATTGCGCGATCGCTTCAGCAATCTGCAAAGCCTCGACACCCAAACGTTTAGATATGGCTAAAGCAATTGTCGATGTGTAATGGGCGGCGTATTTGGGATAGCAGATATTGATCGATATTTCCCTAGGCTCTAGCGATATTTGAAAATTTGAATTAATAGCATTCGCGATCGCCCTTTGAATGATTTGTGCTGGAGAAATAAATTTCATGCCTTATTCCAAAAAGGTAAAGATAGGCGGCGCAAAGCGCCGCCTATCTTTTATTGCTGATTGCGGGGCAATCTGACAACGGGAACGCTTTGTTGCTTATGGAGAGGACTGAGGATTTGGTTGAGCGCTCGCAATTGTTCAGGAGTTCCCATGGAAATCAAGACATCACCTTGCAAAATTTCGGTATCACCATCGGGCCCCGCAATCACATCCCCATCGGCGCGACGAATAGCTAATACTAAGGCTCCTGTTTGCGATCGCAAGCTGGCTTTCTTCAGGGACATCCCCACATAATTCGGCTCATCAATGCGATATTCCTCAATATAAAATGAGCGATTTCGCCCCGCAATAATGCCATCGACAAAATCCATCACCTGTGGGCGCAAAGCTACAGCCGCCATCCGTTTACCCCCCGTAATATATGGCGAAATTACTTCATCGGCCCCACCACGGCGTAACTTTTGCATTGACTCTTCGGTGCTGGCTCTAGCGATCGCTCGGATATGAGGATTTAAGGTTTTTGCCGATAAAACTGTATAGAGATTTTCAGCATCCGATGGTAAAGCTGCCACAATACAAACCGCCCGTTCAATTCCCGCCTGCAATAACGTATTGTCAAGAGCCGCGTCCCCTTGTAACGATGGATAACCCGCCTGTTCTGCCTGATCAATCGCCTCGCGATCGCTATCAATCACCACAAAGCAAATGCTTCCCTCCGCCGCAAATTCTGCCGTCACCTGTCGCCCCGTTCTCCCAAATCCACAAACTATATAATGATTGTTCAATGACTCCATGGTTTTTCTCTGCTGCCTTGCCTGAAAAATATTATAGATATGACCATTAGCGATCGCCGCCGTAAACTGAGCCGCAATATAGCTAATACTGACAACCCCCATAATGATCAGCGTAACTGTAAATATGCGTCCTTCTAAATGTAAAGGATTAGTTTCGCCATAACCAATGGTGGCAAGGGTAATGATTGTCATGTAAAAAGCATCAAACCAACTCCATTTTTCGATTAAGTGATAGCCTAATGTACCAATTATCACTAATCCAACTAAAATTCCTATATTAGTAAATAAAGTACGCTGATATTGCAGCAAATCACGCTGCAAAGCAAATGGTTGTAGCTGTTGATAGCTAAGCGAACTTTTAGGAGGCATATGTGTCTATACAGGTTTAATCTGAATTTGCGAAGGATTAAGATGGGCGGCGATTCCTACTCTCCAGATCGCAGTAATTTAAGAGGAACTCAATTAAAAAAATGTTAAGCTGCTTATAGCAATCCTAATTAGGCTTGCAACACTTCTACAGCGTATCGTAAACATATCTGTAAAACGCTGTGGCATGGAGAATGTTGTAGAGGAAGTTTGAATACCTAGTCCTTATAGATATGTTGTCACTCACGAGACAAGTATGACATCAGAGCCACCTTCAGATATCACACAGGCTAGCCGAATTGTTACGTCTCCTTACCGTTCTGCTGTCGATATTAATGACGACAATTTAGAGAAGTTTCATGTTTGGACTGGTTACAATACTCATACTGATATGAGTAGTAACACAAAATTTCAGATGCGTGATTTTCATATTGATTTGGGCATGGCAGTTATTGGGTTTGGAGTGTTGTGTGGATGGGAATTGCGATCGCGCAAAATCGAATTTAAAGGTAAAACCCATATTATTTATGAACTAAGGGGTGATAGTGAGCCACAGGTTGTGCCGATGCTGCGCCAAAATTGTAGTGATGAAATGGCGACGTTCTTACATAGTCGATTGATTAGAACCTTAGATTTTTTACGCTCTTGCTCAAAGTTTTCTGGTATTCCCCATGTACATATCATCTCGATCCGTAATCACTATGTCATGAGTGCGGTATGGCGACCCTATCAAAATAAAATTTGGATGATTCCCATCGATCAAATTGAAGGATTATCCTTTTCTAGCCATTTAATTTAATTACAGCGCTTTGCGCTTTCTCAAAAACCAAATAGATTTTTAAAAAGCTTGCGAAGCAAGCTTTTTGAAAATCTATTTGCAAGTTTATCTGAAACACACAAAATCTAAATAGGCTGTAATTTAAGTGTCTATTCGCATCAAAGGCGATCGCGTCATTAAAACACCAATGGGATTATCAACACGCCCCACACCAAGCAAGGTGAGGGCGGCGGTTTTTAATATTTTACAAAGTCGTGTTAATGGGGCAAACTGGTTAGATATTTGTGCTGGCTCTGGCGCGATGGGGGCGGAGGCTTTGGCTCGCGGTGCAAAGCAAGTCATAGGTATCGAGATATCGGCGATCGCCTGTCGGATTGTGAATCAAAATTGGCAAAAAATTGCTAAATCCGATCAAACTTTTCAAGTAATTAAGGGTGATGCCCTTAAGGTTTTGCCAAAATTAAAGCCAAAATATTTCGACCTAGTTTATTTTGATCCCCCCTACCAAAGCGACTTATATCAGCCCGTGCTGCAATCTTTACCAACCTTGCTTGCTGAGGATGCGCTGATCATTGCCGAATGCGATCGCTTACGACCTCTGCCCGATGTGATTGGCGATTTGGTATGCAGCGATCGCCGCCAATATGGACAAACTTCCCTCCACTTTTATCGACTTCAGGGATAAAAAAGAGAAGCATTGCTACGCAATGCTTCTCTTTTTTTAATCTACATATGAACCGCGATATTTCATTCTTTCCTTAGGTTTAGCAGATTTTTGGCTTTGCCCATCTGGTGATAAGGAATCTGCTGGCTCACTCACAGAATTATTTAAATTTCGGTCACTATTACCAATATCCGCATCAATGATTGCGCCCCGATATTTAATGACAGAATTTTCGTTTCTCATATTAGTCTGTCTAATTACTACATCATCAGGCTTATACAAAGTCCCTCGATACTGCATCTTCTCTAAATCTTCATCAGTAGAGAATGCCGCAATCTCATCTTGATTCAACCCCATTTCTTTACCTAGAGGATCTTCATTGCGAGATCTTGATACTGGCGGCGTGTAGATTTTGCTCAGAGCCTTAAAACATAAATAAGGAAGTACAACCGCGATCGCCAAAATTACCAACAGCGAATCGACATTTGTTAGTAGATTAGAAATATTATCCACATGATTAGTTGATGCCCATACCGAAGCCATTGCATAAACAACAACTAACGAGACAACCTGTACAGTGCGATAAACAAAAGAATTTTTCATGGACGATCAGCCAGAATTACTTTGAATATAAAGCGACATACTCTATTAACATATCGGTTATTGATGCTAATGATCGCAGTATTCGCTACGATTTTGACTACGATTAAAACACTATTAACATTTACGAGATTATGGCTCAACTTTCTCAAGACTTGCATAACTTTTTCATTGAAGAACCTCCCGATGAACATGTGACGCTCTCGGCTGTATTGGAGTTAGCGGGTGAACGCACCTTTGGATTTTTATTTGTTTTGTTAGCATTGCCATCAGCATTACCGATCCCCGCCGCAGGTTATTCTGTTCCCTTTGGTGTTGTGATGCTGTTGCTTGCATCGCAGTTGATTATCGGCGCAAAAACACCTTGGTTGCCCTCCCGTATTATGCACCGCCCAATTTCTGTACAGCGAGCGCAGGGAATTGTGAAACTAGGTATTCCTTGGATGCAAAAAATTGAGCGCCTTTCTAAGCCACGACTCACCCCCGTTTGTACCAGTCGCTTAGGACAAATCATAATTGGCGTAGCGATCGCACTTATGTCAATTTCCATGATGATCCCCATCCCCGGCACAAACACTCTACCTGCGATCGGTATTTTTGTAACAGGGTTTGGGCTATTAGATGATGATGGTGCAATTAGTTTAGGTGGAATGGTGCTGTGCCTATGCGGTGGAACCTTAACCTTCTCGATTCTCTACACACTCGCGGTCGGTGGCACAAGCCTTTACGATTGGTTCAGAGTTACCTTAAAGAGCTTGCTAGGTAAATAGAAGATTTTTGATTTTTGACTAGAACTAACAAATTGAGTGAATGCAATGACGGAATGGATTACTAATACGATGAATTCCCTAGGCTATCTAGGGATCGGACTACTAATGTTTTTGGAAAATCTATTTCCGCCAATTCCCTCAGAGCTGATTATGCCACTCGCGGGATATACAGCAACTCTGCCCAATTCCCAAATTCAAGTAATTCCTGCGATCGCCGTCGGTGTAATTGGGACAATTGTGGGGGCAATCCCTTGGTATTATGCTGGCTTGCTACTGGGACAGCAACGTTTGCAAGCATTAGCAGAAAGTTATGGTAAATGGATTGGCATTTCTAGTGAAGATATCGAAAAGTCAGTCCTTTGGTTTCAAAAATATGGCGCAAAAGCGGTTCTTTTTGGTCGTCTGGTTCCAGGGATTAGGACATTAATTTCTATTCCCGCAGGAATTAGCAAAATGTCAGTTGTGCCGTTTTTTGTCTATTCCACGATCGGCACATTAGGCTGGGTATCCTTATTGACCTATGCAGGTTATTTTTTAGGAAAAAACTATGGGGTAGTTGAAAAATATATCGATGTAATTAGCAAGGTTGTTGTCGTTATTGTTTTGATGGCGATCGCCTCATTTATCGGCTATCGACTCTATCGGCGATCGCGCAAGTAAAAAATAAAAGTCCCATAGGGGGCTTTTATTTTTTTGAGATTATTTTTTGCCGCCGCCTTGGTTTTTAAGTCGGTAAGTAATGCGTCCTTTTGTGAGGTCATAGGGTGTTAGCTCCACCTTAACGCGATCGCCTGGCAAAATTTTGATATAGTTCCGACGAATCTTGCCCGAAATATGAGCAAGAACATTAAAGCCATTATCGAGAGCAACTCGAAACATAGCATTGGGAAGAGACTCAGTTACTGTCCCTTCCATTTCAATAGAATCTTCTTTTGACAAACAAATTCTCCAAAATATAGTATAAATTTTATATATACAGATAATTTTATGAAGTTTATCTTCATAAAATTATCTGCGTACCTATGCAAGAAATTGTTTGATCGCTTCAGTTACTTCAGGCATAGATGGTGTGCCATCAATTTGCTTAACTTTATTTCCATAAAATTCTAGCAGAGGTCTTGTTTTGGCGTTGTATTCCTCTAATCGATTTTTAATCACTTCTTCGGTGTCGTCAGCACGCCCTTGATCGATCGCTCTAGCTTTGAGGCGATCGATTAAGAACTGATCTGGCACATCAAGATTGATCACTGAGTCATAGGGTTGGTTTAGCTCTTTTAGCAAAACATCGAGGGCTTCAGCTTGGGCAACCGTGCGAGGAAACCCATCAAGGAGCCAACCCGATTGAGTGTCAGGCTGTCTTAAGCGAGACTCGATCACCTCAATCACCACAGAATCAGGAACTAATCTGCCAGAATCGCTATAGGACTTAACCTTTAGTCCCAATTCCGTACCCTGCTTAATTTCAGATCTAAAAATATCACCAGGTGCAATTCTAGGTACTTGCCATTCAGTAGCCAAAATCTCGCCTTGTGTACCCTTACCAGCCCCAGGGGGACCCATCAAAATCACTCTAGGCATTACTGTTTAACCATACCTTCATAACGTTGAGAAATTACATATGTTTGAATTTGCTTCGAGGTTTCGATCGCTACACCAACCAAAATCAATAGGGAAGTTGCACCAATGCCGCTAAAAGTCGATACTCCCGTTGCTTTCTCTAAAGCACTAGGAATAATCGCAATTCCGCATAGGAAGACCGATCCCAGAAGAGTGAGGCGATTTAAAATACCACTGATATAGTCTGAAGTCGCAGTCCCAGGGCGCACCGTCGGAATACTACTACCATTCTTTTTCAGGTTTTGCGATAGCTCGACAGGATTTAAAACCAACGTGGAATAAAAGAAGCTAAATCCTAAAATCAGCAACATATACACAGGGATATGCCCCGCACCACTAGGTGAAATCCAAGTAGCGATCGCCACAAATACTTCATTATTAATACTTTGACTGAGATATGC
Organism: Pseudanabaena sp. UBA1465; assembly: GCA_002325645.1. Lineage (GTDB taxonomy): Bacteria > Cyanobacteriota > Cyanobacteriia > Pseudanabaenales > Pseudanabaenaceae > Pseudanabaena. The sequence goes on from DCSN01000166.1 coordinate 35,114, forward strand.
TGGCAAAATCATTACCGATGAAGCGAAAATGATCGGCATTACCCCACCTTGGTTTAGGCGCAAAGGCAAATAGGAAGACTGCTCACGATAGAGCTTGCGTCCCACTTGACGACGAGCATAAATAATCGGAATTCGTCTTGTACCTTCCTGCACAAAGACAATGCCGACGATCATCACCAAGAAGACTAATAGTAATAAAATAACTCCGCCAACCCGTGAGCTATCCTTTTGGGCAAGCGCGATCGTATCACCCAAAGATTTTGGTAAGTTTGCCACAATACTAATAAAAATCAGTAAAGAAGCGCCATTACCAACGCCCTTTTCGGTAATCAACTCGCCAGCCCACATGACAAACATCGAACCTGCGGCAAGCGCAACTGTTGTTTGAAAAATAAAGCTGGAAAAAATTACCCTACCATCGCCAAGGGTTAACCAGTTGGAACTTACCTCCGACAGCACGCCTGAGTTCTGTACCCAAACTCCTAATCCCCAGCTCTGAATCATCGCCCATCCAAAGGCAACATAGCGAGTGTATTGCGAGATTTTTCTTCTCCCTGCTTCACCCTCATTTTTTTGCAGATTTTCTAAGGTTGGTAGCGCTGAAGTCATCAATTGCATGATGATTGAAGCATTAATGAAGGGCAAAATGCCAAGGGCAAAAATACCAAGTAGCGATAAACCTCCGCCTGAGAAGATATCCAAGAAATTAACTACAGCGTTATTTCTAACAATTTCTGTAAATCTTAAGCGATCGACCCCTGGTAAGGGTAAATAAATTCCCAGTCTAACTAATATCAAAACGCCCACAGTAACTAGCAAACGTCCCCGCAATCCTGCGGCTTGAGCCATTTGCAAAAAAGTTTCTTGGGCTGTCGGATTTTTTCCTTTACTAACAACCATAACTAAACTTACCTCAAGAATGGTCTATAGGCTAGGGTAGGCGGTGCAATGCACTACCTACCCTAGCTATGAAATATATTGTAGTTCGATGACGAACAAACGATAAAACGACAAAAGAGAATATGTGGCGAAGTGTTTAGCACCTCGCCACATATTCTCTTTATGATTAAGCAACTTCTACAGTGCCGCCAGCAGCTTCAATTTTAGCCTTGGCAGATTCAGTAATTGAGTGAGCGCGAACAGTTAGCGCCACACTTACATCACCTCTACCCAATACTCGCAGTACACCATCATTCTGAGTAATAATACCTGCATCCATTAGGGATTCAAGAGTTACTACAGTATCTTTAGGTAATCCACTTAATTGATCAAGATTAACAATTGTGAAATGCTTAGGATTGACAATTGTAAAATGCTTAAGTTTGGGTACTCGTCTATAAAGGGGAATTTGACCACCTTCAAAACCAGGTCTGGTGGGACGACCTGAACGAGATTTTTGACCACGCATACCGAAACCACCACTAGCACCTTGCCCTGCGGCAATACCGCGCCCGATGCGACGCTTGCGATGCTGTGAGCCTTCTTGAGGCTGAAGATCGTCAATTCTCATAGTTTTCCTTTCTCCTTTTGACAATAGCGACGCTACTCGCCGCTATTGTATTAATTAAATAGCTGTTCCAGCGTAATACCGCGTGATCTGGCAACTTCACCAAAAGTACGCAATGTGGAAAGTGCATTAATAGCCGCACGAGCATTGTTAAGAGGGCTGCTAGAACCAAGTTGCTTTGCCAAAATATTCTTGACACCAGCCAGTTCTAGTACAGTTCTTACGGCTCCACCAGCGATTACCCCAGTACCAGGGGATGCAGGACGGATGATTACCTTTGCACCACCGCCGATACCATTGGTAGGATGGGGGATGGAATTGCTCTTGGTCAGAGGTACGTCGATCGCGTGCTTTCTAGCATCGGCAACGCCCTTTTTGACGGCATTGATCACATCGGCAGCTTTGCCAACGCCAACGCCAACCTGTCCTTTCTCATTACCGACGACGACGATCGCCCGAAAGCTGAGTTTTTTACCACCTTTAACGACCTTAGTCACACGGCGGATTTGGACAACGCGTTCTTGCCACTCGGATTCTTTTTCAGTACGAGCGCGATCAGTTTTTTTACTATCGCGCTTACCCTTGCGTTTTTCATCGCGGTTATCACCATTGTCACCGCCGCCGTCGCGACCGCCGCCTGGTTTGGATTCTCTATTCTTAGCCATAGTTGTTATATCTATTGATTCACTGGATGATTCATTGCTTAAAAATCGAGACCTGCTTCGCGGGCAGCTTCAGCGAGAGCTTGGACTCTACCGTGATAGAGGTTGCCACCACGATCAAATACGACTTTGGTAATTCCCTTGGCGATCGCTCTTTCAGCAATCAAAGTACCAACTTTAGCCGAAGCATCTGAGTTGGCAGTAGTACTAAGACTACCCTTAATATCTGATTCGAGGGTAGATGCAGCAACAAGAGTATGCTGCGCTACATCATCAATCACTTGCGCCACGATGTGATTGTTTGAGCGATAAATCGCTAGCCGAGGACGATCAGATGTACCTGATAATCCTTTACGAATTCGCTTGTGACGGCTTATGGTTGCTTGTCTACGACTATTAGCACTCATGGTTTTTATATGTGAAGATTACGAAAATCAAAAAGATTAAATAAAGAAGCTAAAAAGTTCTTAGCCTTACTTCTTACCAGTCTTACCAGCTTTGCGTCTGACAAACTCACCGAAGTAGCGAATGCCCTTACCTTTATAGACTTCAGGTGGACGTACAGCCCGAATTTTGGCAGCTAAGTTACCGACGATTTCCTTGTCGATACCTTCAACAATAATAAATGTACCTTGAGGAACCTTCTTACCAGTGGCATCTTCCACCGCCAGAGAAACTCCTGTAGGAGGAACAATATCGACAGTATGGCTATAGCCAACGGTCAGAACAATATTGTTGCCATTAAGGTTGGCACGATAGCCAACGCCCTGAATTTCTAACTTGCGCTGAAAGCCAGTGGACACACCTTCGACCATGTTGGCAACAAGGGTACGGAATAAACCGTGTTGTTGACGCGCTGGGCGAGATTCGTTAACACGATTGACAATCAGGTTGTTTTCTTCTTGAAGAACTTCTACTGTGTTAGGCAATAAACGCTTCAATTCACCTTTAGGTCCTTTGACTGTCACCTCTTGCCCTGCGATAGAGACCGCAACTTTAGGGGGCAGAGGAATGGGACGTTTTCCAATACGAGACATATCTGTTTTCCTTTGCTTGTATGTATTCCTGAATTAACAGTTCTGAGTTACCAGATATAGCAAAGAACTTCACCGCCGACCCCTTGTTTGCGAGCTTCGCGATCGGTCAAGATGCCTTTGGAGGTGGAAATAATGGCAACGCCAATTCCACCTAATACACGGGGTAGTTCCTTAGAGTTTGAGTAAACCCGTAAACCTGGTTTACTGACGCGCTTGAGGCGCTTGATGATTGATTGACGGTTTTTGCCTTCATATTTGAGGGAAACCACTAAGCGTCTATCGATATTTTCGCCAGTTTCTTCAAAATCTGCAATGAAACCTTCTTGTTTCAGTACTCGGGCAATGCTCACGGTCATCTTTGTTGCAGGAATTGCAGTAGTCTGATGCTTTGCGAGTGTGGCATTGCGGATGCGGGTAAGCATATCCGAGATGGTGTCGTTGGTAGCCATCCTTATCTCCTAATTCGATCTACTTATGATTCTCTAAAGGGCATACCGACTGCTTTCAGGAGCGCACGTCCTTCTTCATCTGTGTTGGCAGTGGTGATGATGGAAATATCAAGCCCCCGAATTTGCTCAATACTGTCGTAGCTGATTTCGGGGAAGATAAGTTGCTCGCGCACGCCAAGGGTATAGTTACCACGTCCATCAAAGCTCTTGGGGCTAACACCGCGAAAGTCACGGATGCGAGGCAAAGAGAAGTTGATTAAACGATCCAAAAAGTTGTCCATCTTGTCACGGCGGAGTGTGACCATCATACCCACAGGCATTCCTTGGCGCAGTTTAAAACCTGCGATCGCTTTTTTCGCTCTAGTGACAACGGGCTTTTGACCAGCGATCGTGGCGATTTCGGTCAAGGATGCTTCTAGAGACTTAGCATTTTGGGCAGCTTCACCCAGACCTCGATTGATTACCACCTTCTCAAATTTAGGAACTTGATGGATGTTGGTGTACTTGAATTGTTCCATTAACTTAGGAACAGCTTGTTTGGCGTAGACTTCGGCGAACGGTGTTAGCATTTTATCTTCCTCGATGAATTTTCCTGGGCTTGGTCAGGTTTCTAAAATTATTTTTTGTCAGTCTTTGCAGAATCGACAATTTCGCCAGTTTTTTTCAACATTCTCACTTTTGTACCGTCTTCGGTGAAGGTAATAGCAGAACGACTAGCGGTCTTTTCCTTCTCGGAGTACAACAGAACCTTGGAACTATGAATGGGGAACTCGCGGGTAACGATTTGTCCAGACTCACCATCAGCCTGAGGCTTGACATGTTTTGTCTTGACATTCACACCCTCAACAATGATGGTGCTGTCCTTCGGGAACACTTGAAGAACCTTACCAACTGTTCCTTTAGAGCTTCCTGAAATTACTTGAACCAGATCATCTTTTTTAACATGAAGCTTAAAAGATCTACGGTTTCCACGATATTCGGGCTTGGGTTTGAAGGGCATTACAGTACCTCTGGCGCTAGGGAGATAATTTTAGTGAAATTTTTATCCCGTAATTCCCGCGCAACTGGACCAAACACGCGGGTTCCTTTGGGGTTGCCGTCTTGGTTAATAATCACAGCAGCATTGTCGTCAAAACGAATTCTCATACCGCTTTCACGGTTGATCGATGCTTTAGTACGAACAATTACGGCACGGACAACATCAGATTTTTTGACTGGCATATTCGGTGCAGCGTCTTTGACAGTGGCGATAATCACATCACCAACTCCGCCAAAGGCCCTGTTACCGCCAGCTAGGACGCGAATACATAGCAGCTTTTTAGCGCCGCTATTATCCGCCACGTTTAGATAAGACTCTTGTTGAATCATGGCTTATGCTTCCGAGCTAGATGAGAGAATCTCGACAACTTCCCATCGCTTTGTACGGCTGAGGGGACGGGTTTCCCGAATTTTGACGCGATCGCCTTCACGGGTTTTATCTTCTTCATCGTGGGCTTTAAACTTAGTCGTTTTGACCACGATCTTTCCATATTTAGGGTGAGAGGTACGGTTTTCCACCGCGACAACCACCGTTTTCTGCATTTTATCGCTGACGACAACGCCAACTTTCTCTTTTACTGCCATTGCTAAAACTCCTATGTCTTTTACTTTTGGATATATAACTCTTAAGCTCTGGACTGGCGTTCGCGTTCGACAGTCATCAGTTGAGATAAACGATGCTTAGCATGTTTAAACTGATGAGGTTGGACGGGCTGTCTAGTTGCCTGCTTAAAACGCAGCTCAAATAGCTCTTTCTTGACGGTCAAGATTTGAGCTTGCAACTCATCATCAGATAGCTCTCTAGTTTCTTGGACTTTTGGGAGTGCCATATTTTTACTCCTTATCGCGGATAACAAATCTGGTTTTGATGGGCATCTTCGCTGCGGCAAGACGAATCGCCTCTCTTGCGGTTTCTTCGGTAACACCAGCCACTTCAAACATGATGCGACCAGGTTTAACCACTGATACCCAAAACTCTGGAGCGCCTTTACCAGAACCCATACGGGTTTCCGCAGGGCGCATAGTTACGGGCTTATCTGGGAAAATACGAATCCAAATCTTGCCACCGCGACGGATGTAACGGTTCATGGCACGACGGGCAGCTTCGATCTGACGAGCGGTAATCCAAGAAGGCTCTAGAGCCTGCATGGCATAATCACCAAAATTGATTTCGGCTCCTCTGGTGGCAGGACCCGCCATCCGACCGCGTTGCTGCTTACGAAATTTTGTACGTTTAGGACTTAACATGGTTCAAAACTCAAGGTTGACAGAAGTTTATCCTTCAGCGCTAGAACGATCCTCAAATTGGGGACGACGTTGCTGGCGACGACGGGGTTGGGCGGCTGGAGCAGGAGCTTCTTCGCCTTCAATGATTTCGCCTTTAAAGATCCAAACCTTGATGCCGATAACACCATAAATAGTTCTGGAGGTCTTATAGCTGTAGTCAATGTCCGCACGCAATGTATGCAGAGGAACACGACCTTCGCGAACCCATTCGGTTCTCGCAATTTCAGCACCGTTGAGACGACCACTGATCTGCACCTTGATTCCTTCAATACCTGCACGCTGCGCTCTTTGAATAGCTTGGCGTACAACCCGACGGAAGGAAACACGACGTTCGATTTGCTGAGCGATGTATTCAGCGATCAGAGGTGCTTCTGCGTCAACTCTGGTTACTTCGGTGACGTTAATCCGAACTTGGCTAGTACCTGTTTTTTTGATAGAACCATCTTGTTCAAGGTACTTTACTAGTCCGACGCGCAATTGCTCGATACCAGCACCACCACGACCAACCACAACGCCTGGACGGGCTGTGCGGATTTCGAGGTCAACTTGATCAGCTTTGCGATCGATCAAAATCTCGGCGATACCAGCATTGCTTAAAGTTTTTTCGATGTACTTACGGATCTTGCTGTCTTCCTCAGCCAAGACACCGTAGCGATTGACATCAGCATACCAACGGGAGAGATGGGACTTGGTGATGCCGAGGCGTAACCCTGTTGGGTGAATCTTCTGACCCATACCTATTCTTCCTCCGATGGTTTGACGGTGATCGTAATGTGGCACGTTGGCTTACGGATTTGGTAAGCACGACCTTGGGCGCGGGGACGGAAGCGCTTGAGGCTCGGTCCCATATCGGCAAAGGCTTGACCAATTACCAATGAGGCAGGGTCAAGTCCTGCATTATGTTCAGCGTTGGCAACTGCGGAACGCAATACTTTGGTGATTGGTTCGCAGGAGCGATAGGGCATGAACTCAAGAATCATCAATGCTTCGCGGTAGCTACGACCACGGATTTGGTCGAGTACTCGGCGTACCTTATGGGGTGACATCCGAATATATTTGGCTACGGCAGGGATTTCGTTTTGGGCGAGGATCATTTTTAACTACCTGTCTACCTATCTCTTAGCCTTTTTATCGCTCTTGGCATGACCTCGGAAAGTACGGGTAGGGGCAAACTCACCGAGTTTGTGTCCTACCATCTGCTCCGTGACATATACAGGAACGTGCTGTTTTCCGTTGTGACAAGCAATGGTATGCCCGATCATTTGCGGAAGGATTGTGGAAGCGCGTGACCATGTTTTGATAACTTGCTTTTCGCCTTTGGCGTTGAGCTTTTCAATTTTGGTCATTAGGTGATCGGCAACAAAGGGACCTTTTTTTAGCGATCGCGTCATAATTTTTATTCTCTGTAAAAACTTTGGATATATATTTCCCCGCGTAGCGGAGAAATATATGGTTAAGCGTTACGTCCGCCCTTACCGCGCTTCGAGGACTTGCGGCGACGACGAACAATAAAGGCATCACTGAGTTTGCCCTTCTTGCGAGTCTTGTAACCCAAGGTTGGTTTACCCCAAGGCGTAACAGGTCCACTGCGACCGATGGGGGCGCAACCTTCTCCACCACCATGGGGGTGATCGACGGGGTTCATGACCATACCACGGACTTTGGGACGACGGTTGAGCCAACGGCTGCGACCTGCTTTACCAAGGCTGGTATTGCTGTGATCGAGGTTGCCAACTTGCCCGATCGTGGCGAAGCAATCTTTACGAATCAACCGAACTTCACTAGAAGGAAGCTTGAGGGTAACGAAATCACCTTCTTTGGCCGCAATTTGAGCGCCAGCACCAGCCGATCGCACAATTTGTCCACCTTTACCAGGAACGAGTTCAACGTTGTGAACGATCGTACCGAGGGGGATTGCCGAGAGGGGCATAGCGTTGCCGATTTCAAAAGGAATGCCGCTTGTACCAGCTTGAATTTTGTTTCCGACAGCAATGCCCTTAGGTGCAAGGATATATCTCTTTTCGCCATCTTCGTATTGCAATAGGGCAATCCGAGAGGTGCGGTTGGGATCGTACTCGATCGCAATAACTTCAGCGATGATATCGCGCTTGTTACGCTTAAAGTCGATGATCCGATATAAGCGCTTATGACCACCGCCGCGTCTACGGCTAGTGATTACACCACGGTTGTTACGCCCACGTTTGCGATGGACATGGGTGGTTAAAGACTTTTCGGGTTCTGATTTGGTGATTTCCGCAAAGTCTGAGACAACGGTTTGTCTAGTACTGGCGGTATATGGTTTATATGCACGAACGCCCATAATTGTCTGATTTTGGTCTGATGTTATTAAAGAACAGTTCTCTGGTTTTGCTTTCCTGAATAAAAAATATCCTTTGGCTATTTTTTATTCAGTTAGGTTACACATCTGGGAACAAATCGATTTTGCTGCCTTCTGCGAGGGTGACGATCGCTCTTTTGACTTGAGCGCGTTTACCTGCAAACTTACCAATCCGACGCGCTTGGGCAGGTGGATTATGGGTATTTACTTTCTTAACTGTGACGGAGAAAAGACTCTCGATCGCAGCTTTGATTTCAGGCTTAGTGGCATCGTGGAAAACATCAAAGGTATATTTGTTGTTTTCTAATTGTCGGGTTGCCTTTTCGTTGAGCAGAGGGCGACGAATGATGTCGGGCAGACGACGAGGATCGAATTCAGTTGGGATCTTAGCCATGGTGTTTCTTTCTTCTACTTAGATTCGGTTATTCCGCATCTTCGACCGTGGTTACGATCTCGGTTGCCAACTTTGCATCGCCACCATATACTTCATGAATTTTGGCGATCGCCGAGCGAGTTGCCACAATCTTTTCAGAGTTAAGAATGTCGAACATATTCAATTGATCGGCTGCGATTAGTTGCAAATTTTGAATGTTGCGTGCAGACAAAACAATATTTTCTTCTTTGCGATCGGTAATAATCAAAGTCTTTTTACCGACGGTCACACCCCAACGTTCAAGGGCTTGACACAATTCTTTGGTTTTGGGCTGAATTAGATTTACGGCAAAATCTTCAACGATAATCAAATCAGCAGCGCGACCGATGAAGGCAGTACGAAGAGCTAGGCGGCGCTCCTTACGGTTCATCTTGGTTTCGTAATCTCTGGGCTTAGGACCAAAAACTGCACCACCACCACGGGTGAGCGGGGATCTGGTTGAACCTTGACGGGCGCGACCTGTGCCTTTTTGTCTAAAAGGCTTACGACCACCACCACGGACTTCAGCACGAGTCTTGCTGCTGGCTGTGCCTTGACGGGCATTAGCTAATTGTCTGACGAGGGCGCGGTGAACTAAGCCTTTGGCACTTGCTTCTTTAGCAACGCGCAGTTCTAGGCTTATTTCGCCGACCTCATTCCCTGTCCAATCTATTACTGTAGGCATAACTTATATTCTCTCGATCTCACGAACAAACTACTTAGTCTTTATTTCGCGCCTTTATTTGC
>DCSN01000166.1:44669-48421 GCA_002325645.1 Pseudanabaena sp. UBA1465
CTTTATTTGCGCCTTTATTTCGCCTTTATTTCGCCTTACCGATAATTACGGTAGGAATGACGTTAAGCAATGCACCAGGTTTACCAGGGACTGCGCCTTTAATTAGCAACACGTTGTTCGCTGCATCGACTTTGACTATAGTTAGTTTCTTTACGGTGATTTGTTTACCGCCAAGACGACCAGCCATCCGCTTACCAGGATAAACACGTCCAGGAGTCGTACCTGCACCAGTTGAACCAGGCTCTCTGTGATTCTTAGAACCGTGGGACATCGGACCGCGTGCAAAGTTGTGGCGTTTTTGATAACCAGCAAAACCTTTACCAATGCTAGTTCCAATCACATCAACGATGTCGCCATCCTTGAATTGGCTTACATCTAATGTTTGTCCGATGGTGTATGCACTCACATCATCCAGACGATATTCACATAGATGCTTTACAGGTTCTGCACCTGAAGCTTTTAGATGTCCTAACTCTGGCTTAGTGAGTAGCTTCTCGCGGGTCTTACCATAACCAACCTGAATAGCTTTATAGCCTTCTTTGGTATCGGTCTTAACCTGAGTTACAGTGATGGGTCCTGCGTGGACAACGGTTACAGGAACAGCGTTGCCATCCGAATCGAATACTTGGGTCATCCCAAGTTTTGTGCCGAGAATTCCGACAGTCATTAAAATTAGCTCCGCTTGCTTGTGGCTGCAAATTAAATAAGTTTTTCTTGCAGATTTTTGACAGGCTCAAAAGAGATCGGTTTCGATCTTAGTAAGAAGTATTGGTTTTGAAGACTGATTAAGGGCTTCGAGACGACTTACAGAAGATGTCTAGCCTGATTGCTAGACTTGAGAAACACAATCTCTTGGGTGGTTGTTTTATAAGCTAAAAAATTCTTTGAGAATCTTTAGTTACTTAGAACCAATACATGACTCAGACTTAAGGATTACTACGCTATGCAGTTTTTCTTAGTTTCTGTTTTTAGTCACGATTAGCAATCATAACTCCATATCAGACATTTTGTCTATAGCTTTTTAATCTTTTTTGCGAAATCAAAAAAATTGTTGTTTTCGCTGTGTCGTTTATTTCGTTATGTGGCGATCGCTTAAAACTCCTCTCTACACCGTAAGAAGTGAGTTATCGTAGTTATGGCGCACTGTTTAGTCTTTAGGCAAAGATTAGGCAAAGATTAGGCAAAGAATATTTGTGCTGAGCTAAGTTTTGCTGGGGGATTCTATTTTAGTAGGATTTTCAGAATCCAGACAAATAACCAAAACAAAGAACTCGCGTGACTTTGTGTAAATTACGGGCGGTAAAAAGTGGGAACATTGCAAGATAAACATTCTATACTCTCTGAAGGATTTAAGTCCTTTGACTACCAAGGTTGCGATCGCGAACCGATCCACCTATTAGGGCATATTCAGCCCCACGGTATTTTGCTGGCAATTAAAGAGACCGATCAGGAAGCCAAGTTAGAAATTGTCCAAATCAGTGACAATACGGATCACTTTTTTGATATTCCTGCTCATTCGTTGATCAATCAGCCTTTAAGCACCTTATTTCCACAGTTTCAGGTTAATATTCTTGTCTCTATTCTTTCTGAACAAGCTAACCAAGAGCTAGAAATATTTAATCCACTTAACCTAACTGTACAAATTCAGGAAAAGGAATATCCTTTTCAAGGAGTAATTCATCGTTCTGATGGGTTCTTGATTTTGGAACTAGAGCCTTTAGTTCAAGAAACTGACTCTAATATCGGCTTTTATCATCTAGCAAAATCGGCGGCAGCGACAATTAGAAAAGCTAAGGACTTTACGCAAATGTCCCATTTATTGGCTCAGCAAGTCCGCAAAGTAACGCAATTTGATCACGTTATGATTTACCGATTCGAGCGAGATAATAGCGGCATTGTCATCGCTGAAGCTAAAAATGAACATATTGAGTCCTTTCTAGGATTACATTTTCCTGCTGCGGATATTCCTGAAATTGCGCGTCAACTTTACTATAAAAATTGGCTACGTCAAATTGTTGATGTGAACTATCAGCCTGTCCCCATCATCCCCTTCCATAATCCCATTACTCAGCAAACTATCGACTTAAGCTTCAGTACCCTGAGAAGTGTTTCGCCAATTCACATTAAGTATTTACAGAAAATGGGGGTTTCAGCTTCTTTAAGTATCTCTTTGTTGAATGAAGGTAGGCTATGGGGCTTAATTGCCTGTCACCATTTTTCGCCTCGATATATTAACTATGAAACTAGAAAAACTTGCGAATTTTTGGGACAGATTATGTCTGTTGAAATCGTTAACAAACATGAGCAAGAGTTTAAACAAGCTAAAGAAAAAATCAAGGGTATTCAAGCGAAATTAAAAACAAACATCCTCTCAATCAATCGATCTAATCAATCAATTAACCATACTTTTCCCCAAGATACCGAAGAGCTATTGCAGTTGGTTAATGCTCAAGGGGCTGTGATCAGTTTAGATAATCATATTTCTGAAATTGGGCAATGCCCTCCGCAAGCATTTATCAGTCCATTGATTGCGTGGTTGGAGGGTAAATCGCAAGATATTTTTTATACTAATTGCTTGAGTCAAGAAAACCCTGAAGCGATCGCTATTAAGGATATCGCCAGTGGATTGTTAGCGATTTCTATTCCTCTCAATCACACTTCCTATCATATTATTTGGTTTCGCAACGAAGTTATCCAAACTATTAATTGGGCTGGTGATCCTAGTAAATTAGCACTTGATGATGAGTCTGAACTATCGCCACAGCGATCCTTTGAGTTATGGAAAGAAAATGTCAAAGCGAAGTCTTTACCTTGGAGTGAAGTGGAAATTGAAGCAGCTTTAGAACTGAGAAGTACGCTCATGCTTGTAGCTTTGGAATTTTCACAACAGGCTCTCAAAAAAGAGGCTGAAAGATCTGAGGTGGCAAATCAAGCTAAAAGTGGCTTTCTGGCGCGGATGAGCCATGAATTGAGAACTCCTCTAAATGCCATTTTAGGCTGTACACAACTGATGAGCCGAGAAGACGATCTTACGGAGGATTTAGGCGAATACGTTAAAATTATCAGTCATAGTGGCGAACATTTACTTAATTTGATTGATGATGTTTTAGAAATATCTAAAATTGAAGCAGAAAAAATTATTCTCGAAGAGTCAAGGTTTGATTTCCATATTTTTCTAAACAATCTTCAAGATATAGTTCAAGTTAGAGCAAAAGATAAAAACTTACAGATAATTTTTGCAATTCATCCTGATGTGCCTCAATATATCAGAGCCGATGAACGCAAAATCCGTCAAATCCTATTGAATCTTTTAGGAAATGCGATTAAGTTCACGAATAAAGGTTATGTGATTCTTCGGATTTCGTTAGTGGATCAAGATTTGGAGGACTCTAAATTAATGCTCCATTTTGAAGTAGAGGATACTGGATGTGGGATTGCGCCAGAAGAAATTAATACATTGTTTGAGGCTTTTGTGCAAACTGCTTCGGGTCGAGCTTCGCAGTCAGGGACTGGATTGGGACTGGTGATTAGTCAGCAGTTGGCAAAGTTTATGGGGGGATATATTCGGGCAAGCAGTATCTTAACAAAAGGTACAATTTTTCAGTTTGAGATTGCTGTTGAGAAACTGTGTGAGTTAGAGACTAATATGGAGTCGAATATGGAGTCGAATATGGAGTCGAGAGAATTGGAACGGGATGCTAATCACAAAAATACTGCTGACGAGATATCTCTTGCTCCTCTTGCTCCTCTTG
>DCSN01000166.1:48475-49488 GCA_002325645.1 Pseudanabaena sp. UBA1465
TCTTGCTCCTCTTGCTCCTCTTGAGGCAAAAGAGAGTAATTCTTTACGAATTCTTTTGGCGGAAGATAATGCTTTTAATCAAATGATTGCTTTACGTCTTTTAGCTAAACTTGGTTATCAGGCTGATTGTGCGATGAATGGGGTTGAAGTATTAGATGCTTTCAAAACTAAATCCTATGATTTGATTTTGATGGATGTCCAAATGCCAGAGATGGACGGGTTGGAGGCAACTCGGCAGATTCGTGTGATTGAAAAAGATACAGGCTCAAGTAATAAGATTAAAATTGTGGCAATGACGGCAAATGCGATGCAGGAAGATCGTGAGAAATGCCTTTTAATTGGAATGGATGATTTTATTAGTAAACCTGTACGAATGGAAGATCTCAGTCTGGTTTTAAAGAAGTTTGCTTGATTGCTAAGCCCCGAAGACGATCGCACTCCATTGTTTTGATTTAACAAATCGCCATAGGGTAATGCCGATCAGCCATGATATTGCGGCGGCAAGGGGGACATATATAACACCGCCAACTATTTCGAGAGGGGCGATCGCTCTGAGTATCCAGACGTGAATGAGATAGGTGGTAAAACTGGCACTAGAGAAGGTTTGTTTAGAGACTGTTACGAAGTTCCATTCTCTAAGCTTTTGCCAAGAAAGTGACCATAGTAAGAAGGTTAAAGTTAAGAGAATGACTGTGGGTCTTGTGTAATGTCCGACGGCTTCTGCGGAATTTTTGAGGATAGCGGTACTATAAAATTCGCCTAATTCCAAGGTTGCCGCGATCGCAAATAGATATCCCCATGTGCGCGATCGCCACTTCAAGACAAGTTGCTCCGTCCATCCGCGATCTTTGGCTAACCAGATGCCAATTTGAAAATAGGGCAACCAATAAATTAGATGATTGCCATCGGGAAGAAAGTTAGTGATATTGGCAAATAAACCAAAGGTAGCAGATATCCATCGCAGACTAAATAGAGCAAAGGTAATGGTTAGGAGGATATATAGTTTCTTGACG
>DCSN01000201.1 GCA_002325645.1 Pseudanabaena sp. UBA1465
ATCGCATTATTAGTACATAGCGCAGGATTCGCACTGAGAACACCGCAGAGAGCAACCGCCAACGACTTGTGTAACCACGTACTTGGCGACAGCAAAGCACCCAATAGAGCAGCCACAAAACTAATCACAGCAAAAGCGAGAAACCTTAACTTACGCATAAATATCTCCTACACCTTCAAGATAGTTTGATGAAATCTAAATTACGCTACATTCGACAAAACAGGAATAGCTTGCAGAGAAATAATTGGAATAATTTCCGTGATTGATGGCGTATAAGCCGAAAGATGAATGAACTGCGAAACGGGTTCGCTCTGCAAAATTTCGATAACCATTTCGCGCAAATCATCCGATAACTTTGCCAAACCCGTCAAGGGAAAATGGTGCATTCCCACATCCGTAGTTTGAGCAATAATCGAATAGTCAAAAAATGTAAGACTAATCGCAGTGCGATCGCTTTTATGCAACCGTAACAGAATATGCTCAGTTAACTCGACCCCTGTTGCCAAAACATTTGGCTTAAAGGAAATTGTGAGCGTATCGCTAACTTCATCGTATTTTATATTTGGCTTTTTCATGACTTTAGAACACCGATTTTAAATATGCTGTAACAATATAGTTGAACAAATGACGGATGCTTTTACCTGTCTACTCATCTTCAATAACGAAAATCTTGTCTAGTCAAAATGACGTGCTTAGAACCCTTCAACACCTGCGGACCATCCAAAAATTCAAAACTCCTGCCTAAAATGCGGATGATTTCTGGAGGCTGTAGCGGGAAAGACATATTTGTCTTCGGCGGCGAACCAAGATGTACCGCGCAAATCCCATCCGCACTTCTCTCAAACCTACTTACCTTAAAACTAAAACGGCGATTCGATACCGTTGTAAATCGCTCCTGCTCCACAAGATCCGCAAAACGAGCAATCGGACGACCATCAAAAGTCCTCACATCATCCCTCACACCATTAATAATATCCAATTCCAATCGAAAATTTTCAGGAAGATTTGTCTCTCCCATAACCGTAATGCCGCCACTAGCAGTGTTATTAATCTGCAATGGCGCAATGTAGTAATAACTGATTTTCTCGATCATAGGACGATAAGCCTTGAGCGCATCCGCCCGTTGTTTATTAAAAGGCTTATTGTAAACAGTCATCGCATCCACATACCGCAAAACGCTTACCCAGTCCCGCGCCTTGACTAACTCATGCAAACGCCTATTTAGCGCATCAAACTCTGGATCGACTGCTGCAAATTTTGGTGGCTGTGGGATCGCCCCCTGTTGTTCCATCGCATCAAAAATTTTAATAACTTGATCGGTATCCCTAGCTTTGACAGCCTCCACTAGGCGATCGCTCAAACTATCAAATGAACCTTGAGAAAATTTAGGACTGGAATCTGAAGAATTAGGAATTGGTTTAGAAACATTACGCGGGACAGCATCGTTACTCGGCAAGTCATCAAATTCCCTTGTTCTTTGTGCTTCAACTGCACCAGATTGAGTCGCAATATAGGCAAGCAAGGCAAAAGCCAGAAACCTCATCCGCCGCATAAATATCTCCTACATCTTCAAGATAGTTTAATGAAACTGAAAATTACACTACGTTCGAGAGCGCAGGAATAGGTAGCGATCGCATTCTAGAAATGTTAAACAAACATTGCCGAAGCGATCGCTTAAACAGCTCACAATTCTAAAAGCCAAATCCGCCAAAAAAGGGAATCGGCACACCTAACTGCCTCAACACGCCAAAACCTACTGACAGCGCAAAATCTTGCTCCCAACTCTTCACCTCTTGACGAGAAGGTTGTACAGCCGCGACATTTTCTGGAGGCGTGTTGTCAACAGCAATATCCGATTCCTTTAACCCAACTTGAGGCATTAAAGTTGTAAATGTATTGATCGGAATAGCCGCATTGAAGCCAGTCTTAATTTCGACAGCCGTTACGCCAGACGCGGACTCGTTTCTGACGATCCCATCGCGATCGCCCTGACCATGCACACCGACAACCCGACCATTCACATCAAACACAGGACCACCACTCATACCACGGCGAGTCAGCGCATCATAACGAATGCCATAACCCTCTTTAGCCCGATCGCGCCGACTCGTTACCTGACCTGCGGTAAACTCATATTCGCGTTCTGTTTTAGAATCAATGGCAATCGGATAGCCAGAGATATAAATTCCTGAACCAATCGAAGCCTCATCAGAATTGCTAATCGGAGCAACGGCTTGATCTTCAGCACTATCAAACTTGATAATTGCCAAATCAGGAGCATTATCAGTTTTTTGTAAACTGATGACAGATGTCACCTTATAAACTTTCTTTTTAGAGGTATAAACCGTATATTCGACGTTAGGATTTTTAACTACATGGTTAGCCGTGAGAACCGTGTAAGTATTACCACTTTTAGCAATGATTACCCCAGAACCACCTTTATCAATACCCAAAGGATTATCAATACGGACAGTAGTAGGAACTGCGACTTGAGCAACTTCTTTAGCTGTTTTTGCTGATGCTGCCATCGGTTGACTAATGGCGATCGCTGCCACAATTGCCGTACCCGTCAAAACATTTGGTAAATCGAAACGCATTGCTTTAGCTCCTTATGTATTTACTTGAAACGGGCAGCGCTACCCGCCGCCCATCTTTTAAGAATGGATAGACATAAACTGCAAATAGGTACTAATGGGAACGCCCCAACTAGCTTTCAGCATTTGTTGTAAAAGCATCGGTGAAGGTTCAGTACCATCATCAAAAGTGTAACCGCCAAAATCAGGATCGCGGTTTTTAATGCGCCCATTAATTCCCACTAAAAATCCTGATTCATCAAAAATTGGACCGCCACTCATGCCCACCACAATATCGTTGCTGTAGCCGATGCGATAGCCCTGCGTTAGAGACTTGTTTGGCAAAATGGATACAATTCCTTCCGTAAAACGGAAACCTTGCAGCCCTCGCTCAAAAGTTGTCACTAAGCTCCGATCCTGATAGATCGGAAATCCCGAAGCAAAGACGCGATCTCCTATTTGCAAAGGTTCTCGCCTGATTTGGGAGATCTCATATTGTTGAGAGCTAAAAAACTGCGCGATCGCCATGTCGTTATCGCCAAATTTAGCAGCATAAGATTGTGACATGAGCGAATGCTGTAACCCCTCAGGAGTGAGAATTACAGCGTGATCGGCAAACTGCAAAACATGGAGGTTTGTCAGCACCGTATAGATATTCCCCTGTTTCTGAACAATTACGCCAGAGCCAGAAGTAATTACAGTCCCAGATTTATTGAAAATTAAAATTCTCACCGTAGTGGAAGTTGCTAATTTCTGGATGTTGGCTCTTGAGAACTCAGAATAACTATAAAAAATATCTTGAGTGTTTTTGCTTGACTGAATTCCAACAGGATTAGCTTTGGCATTCATCTTTTCTAAAGGATAGCTACCAAGAACCATCGAGACACCGATAAACAGTATCTCAATGGTTGTCCAAACTATCTGCTGAAGCGATCGCTTGTGCATCTACCAAAACTTAAGCAGCTAGAATTTTATTCAAAATCGCCTTTACGCACGCCTGATGATGGTTGGGTTCCAACCGCAGGAGTAGTGACCGCAGGAGTTCGCAGGATTGGCTGAACCTTGGGTGTAGGAGCCGTAGCGTCACGCCCCAAACGTCCAGTCACATCAATATAAGGAATCTCTGCACTTTCGCTGAGAACAGGCACACCCGCTTGACCTTCACGCAATCCGAAGAAAGTATAAAGCGTCCTGATCGCATCCTGCCCTGGTTTAAGGGTATAGATCAAGCCGCCACAGCGTCCATTCTTTTCACTGGCGGTGCAGATCACATTTTCCCCATTCATGCGCCCCACAGTTACATATTTGAGAAGTTTCGCCGTCCGATAAGATTCTAAACGGTTACTTACCTCATTGCATCGCGTCGCAGGTGTCCAGCCCGCATCAGTAAAGAAGTTAGAATCCCACGAAATCCAACGTTCAATACTTCCTTGAGAATTTTGGTACATGGTAGCAGGGCTGCCAACCGATGTATCACAGTAAAAACCTTGACCTCTCTGGGCTTGGCTAGGGCTTGGCATAAGAGATACACTAGAGATAGCGATCGCACTTAGAACTGAAACACTGGCGAAATTATTTTTCATAACTTTCAGAAATAACGCTATTTGAAATTGTACCCAGAATTTAAGAAATGAATCTTTCTAGACAGGACTCCATCCTCCAGAAGATTCCCTTGATTTGCGCCGTAGTTCTTTCAGGTCGGCATCATAACAACTTTGTGAGCAGTAGTCGGTAGTTGTATCGTTGAAATACTCAGTAATTGTTCCTAAAGACCCAACCATGAAAATTCTGCCGCAGTAATCACATTTATGTTGATAGGGTGACATGATTTTTACCTAATTGAGATGATAGATTGATAATCTGGAATAATTTTTTACTGCCTTGTTTAAAAGTTTTATTGAATGAGTAACACATATGTTGACGCTATCAACATCTTTAAGCTTACTTCTTTAAGTTGTCAGTGTCAACATATTCGGACTTAAATTTCTACAGGTTCATGCCAAGCCAATTAAAAAAGTCATACCATCATCATGATTTACGTCGCAGTTTAATTGATGAAGCGATCTCCTTAATGCAGGAAGTTGAAATTAATCAACTTTCTCTACGAGAAATTTCTCGACGGATTGGAGTATCCCGCAAAGTGCCTTACAGGCACTTTGCGGACAAAGAAGAGCTATTAACTGCCGTAGCCGAAGAGGGTTTTCTACTGCTCCGCGATACGCTTGAAGCAAAAATACATAAGGGTTCTGATAATCACCTTTCTGATAATCCCCTTAAAGAGTTACAAGATATTGGAGTTGCTTACATCCAGTTTGCGCTGGAACATCCTTCACAATATCGATTAATGTTTGGTAAATATCGAAAAACCCTGACCCTACAGCCTCCTGACTTGGCAAAAGCACCTGGGGAAGTCTTAGCTATGCTAGTTGATGCAGCAGTGCAACAAGAAGGCTTTGATAAGGTTTCTCTTAACGCTCAAGCACAAGCGCTTATGGTGTTGATCAATGTAGTAATTCGAGGTCAACAGATCGGGGTATTTCGGGAAGACGATCCTAAACAACTTGCCTTGGCTGCTTGGTCACTAGTACATGGTCTTTCTATGTTGTTGATAGACGGTATGGCCTTTGAAAATATCCCTCAACCTGTTACTTTCTTATCTACCATTATCACCCAATTTTTAGTTGATGGATTTGCGATCCGTAAAAATGCTCATAGTTAACACCTCGCGCCCGATCGCCCTGTAGTACACTAACTTATTAAAAGCGTCTCTACAGTAAACTTTGCGTTTCAACGCGACCTATGGAATTTGCATATCAATACGCATGGCTGATTCCCTTGCTGCCACTCGCCGCAGCACTGATTATCGGCACAGGACTGATCACCTTTAACGAATCAACCAACAAACTGCGATCGCTCTGGTCTGTCCTCAGCGTATCCGCCACAGGCGGCGCAGCCGTAATTGCTTTTAACTTACTCTGGAGCCAGATTCAAGGACATGAGCCTTATCTGTATACCTTTGAGTGGGCGCAAGCGGGTAGCTTTCATCTGAACATGGGATTTGTGATCGATCACCTCACCTCACTCATGCTCGTCATTGTTACCACCGTTGCCTTCTTGGTGCAAATTTACACCGATGGCTACATGGCGCATGATCCCAGCTATGTCAGATTTTATGCCTACCTAAGTTTATTCACCTCCTCCATGTTGGGCTTAGTCGTCAGCCCCAACTTGGTACAGATTTATATTTTCTGGGAACTAGTGGGGATGTGTTCCTACTTGCTGATTGGCTTTTGGTTCGATCGCAAGGGAGCCGCCGATGCTTGCCAAAAAGCCTTTGTGACTAACCGCGTTGGCGACTTCGGGTTATTACTTGGCTTACTTGGTTTGTATTGGGCAACAGGTACGTTTGAATTCACCGAAATGGGCGCAAGGCTCAATGAATTAGTTGAATCTGGTGGATTGAGCGTTGCTCTTGCTACCCTATTTGCAATCCTCGTCTTCATGGGGCCTGCGGCAAAATCTGCCCAATTCCCCCTCCATGTGTGGCTACCCGATGCGATGGAAGGTCCTACTCCCATTTCCGCATTAATCCATGCCGCAACAATGGTGGCTGCGGGTGTATTCCTGATTGCGCGGATGTTCCCCGTATTTGAAGAAATTCCTGCCGTGATGAATACGATCGCTTGGACAGGTGCATTTACGGCTTTCTTAGGCGCAAGTATTGCGATCACCCAAAACGACATCAAAAAAGGTTTAGCCTATTCCACCGTTTCCCAATTGGGTTACATGGTCATGGGTATGGGCGTTGGTGCTTACAGCGCAGGCTTATTTCACCTAATGACCCACGCCTATTTCAAGTCGATGATGTTCCTCGGTTCGGGTTCCGTCATTCATGGCATGGAAGAAGTCGTGGGACATGATCCCGATGTGGCTCAAGATATGCGGGTGATGGGTGGCTTGCGTAAATATATGCCGATTACCGCGATCACATTTTTCATCGGGACTCTCGCGATTAGCGGTATCCCCCCGTTTGCTGGTTTCTGGTCAAAGGATGAAATTCTTGCCTCGACCTTTAAAGCTAATCCTGCTCTTTGGGCGATCGGCTTTGCGACGGCGGGGATCACCGCTTTCTATATGTTCCGTATGTACTTCACCACTTTTGAAGGCGATTTTCGCGGCACTGACAAAAAGCTTGTGGCAATGGTCAAGGCTGAAAACTCCGTTGGTAAAGAAGCTCAACCCGATGACGGTCACGGTCATCATGCCAGCAAGCCCCATGAATCACCAATTACGATGACTTTCCCGTTAATGGCGTTGGCGATTCCTTCGATGCTGATTGGTTTAGTCGGTACGCCCTTGGGCAATTACTTCGAGTACTTTATTCATGCACCATCGGAGAAAATCACGGAAGTTCCTGTTGAAGGTTTCACCCCCGAATTTCTATTGATGGGTGGTAGTTCGATTGGGATCGGCTTGATTGGGATCTCTTTGGCAATCTTGATGTATTTGCAAAAGAAAATCGATCCCAGCGCGATCGCCAAGTCTATTGAGCCTCTATACAAGCTCTCCAAAAACAAATGGTACATTGACGAAATTTACGAAGCTGTCTTTGTAATTGGTTCTCGTCGTTTAGCGCGTCAAGTGCTAGAAGTCGATGCCAAAATCGTCGATGGTGTGGTTAACCTTGCAGGTTTTGTCACCGTAGTTAGTGGCGAAGGACTGAAATACTTTGAAAATGGCAAGGCCCAATTTTATGCCCTC
Source organism: Pseudanabaena sp. UBA1465 (assembly GCA_002325645.1). Taxonomy (GTDB): domain Bacteria; phylum Cyanobacteriota; class Cyanobacteriia; order Pseudanabaenales; family Pseudanabaenaceae; genus Pseudanabaena. The sequence continues at coordinate 7,335 of DCSN01000201.1, forward strand.
GTTATTTTCATCGGTGTTCTTGGTTTTGTGATTGCTACTTCTATCTAGCTTCTTAAATGCAAAAACAATAGAAAGGCGGCGCAATGCGCCGCCTTTCTATTTTCAAATTTGGTAAGTCTATTATAAATTTATGAGTAATCCAGATATTAATTTTCGTTTAGCCGAATTTATTGATATTGATCCACTGATGGAACTCGTCCAAGAGTTTTATCAATTTGAGCAGATTTCTTTTAATGAGAAAGTTGTTAAGGCTTTTACTGCTTTATTGGGTGATGATCAGTTTGGATTTATTTGGCTAATCTGCGATCGCGATCGACCAGTTGGCTATGTGGCGCTAACTTTTGTATTTAGCATGGAATATCACGGGCGATGTGGATTTGTTGACGAGCTATATATCCGCGAATCCTATCGGGGTCAAGGTATTGGCAAACAAGTATTTAGTTTTCTTGAAGATTTTTTAAAAAGCCAAAATATGCGATCGCTGTTTCTAGTCGTGGATCACTGGAATGCTAGAGCCGAATCACTTTATACCAAACTAGGTTTTCGCCAAGAAAAGCGTCATTTTATGGCTAAGCATCTTGATTGATCAGAGAGCTTAGGGACTTGCGTGAAAACAAAATACCAATCCAGATTTTCCA
>DCSN01000087.1 GCA_002325645.1 Pseudanabaena sp. UBA1465
CGTCTCTGTACTGCTGTGGTCATAATTGCAAATAATCCTGTTGGGAATGAATAAGAATGAAAAGTTATATGTGGGCTTTCGCTTATTCATTACAATAAGGTAAATGTTGCGTAATGTAAATAGTTGGAATCTTAAATCTATCTATAGTTGAATACGCAATTTGGCAACCCCTAAATATTTAGATGTGATTAGAAATTACCGAGCATTTTAACTTCGGTTTCCAACACCACGCCATAGCGATCGCTGATCACAGTTTTAATATGCTCAATGAGCCTAAAAATATCTTGAGCCTTAGCATTACCAAGGTTAACGATGAAATTGGCATGTAACTCTGAAACTTGAGCATTACCAATTTGATAACCTTTCAAACCAGCATCTTGAATTAACTTGGCAGCAAAGTGGGGTAGCGGATTCCGAAACACACTGCCACAATTGGGCAAATGGTATGGTTGCGTGGAATGTCTTGCTTTCAGTTTCGACTCGGTATCTGACGCGATCGCCTCTGAGTTACCACCAGTTTGAAATTTTAGGGTTGCACCTGTCACTAGATATGGTGACTCTTGTAAAGCTGAGGTGCGATAGCTGAAAGCTAAATCCTGTGGGTAAATCAGATTAGGTTCACCAGTTAATGTCACCGTCTGAACTTCCGCCACACAATCTGCCGCACATCCGCCCTGCGCTCCTGCATTCATCACCACCAAGCCACCCACAGTTCCTGGAATACCGACTGCCCATTCAAAACCAGTCCAGCCACGACTTGCAACTTGCATGGCTAAGCGGGCTACGGGTTCCCCTGCTGCTGCGGTAACTTGTCCCGTTTGATCATCAAACTCAATGCCCCGCAAATGTCTGGTGCAAATTACTAATCCCTTTAACCCATCATCGCTGATTAGGAGGTTACTACCTGCGCCAATAACTGTAATCGGCAACTGGCGATCGCTTGCCCATGACAAACCAGCCGCCAACTCATCAGCAGAACGGGGCGAAATAAAATATTCAGCCGCTCCTCCAACTTTCATGGAGGTCAGTCCCGCAAGAGACACATGACTGCGGATAGTTGTTTGGTCTGGTAGATCAATGGACATAGAAAAGATTTGGTTCAGTAACAGAAAGGCTGGCTATCAACGAACTGATAATCTCAGGATTCGCAATCAAGGTTTAAGAGCAGTTGCTATTTCCTGCATAGTGGGGGCGATCGCCTGATTGAGATTACCAGCACCGAGAAATACGGCTAAATCGCCAGATTTTAGATTTTTTACTAAGAAATCTTGCACATCCTTGAGAGTGGGCTGGTAATGCACCTGATCGCGAATATTCGCGATCGCCTCGGCCATCTGCTCACCCGTAACCTTGCCATCATTAGGTTCACTTGCCGCATAGATGTCCGTGACGACAACGACATCAGCATCGCCAAAGGACTTACTAAACTCATCAAGAAATCTGAGGGTGCGACTATAGCGATGAGGCTGAAAAATGGCAACCACACGACTACTTGTATTTTGTTGTCTTGCTGAAGCAAGGGTGGCAATAATTTCACTAGGATGATGGGCATAGTCATCGACAAAGGTAATCCCATTCTGCACACCCTTAATCTCAAAACGGCGACTCGCTCCCACAAAATCAGGTAATGCATCAGCGATCGCTTGCCATTCCACACCGACATAACGCGCTACCGCGATCGCGGCTAGAGCATTGCTCAAATTATGTTTACCCAGTAGTCCCAAGGAAATTTTGCCCAAGGGTTGCCCACGCTCAATTACCACTGCTTGCGTATCGGATGGGTTGTACTGTATATCCGTCACCGTATAGTCAGCACTAGAATCGCTCAAGCTATAGGTGATACCAGACTTAATATGCGCTTTGACGGTTGGGCAATCAATACAACCAATCATCACTTCACAGCGCTTTGCAAAGGCTTGAAAAATATCAATTACCTGTTCGAGACTGTGGTAATGATCGGGATGGTCTAACTCAATATTGGTAATTACGCCAATATGCGATAAAAATTTCACCAAAGTACCATCGGACTCATCGGCTTCAGCAACTAGATATTTGCCATTGCCGAGACGGGCATTACCCTGCCATGCGCTGACCTCACCGCCGATGATGATACTGGGATCAACACCAGCCTTAAGTAGTAAGAAGCCCACTAAACTACTGGTTGTGGTTTTGCCATGAGTTCCCGCGATCGAAATACCTTGAAACTGCTCGATCAAAGCTGCTAACAAATCCGAGCGATGTAAAATGGGTAGCCCATTGGTTAGAGCTAGTTGAAACTCAGGATTTTGTTGATTTATGGCGGTAGAACAGACAACTTGAGGCGCATTTGCCAAATCAATGTTGCCTGTGTGATGTCCTTGAAAGACCTTTACACCCAGAGCCTGTAGTTTTTGAGTGATGCGATTGCTACTAAGATCTGAGCCAGAAACCGTAAAGCCTTGCTTTGCCAAGATATAGGCGATCGCCGACATACCGATGCCACCTATACCCACAAAATGAAACGGTCTACCGCTGAAATCAACTGGATTCAGCATTTATACTTTTTACCTACCAAATAACGAGCCTAATGATAACAGATCAAGAGGTATAGCAAAGCTATACCCTACAGGTTTAAAACGGCTTTAAACCATTAAAGCTTCTAAACCTTCAGGGTTTAGAATACATAACACATCGCGATCGGGAATACGCTGAATTAGATTTTTGCGCTCTAGCTTACCCAACACGCGGGTCACGGTTTCCCTCGCCAAACCACTCAAGCTACTTAGCTCTCGATGGGGTAAGTTAGGAATCTCGACACCGCTAGTTCCTTTAGTCCCTTGACCTTCTGCCAAGAAAAGCAAAACGTCAGCTACCCGTGAAGTGCTATCGGCTTCACGCAAACGTAGACGGCGATTAACTTGACGAAGGCGCTTAGCCATTAGTCTCGCTAAATGTATCCCTGCGGTCGGCTCTGTTTCAATCAAATGTACAAAATCCGAAGCAGGCAGACTGCCAATAGTCGTCGGTGTCAGTGTAATCACATCCGTTGATCGAGGCACTTGATCGAGGGGAGCCATCTCACCAAACATTTCACCAAACCCTAAAATATTGAGGGTGATTTCTTTGCCGTCAAGATTATAGGTACGGATTTTTGCCCAACCATCCAAAATAAAATAGACTGAGTTGCCCCAGTCATTTTCTAGCAAAATTACTTGATCGGCTGGATGGGTGCGCGTAACCATATGGGAAGTAGCCCTTATCACTGCCTCGTCAGGCAACCCCATAAAAAATGGGGCAGACATAATTTTTTGCTGAAGATCGTTTCCATCCCGCATAGTATCTGCTCGTAGCCCCTAACAATTTTGCTATATTTTGCTATATTTTGCTATGTAAAGAACCAGATTTTTGTGGAGCGACTTTGCCGAGTCACAAAAATCTGGTTCTTTATTTTACTGCGCGTCCCTATCACTTTATCTGAAATCTGTAGCCAAGGTACTGTCGATCTGCACAATGACTCACAATTATTGAAATAACTGAGTCTTAGTTATTTCAATAGTTTATGTATTCTTGATGCTAGGGCTTGAATAATTCCTTGCGAATTAGATTCATCTGAGGAAACAATCGATGCTTCGATATCAGCAACAACTTCTGAGGGTAATCCTAAGATTCTCACCAATCTTTGATAAGCAGCAGCTTCATCAAGATTGACCATTGGCTCATCAGGGTTGCGACGGCTAGCCTTGATGACTTGATAGCCAAGTCTCAAAGTAAGCTTGCGATCGTCGATACTCTTGATTTGTGGGACAACTTCTTCTAGGGGAATATTTTGATCGAGATATTCCCTAAGGCGATTTTTGAGAGAATTGCGTTCTGTATCAGTCTTGGCGAATAGTAATGCAAACTCATCTAACATGATGCGAATTTCATCGGGTTCTAGCTTGCCATCAGCCCAAGCCATTGCGGCGACTGCCCGTAAAATGTCCATCTGACGGGGACTAATTGGAGGGGGAAGTTTTTGAAGTGTCATAGCTTTACCCACAAGTCAATTTTGTTTGCCAAGTATGAACAAATCATAGGACAAATCAAACCACAAAAAACAAGTTGCGGCACTTCGCGCCGCAACTTGTTTTTTTTGAGTCCTTACAGCCTATTGAGGCTTTGAGTCGTACAGATAAATTTTGGGAAGTGGCGCGGAGCGCCGCTTCCCAAAATTTATCTGGGGTTTAATTAAGCGCAAAGCGCTGTAAGCCAAGCTTAAATTTTTATAGGCTGTGACGACTTTGGCAGGCATCATTCAAGCTTTTGCTTAAGTAAAGCGACATTTGAAGCATTTAAGTTGATTTGAATTTCAATACGCTGCTTTTCATCTCGCAAGAGTAAAACGGCTTCTCCATTGGGCTGAATAATGCTGCCAAATTGCGGATCATCTACTTGGATCTTTTGGTAAACGATCTTAGGCAGTGTGATCCGAAGTTGATAATTTCTGCCTGAAGATGGCAATACGTCTAAATTCTGATTGAATAAATCAAGTTTGAGATATCCAACGGAGATGTTACGCTCATCGGGGCTATTGGGCTTGTACCAATACAGAGTGATCCCTCGCAGGGAGGGATTTTGAATCGTAAAGGTTTCGTCAAGCGCCTGTTTGCTCCAGTCGATCGCCGCCCAGTCTGTATTTTCATCAATGGGGCGTTGTTGCCAAATGATTTCCTGTCCTGTGAGAGATGACCACCATTGACCAATGCGGGCAAGATTTGCTTCAGCATCGGGGTCAGTGCTGCCGAGTGTCCAAGTAATGGTTGATTCCATTGTTTTTTAGGTACGCTTATTTGTCAATTGCGTAGAGAATATAAACAATAGCAGATACGTTTGAGGAGATGTAAGGATAATGTTTGGAATTGGCTGGCCAGAGGTAATTGTGATTGCGCTTGTAAGTGTGGCAATTTTTGGGGCTAAGCGTATACCCGAAATTGGTCGCAGTGTTGGGCAAGCGTTACGCGGATTTCAAGATGAGGTAAAGGGGCAGGATAAAACAGAGTCAACAGATACTCAAGATAAGAATGGCTAAGGAAATTATTTACAGACAAGGGGCTTAATCTCCTTGTCTGTATAGCCTGTGGCAAGGTTATACAAACAAAATCGCTGCTTTATTTTGGAACTGTTTAAGAAGATCTATATAGGTTGAACCTTGAGCAATTAGTTGAATTTGGCGATCGCAAGGTAAATCTTCTACAAATTCTTCGGATTCTGCAAATTCTCCTGAGCCTGTATCTGGATCAAGATTAAGATTTTGACTACTCAAGGGCGATCGCTCTGGGCGCGGTACTGAGAGATTAATCTTAAGATGCTCTGCTGGAACAGTTGGTAATTTACTCGCCCATTCGATCGCCACTACACCTAGAGGAAAATCTTCACCGCGCCAATACTCTTCTAAATGTAAGCTAGGAACTTGGGGTGGCTCTAGGCGGTAGAGATCGATATGATAAAGCGGCAACCGTCCCTCCATATATTCATCAATGAGAGTAAAGGTGGGGCTGGCGATCGTGGTCTGAATACCGAGGGCTTTGCCAAAGGACTGCATGAAAGTAGTTTTGCCACTGCCGAGGTCGCCTTCTAGTAAAATGATTGTACCTGCGGGTACTATGTGAGCAAGTTGTGTGGCGATCGCTTGGGTTTCACCAAGATTCTCTACATAAAGCTCGATCTTTATAGTCTCAGTCATAAAAGACCTCGTGATACGCGAGAAACTCCGCGCTTTAGCGCTGAGAGGTAAACGAAGGTTGGTTTTAACCGCCAGTAGATATTAGAATTCATAGCTATAGCCATCCTTACGATGAATGGTTTTGCAATATTTATGACTGATACCTTGGATCAATGTTGATGCAGAAATATTGAAACTGCCAGTAGAACGGACAGCCACACGCCCAACATATTCACCAATCTTCTTTCCAGTGGTGACAAAGGCTTTCACAATGTCGCCAGTCTGAAAGCCTTTGACAAATTTGCATCTAGGGACATGACGTAATGGAAACCCATATTTGTCCGTTCTACACATTTGTCTAGTACCGTGACCAGTTGCCTTGATCAGCAATGGCTTATTAGTTAAGACCTCTAAATCCTCTACTTGACCGACACAAGCGGCATCAATCCAATGTGTTTTAGGTAGGCTTAGTCGGTTCCGATTGAACTTAGTCCGACCGCCCGAACCAGTGGTGACAGGTAAGCCAGTAGTTTTGAGAGCAGTAAACAAAGCCCAACGGGTAGAATTAACCGCCGCCGCATCTTTGAGGGGACGCTTAGCTAGGGCTGTTACCTTTTTCAAAACATCAGGCTTTTTAGCCAAGAAATCGGTAATACTTTGCACTCCTTTTTTGGTGTTACATGACTCACAGGCAAGAGTTAAGTTAGAAATACGATTAGATCCGCCTTTAGATTTTGGGTGAATATGCTCTACTTGCAAAGGCACATTTTCAGCACCGCAATAAGCGCATTTTCGATCCCATTTTTCTAGTAGATACTCACGCACTTCATAGCCAAGTAACTCGCCTTGCTGATATTCAATCCCTGATATCTCAGGATTCTCTATCTGTTGCAAGTCAAATCGAACTAATTCGGAAACGATTGATCCGATAGGTGTAAATTTAATAAACTTGCGTACCCAAGTCATGATCGTTAAAACGCGATGCTCAAGGCTTGGGGCTAACCAGCCTTGAGGACGGGTGCGATTTAAGAATCTGGCTTGCCGATAACGGGTTTTACGATTACGTCTGCTCCGCCTCAAAGATCGGCGTGATTCAATGTTGTTTTTGATAACTTGACCACGATGGCTAAGTTCTGTCCCAAAGATGACTTGATTTCCTTGGACTAAGGCGAGTCCCGTTGTTTTGGAGCCAGCATCAATCTTTATTTCGATTGGTTCTGGATTGGCAAACACTTGCTTTTTTAAAATAATTGTGAATGGAAATTGACGGAATACCGCAGCTTTCTTCGCATTGAGTAGCTTACGCGCCATAGATGGCTTGCAAGGTGTTAGCGGTTTTTGATTGGTATCTAGTACGAAGATTTGGTTTGACATGGTTATGTCTCCTATAAAAGTAATGTTTGCTTCGCCAAGGTTATCTAGGCTTGTGTTAGCTTGCAACACTGTTCCAGTGACCTTAGAACTGTTTAATTGCAAACGACAGAGCGGGGAACTAGCACGCATTCCGAGGTGTCGTGACCTAAATAACGTAGTCAGTTAAGACTTAGGCTGGTCAGCACGGTTTCAAACTTTAGGCTCGAAATCCCGTCACTTCAGTGCGGGGTTGCTGACATATTCGGGTAGACTTTTGTACTAGGAAAAGAGTTTATTGCTATTAAAATTAGTAGCAGCAAACTCTCCAAAACCTTATTTTTTATTATTGTGCTAATTTCGGCAAAGCTTTTATGGATATGGATACTTATCAGTCACTCGCCCATCTTGATCAAAAGGGTAATGCTCAAATGGTTGATGTGACTCACAAATCGCAAACTGTAAGACGAGCGATCGCTGTATGCGAAATATCCATGAAAACAACCACCTTGGATGCAATCCAAGAGGGAAATGTATCTAAAGGAGATGTTTTAGGTACAGCAAAACTGGCAGGAATTATGGCAGCAAAACAAACTGCTAATTTAATTCCCATGTGTCATCCTCTAAATCTAACCAGTGTCGATGTCAAAATTATTCTTGATGAAAATATTCCTGGTTATCAGATTGAGGCTGAGGTCAAGACCAAAGCTGAGACTGGCGTAGAAATGGAAGCCTTAACTGCTGCCACGATCGCGGCTCTAACCATTTACGATATGGCAAAGTCCTTAGAAAAAACGATGGTGATTTCCAACGCAAGGTTGTTGCACAAAAGTGGGGGCAAATCTGGAGATTTTAATGCACCTAGAGGTGCTTTTTGCGATATTTAAACTTGCAATCTCGAATCCGATTTCTAAGCAACTTTATGGCCTGCAAGCTCGATTAGTTGGCGAATTTTCTCTTCAGGTAGTTGACCCGTAATATTTATGGTCTTGGTGACAGCATCGCCCACAATTATTGCCGATGCATCTACTGCTTGGATGGCTTTGGTAATAGTTACGATGCAGCTATCACAACCAATAGAAGGAACTGAAAGATTTAGAGGCATAGAATAATTTAAGATAAATAATCTTTAGCTGATTACTAAGGGTGTTTAACTATTGTAGCGTACGCATATTGCTCTTAATCAAAGTAAAATGCGTACGCCATCGTCGCCTTTTTTGATCTCAAAGCGCTGTAGAATAGGTGTAGCCGCGATATTTGGTAAGGCATATGGCTATTATGCAGAATGTCCTCAATCATATTCAATGCGGAATTTTTGTTTTGGCGATCGAGTCAAATACCGATGGATCAATCAGCAATGATCTAGAATTTACGCTGCGGTTTTGTATTGCAAATCATGCTTTTGTCCGCTTAATTTTTGGGGAACGTAGTATCGATCAAGTTGTCGATCTAATTGGTTTGCAGCCCCATGAATGTTTGCCTTTAGAATTTGTGAAGTCTCTAAATACGCATATTAGTCAATGCTTGCGATCGCAACAAAATGTTGAGTACTCAGCCAAACTTGATTTGATCACCAATCGGGTTTTATTAATTTCCTTATCTTTGAGTATTGATGCTCAAGATAATTCGCAACAGATTATCGGTACTTGTCAAGATATTAGCAATTTGACACCATCAAAAGCTCAACTAAAATATGCCAATGATCAAAAGTTTGGTCATTTAGTAAATGCGGTTTCCGATGCTTTTGTGGTAGTTGATCGGGAAGGTATTGTTCGGTATCTTAATCAATCCGCCGAGGCTCTTTTTGGTTGTAAAGCTGAAGATATTATTGGTGAAAGTTTTGGATTACCCATTGTCGCGGGTGAAAGCACGAATGTTGATATTTTAAATCGCGGTAAAACAACCTCGGCAGAAATGCGAGTATCGGAGGCGATCGATGAAGATCGGCGGGTGTATGTAGTCGCTTCTTTGCGCGATGTGTCTGAACGTAACCGCGTGGAAGAATCTCTAAAATTGCGTGAACGGGCGATCGCCGCAAGCTCTAATGGCATTGTCATCACCGATGCCACCCATCCTGAGAATCCGATGATTTATGTTAATCCTAGCTTTGAGAGAATTACAGGCTATAGCGCGGCAGAAGTGATTGGACGGGATTGTCGATTTTTGCAAGGCGGCGATCGCAATCAAATCGGCATTTTGGATTTACACAATGCTATTCAAGAAAAACGAGAATGTCATGCTGTACTACTTAACTATCGCAAAGATGGCACACCATTTTGGAATGACTTATATATTGCGCCAGTGTTTAACGATCATGGCGAACTGACTAATTATATTGGTATTCAAACAGATATTACTGAACAAGTAAAATCCACTCAACGATTGCTAGAAAGTGAAGAACGTCTACGAACAGTACTTACTTCTATCAAAGAAGGTATTACTTTTAGTGATGACTCAGGCTATTTTTGGATTTTTAATGCTGGGATGGAAAATCTCACAGGTTATACAATTTCTGAAGCAAATGCAAGTCAAGACTTTACAAATTTTCTATACCCCGATCGCTATGAACATGGTAAGGCTTTACAACGATTGCAGCAACTTCAAGAAACAGGTTTAGCAATGACTGTGGAAACTCGGATATGTCATAAAGATGGAACTTTCAAAGATGTACTAGTTTCCACGAGAATCATGACCTATAAGGGTAAGCGGATGTATTTGAGTAGTTACTATGATATTACTGAACGTAAAAGAGTAGAGACTCAATTGCGATATCAAAATGAAAGAGAGCGCTTATTAAATGCGATTTTACTTAAGATTCAACGCGAGCTAAATCTTGAACAAATCTTAACGATTACTGTAAAAGAAGCTCAAGAATTATTGCGGATTGATCGGGTGGCTATTTATCAATTTAAAGAAGATTGGAGTGGTACATTTGTTGTAGAAGCCGTCAATGATCCATTGCTTTCAATTCTGGGAAAAACCGTTGATGATCCCTGTTTTAAGCAGGGTAATGTAAATTTGTATAAAAACCGACAAATTTCGAGTATTAATGATGTCGATCTTGCTGAAATAAGTCTTTGTCATAAAGAGCTTTTACAACAATTTCAAGTTAAAGCAAATATTGTGGCAGCAATTTCTTTTGGTGATACGTTATGGGGATTACTAGTTGCTCATCAATGCCTAGAGCCTCGGCAATGGGAAAGCTTTGAAATTGATTTACTCAGGCAATTAGCTAATCATGTGGCGATCGCAATTCAGCAGGTGCAATTATTTGAACGAGTGCAAGACCTCAATAAAAATCTGGAGCGACAGGTTGCCGATCGCACCCAACAACTAGAGCAGAGCCTGAGTCAATTGGAAAGAGCATTGCTCAAGGAAAAAGAGCTAAATGAATTAAAATCGCAATTTATTTCTAGGGCTTCCCATGAATTTCGGACTCCCCTTGCCACCATTCAAACAGCTAGTGATTTACTCCGAAACTATGGATATAAAATGTCGGATGAAAAAAAATTAGAAAGGATTGATAAAATTCAACGCGAGGTTAAGGGGATGACTAATCTTTTAGAAGAAGTCTTAGTTATTGGTAGAACTGAGTCTGGGAAATTTGAGTTACAAGGAGAGGTCATTAACTTAGAAGATTTCTGCTTAGAAATAATTGAACAAACAAAGCTGTTGGGCAGTGGCAAACATAAGGTCATATTTAAAAACATTAATGCTCCAACAAAATTGATAATTGACACCAAATTTTTTAAGCAAATTATTTCCAATCTACTATCAAATGCGATTAAATATTCCCCCAATGCGACGGAAATTAATTTTACGATTTCTCAATCTAGCGATCGCCCACCCAAACTTTTATTAGAATTTCAAGATCAAGGAATTGGAATTCCCCAAGCTGATCAAGAAAAGATTTTTGAACATTTTTATCGCGCTCACAATGTTGGTATGATTGCAGGAACTGGGTTAGGCATGGCAATTATTAAAAATTCCATTGACATTCTCGGTGGCACAATCCAACTTACTAGTATTGAAAACAAGGGAACGACCGTACTGGTAAAGTTGCCAATAACTGTAAATTAGACTGTAGGAAGCCAAAATTCCTTAATCTAATAATTTTGATAGAAGAAACACAAAATTATGACAACGATTCTAGTGATCGAAGATGTAGAAGCTTTACGAGAAGAGATCATGGAGACTCTCTCTTACGAGGGATTTGATGTGTTGGGAGCCGAGAATGGGTTGGTGGGGGTACAGATTGCTAAAACCTATTTACCAAATTTAATTATTTGTGACATTGCCATGCCCGAACTGGATGGCTACGGAACGCTCATTGCGCTGCGGCAGGAATCGAAAACATCAATGATTCCGTTTATATTTCTAACGGCGATGACCGAAAAGGGGGATATGCGCCAAGCGATGCAATTAGGTGCAGATGACTATTTGACAAAGCCATTTACCTCTGCGGAACTGTTAGGGGCGATCGCCTCACGCTTACAAAAATACAATTCTGTAAAAGAACATTATTACGATGAAATCAAGGCTGTAGGGGCAAGATTTGAATATTTATCTAATCATGATGGTTTAACGCAACTGCCCAATCGCATTTTATTTTATGAGTCTTTAAGCCAAGCGGTACTTCATGCCAAGATCAATAATAAGTCGTTAGCCCTACTCTTTTTAGATATGGATAACTTTAATATCATTAACAATACTCTTGGTACTGATATTGGCGATCAGTTATTTAAAGCGATCGCTGAACGACTCAAACGATATACGGCTCCCTGCGATATGGTGGCTCGCATCCAAGGCGATGAGTTTGCCATGATCATTTCTGATGTTGCTAGCCTTACTAGTATCAAGATTGAAACTCAAAGGATTTTAGATCTATTAAGTCGTCCTTATAATCTATACGGTCATGAGGTCTTCATTACTAGTAGCATCGGCATTACGGTTTTTCCTGATGATCATCAAGAAACTGAGGGCTTAATCAAAAATGCGGAATTAGCCATGTACTATGCCAAAACCCATGGCAGAAATAGCTATAAATTGTATAGTTCTGAGCTTAATGCCCAATCTTCAGAATTTATGGCGTTAGCAAATAGCCTCCACCGTGCGATCGATCACCGAGAGTTTCGAGTTTTTTATCAGCCTTTAGTCAATCTTCAGTCAGGAAAAATTGTTGGTGCGGAGGCCCTAGCCAGATGGCAGCATCCTGATCTAGGCATCATCATGCCCAGCAAGTTTATTCCGATCGCTGAAGAAACGGGCTTAATTTTGCGCTTAAGTGAGTTGATTCTCCAAGAAGTATGTTCAAAGATGCGATCGTGGCGCGAATTAGGCATAAATTATGGATTTGTAGCAGTTAACTTGTCGGGTCAACATTTTCGTCAAGATAATAATTTAATAGAAATAATTGATAGAGTTTTGAAAGAAAGTGGCATCGAGCCACATAACTTAGAGCTAGAACTCACCGAAAGTATCATCATGCAAAATGCTGAATTGACAATTGGGGTGTTATCCAAATTGCAGTCAATGGGGGTAAAAGTAGCGATCGATGATTTCGGTACTGGCTATTCATCCCTTAGTTATCTCAAGCATTTTCCCGTCAATACTCTCAAGATCGATCGCTGCTTTATCCAAGACATCACCACCGATCGCCATGATTCCACAATTTCCTTGGCAATCATCGATCTTGCCCATAGTTTATCACTGCAAGTAATTGCCGAAGGTGTCGAAACTGCGGAGCAGGTGGAGTTTTTAAAAGAGCATGGTTGTGATCAAATACAAGGATATTTCTTTAGTCCGCCATTACCTGATACTGAGTTCGAGAAAATGTTGATAGATGGTAAGTGTTTAATTATTTAAATATATAGAAAGGCAATTTTTGCTTAAAATGTAAAACCTAAATAACAAAGGCGGCGCATCACGCCGCCTTTGTTATTTAGCAAATTATTATTATTCCTCTGAAATCTTCATAAATTAGCGGACTTATTCGGTATGCTAACGAGTAAAATTTTGTAGAGTTCTTTCAAAAAAATACTTCATGAGTACATCTAAACGCGCTTTAATTACGGGCATTACTGGTCAAGATGGATCTTATTTATCAGAACTTTTACTAGCTAAAGGATATGAAGTCCATGGCATTATTCGCCGTTCTTCAACGATCAATACCGATCGCATCGATCATATGTATCAAGATCCCCATCTACCAGAAACCAAATTATTTCTGCACTACGGCGATTTGACCGACGGCACTACCTTGGGTCGCATTTTAGAAGCTGTGCAACCTCATGAAGTATATAACCTCGGAGCGCAGTCCCATGTACGGGTCAGCTTTGACTCTCCCGAATATACAGTGGATGCGGTGGGCATGGGGACTTTGCGCTTACTAGAGGCTCTGCGCGACTATCAACAGCGTAATGGTAGAGAAATCCGTTTTTATCAAGCAGGTTCTTCAGAAATGTACGGCTTGGTTCAAGCTGTCCCCCAAAGTGAGACTACTCCTTTTTATCCGCGTAGCCCCTATGCTTGCGCTAAGGTTTATGCCCATTGGCAAACGATCAATTATCGTGAATCCTATGGACTATTTGCTTGCAATGGCATTTTGTTTAACCATGAGTCACCCCGTCGAGGTGAAACCTTTGTCACTCGCAAAATTACGCGGGCGATCGCTCGCATTGTTGCGGGTCAGCAGAAAAAGCTGTACTTGGGTAATCTCGACTCTAAGCGTGACTGGGGCTATGCCAAAGACTATGTGGAGGCGATGTGGCTGATGTTGCAACAGGAAACCCCTGATGACTATGTAGTTTCTACGGGTGAAACTCATTCAGTACGCGAATTTCTGGAAGAAGCATTTTCCTATGTCAATCTGAAGTGGGAAGACTATGTGGAAATTGATCCCCGTTATTTCCGTCCTGCGGAGGTGGATTTGTTGTTGGGTGACTCCAGCAAGGCAAAACAAAAGCTTGGTTGGGAACCTAAAGTTACCTTCAAGGATTTGGTTGAATTAATGGTTGATGCGGATTTAGAAGCCTTGGGCTTGCCTAATCCTAAAGGTACTGAAGCTAAGGATACTGCGACGTTGAGAAATGCTGGACAGGCTTCTACTTGGTAAATTTAAAAACCTACTTTGTAGGTTTTTAAATTTACTTTGACTTTTGACAAATTCCTCTTATTTTAAATAAATTTCTATGCCAGAAACTCAAGTGGATTTTCAACTAAAGCAGGATCAATTCCAAGATCAAAGGATTCTTGTTACTGGTGGTGCTGGCTTTTTAGGTAAGCAGGTAATCGCCCAGCTAGTCGCAGCAGGGGCTAACCCAGATTTGATCACTGTGCCTAGATCAAAGGACTATGATTTGCGATCGCTTGCCAACTGTGAAAAAGTTGCCAAAGACCAAAATCTAATTATTCACCTTGCGGCTCATGTGGGCGGTATTGGACTCAATCGCGAAAAACCTGCGGAATTGTTTTACGACAACCTGATGATGGGTGTGCAATTAATCCATGCCGCCTATGAAGCGGCTGTCCAAAAATTTGTTTGTGTTGGCACAATCTGCGCCTACCCCAACCTTACCCCCGTCCCATTTAAAGAGTCCGATCTCTGGAATGGTTATCCTGAAGTAACCAACGCCCCCTATGGCGTGGCCAAGAAAGCTTTGCTGGTGCAGTTGCAGTCCTATCGTCAACAATATGGTTTTAATGGCGTTTACCTTTTGCCAGTAAATCTATATGGTCCTGAAGATAATTTTGATCCCCGTAGTTCCCATGTAATTCCTGCGTTGATTCGTAAGGTGTATGAGGCTCAACAAAGAGGCGATCGCGCTATTTCTGTGTGGGGTGATGGCACACCCACTAGAGAATTCGTCTATTCTGAAGACGCAGCGCGGGGCATTGTCTTGGCATCAGCCCTCTATAACGAATCGGAACCAGTCAATATTGGTACAGGTTCAGAGATTTCGATCAAAGACTTAATTAATTTAATCGCGGAATTGATGGGTTACGATGGCGAAATTGTCTGGGAAACGGACAAGCCCAATGGTCAGCCCCGTCGCTGTCTGGATGTCGAACGGGCTAAGCAATCCTTCGGTTTCAGCGCCCAAGTAGATTTTCGACAAGGTTTAACCCAGACGATCGCTTGGTATCGTCAGCACGCCGCCTAGTTTTTTGGTTTTGCTAGGCAATTATAGGCGGCGCAAAGCCCCGCCTATAATTACGTTTAAGACTACAAAAAAGATTGAAAAAATAAATTTTTCGATTTCGACTCTTGCATATGTACCAAGCTTTGGTATGATTAAAATCCGCGCGATAAAACAAGCAACTTGAGTAAAGTTTTTTGTGGCGTTAAGCGAGGAGAGATGGCCGAGTGGTTGAAGGCGCAGCACTGGAAATGCTGTTTAGGGGAAACTTTAACGAGGGTTCGAATCCCTCTCTCTCCGTTTTAACTAACGCGAACGGGAAG
>DCSN01000107.1:0-2993 GCA_002325645.1 Pseudanabaena sp. UBA1465
GGCAAAATCACCAATTACTTGCTTGTACTAAAAGCAAAAGATGACAAATCACAATACTTAGCTCAAGCAGGATTTACTCAAAATAATCCAGACTTACTCAAGGCAGCAATCCTAGAACTAGCGAATAATGTTGAAGCAATCCCAGATATACAGAATGAATATGGGCAATTTTTTCTAGTTATTGGCGAAATTACTGGACTAGGCGATCGCCAACTATTGGTCACTACAGTTTGGCTGCAAAGAGCGATCGATTAGAAGTTTCAATTCATTACCCTGAAACCATACAAGGAGAAAAAATCATGAATCTCGAACTATATCAACAAGTTTATCTAAATCACGATCTACCAGAATATCAACTAAAAAAAGGTGATATCGCCACACTAATCGACTTTGTACCACATCCTCACAATCAAGAAGAAGGCTGTATTTTGGAAGTATTCAACGCATTAGGTGAATCCATTCATGTTGTTGCTATTCCTAAGTCTTGGGTTATTCCATTACAATCCAACCAAATCTTTAGTGTGCGTACTCTTGCCTTAGCAAGTTAGTCAAAAAGTAAAACGCTATTGGCAGGAGAACAACCATGAAAGTTAAATACGATGCAGAAGCAGATATTCTCATTTTCATCTTGCAAGACGATTTGCCATACGATGCCATATCCGAGCAAGGCGGCGTAATTGTTAGCTACAACGAAGCCCAAGAACCCGTTAGCATTGAGTTTTTAAATGCCTCTAAGCGTCAACTGTTCAATCCTAACGAAACCAATTTAGTTGTTTCCAGATAATCAACAGATGTATTTTTAGCGTAAGAAAATTAGGTGTTTGCGCGATCGCATATCTAACTAAACGTATCAATTCTCTCAACAAACGTAAAGAAGTATGGTCACGCTCCCCTTAAACCCCCTCAAAATTCCTAGCTATCTCAACTTAGCTAATGCAATTAAAAACCTGCCCAAGAAAAATACTTGGACTTTTTATGATGTCGAAGCCGATGTGTTATACATCAATTTTCATCAACCCGCACTTCCTGCCGATGATAGCGAACTCACAGATGACGATATTTTAATCCGTTATCAAAATGATGAAATTATTGGTCTGACTATCTTAAATGTCAATAATCGACTGTAAAAATCCGCCCCTACACCAACTACGGTGTTGCATAACTGTATCTACATTTATGAATAAAATTAATTTTTGCTAAAATAAAAGACAACCAATACTTTTAACTTCTATGCAAGAAGCCATCACTCTAAACTTACCAGCCGATATCAGAGATTCACTCGAAGCGCGATCGCAAATTGAAGCAATCTCATCCCTTGAACTCATCGAACGCGCAGTTCGTGAGTATCTGTTAGTGCGTAGATTGCAAACATTACGAGAAAAAATGCTCAAAAAAGCTGACCTACAAGGCGGCTTTACTGACGAAGATATCTTTGAAATGGTGTCATGAGAATAGTTCTTGATACGAATGTTTTAATAGCTTCACTGATCTCTAGAGGCAAATGTTATGCACTTGTAGAACATTCTCTCAAAGTCCATGAGATTATTTGCTCTAAATTTATACTGGATGAACTAGCAGAAAAGCTCCAAAAGAAATTCAAGTATGAGACAGAAGATATAAATGAAACTTTATCAATATTTCGTTCAAAGATGGAAATAGTTATCCCATCTCAATTAGAGCAGCAAGTATGTCGAGATATTGATGATGATTGGATTTTGGCAACAGCTTTAGCGGGTAAAGCTCAATGTATCGTTACGGGAGATAAAGATTTGTTGGCGATCGCCAGATTTGAGGATATTGAGATTATTGCCCCTGTAGATTTTCAAACCTATGAAGAAAATTTACGAATTTAGGACAAATTTTTTGGCAAGCACTCATCAAGCAGCACTTTCATAATCATGTGCCAAATAATATTTGATTGATAGATTTAAAAACTTCACCACTTTTTCTTTCTGCACAGTTGGGAAGTCATCTAAAAATTCTTCCAGCGAGTCTCCTGCTTCAAGATAATCAACCAAATTCTTTACAGGAACTCTAGTTCCCTTAAATACAGGTATTCCAGAGAGGATCTCAGGATCTCTTACGATTAATTGATTTTCCATTTTGTTACCTCAATTCGTAAGCATATATTTGAGTTTAACTAAAGCCTTGATCTGTCTCACTATAACAAAAACATATTTGGATATTGTCTATTTTTCTAGTTATTGGCGAAATCACTGGACTGGGCGATCTCTAACTATCTGTAACTACAGTTTGGCTGACAAGAGCGATCGCGTACAACATATGACATCACATATGCTATCATTTTGGCATGAAATCCCGAATTGTCATTGATACTAGCGTTTTAATCAGCGCTCTAATAGGCTCCACTGGAGCAAGTCGAGAATTGATTAGGCTCTGCCTTCAAGGAAAATATCAACCACTGATGGGAAATAACTTGTTTTTAGAATATGAATCAGTAGTTCTCCGCGAAGAAATCATTACTCAATGTACTTTGACAAAACAGGAAATTTTCACCTTGCTTGATGCTTTTATGAGTGTCTGCCAATGGATTGATATTTATTATTTATGGAGACCTAATTTACGAGATGAAGCAGATAACCATTTAATAGAACTAGCGATCGCAGGTAATGCTCAGATAATAGCCACAAAAAATATCAAAGACTTCTTAAACAGTGATCTCATCTTTCCTCGTTTATCCATTCTCAAGCCAGAACAAATTATTAGGAGATAACAATTATGGCAACTTTAACAATTCGACTCCCCGATGATAAACATACAAGATTAAAAGAACTAGCTCAGTCACGAGGAATTAGCATCAATAAACTCATGGAAGAAATGTCAACTATTGTTATTGCTGAATTTGATGCCTACAACAGGTTTAAAGTTATGGCATCGAGGGGTGATGTCCAAGCAGGTTTACACATTCTAGATAAGCTAGACACACAAACATAATTTCATCAGATTCTCATTTTACAGCGCTTTGCGCTCAA
>DCSN01000107.1:3085-7322 GCA_002325645.1 Pseudanabaena sp. UBA1465
GTTTGATCGACAATTGCTGTAAATCGTGATCAACTTATTTTCGTCTTTTTGGTCGTCATGCAATGGGCGTTTCAGCATCTATCCCAGACTAATTGATCAATGCCATGAATCTATAAATTCAATATATTTTGAGTGATTTCAAAACAACAAAATCCTGTAGGGGCAGAGCATTACCGTCACAATTTATAAATTCTAAGATCCATTTAAATCGGTAATGCTCTGCCCTAAACCTTCGCAAATCACCAACAATCCCCAAACCGCAGGGATAGGCGATCGGTAACAGCGAAGAGGGTAGAGCATTTGCGTATAGAGATTTTGGTGATAGTTTATAAATTGTGGCGCAAATGTTCTACCCCTACTTATTTCGTAACTACCTGTACCTTTCAAAGACAGCATCTACTTGGGACAGTGAATAATGGAGAAATGCAGCTAAATGTTACTGGTCAGATTGTTTCTGCGATTTGGCAACAAATTCCGCAGCATTTCCCTAACGTGGAACTTGATGAATTTATCCTCATGCCCGATCAATTGTTTTGATATTGTTGGTGTAAATAGAATGGTTCCCACCTTCCCTAAGCAAGTAAAACCCGTTTTCTTCAAAATATTTCACCAGATCACTGCGTTTAACTGACATAACTAAACTTCCACAGGAATCTGCTCAATTAAGGATTTACTAGAAGGAATCTCTTTGTTTTGTTGCTTATATGCAGCAATCATTTCCTGTAAAGCATCTTGCAAAGATTCACGACAAAGTTCGAGAGTTTCACCCTCAGTTATTACCTCTTGCCATTCAATGAGCTGCCCCATGTAACCTGAGTCAATCTTTGTATAATTTGCAGTAAAGGTTGTAAGCATATATTTAAGTTTAGCTAAAGCCTTGAGTTGTCTCACTATAACAAAAAAACTTTGAATACTAGGCTATTTTTTCTAGTTATTGGCGAAATCACTTTTTACCCTGAAACCATACAAGGAGAAAAAATCATGAATCTTGAACTATATCAACAAATTTATCTAAACCACGATCTACCAGAATATCAACTAAAAAAAGCGTAGAACCCTTAATCAGATTATGATTTGGCATAGTTAGAGGAGTCGTTGTTCCATCAGCATTTTGTCTGACCATCGAGATATGCTCCTTCTCTCGTACTATCGAAAATCCGAAACCCTTAAGCACCTTAATTACCTTCGATTTAGGCGTATCAACAGGAAACTTAGCAATTACACACTCGCCTCAGCCACGAGAGCTTCAAGCACCGAAGACTCAGACTCTAAAACCGATCGCCCAAAAGTTTGAACATGAAACAAGATCGCCGATCGCACATCAATGAGAGCCTCTTCATAGGAATCTCCCTCACCAACTACAACCCCTTGAATACCCAGAGGATAAGCCACATAACCCTCTGGATGCTTTTCCACTACAATTTTAATGTGTTTCATAGTTAATTGATGTAATTAGAAATATCTATGATAATAACCTTTTTATTTTTGGGGCAAGCCCTGATCAACTTATCAGCATGGGCAATTGCTGTAGGTAATCGCACCATCCACCAAAGATTGAGTTAAAGTTAAACTTAATGCCGAAAGTCCGATCGCGAAAGTCAACTATGAATATTACCGTCAAACTGCGCCGCCAAACATCGCGCACTAGCGAATCCACCTATCAAACCTTTCAAATTGAAGCCGATCCAACCCGCACCACAGTATTAGATGTATTGATCAGGATTCAAAGTGAACAGGATGGCTCCATTGGTTTTCGGCGCAACTGTCGCAATGCAATCTGTGGTTCCTGTGCGATGCGAATTAATGGGCGATCGGGCTTAGCTTGTCAGAAGCACGTTAGTGAAGTGATGGGAGAGCATGATACGGAATTGGTGATTGAACCGATGCAAAATCTGCCTGTAATTAAGGACTTAATTGTGGACATGACCAAATTTTGGGACAACCTTCAAAAAGTCGATCCCTATGTCTCCACCGCATCGCGGCAAATTAGCAAAACTGAATATCTGCAAACTCCTGAACAACGCGCCAAACTTCAAGCAGCAGCTAATTGTATTCTTTGCGGTTCCTGCTATTCCGAATGTAATACTGCGGCTGTAAGCGATCGCTTTGTGGGTCCTCACGCCTTAGCCAAAGCCTATCGCGTCATGGCAGACAATCGTGACGATCGCATGATCGAACGGGTCGAAAAGTATAATGAGTCGGGTTTTGTCTGGGACTGCACGCGCTGCTATAACTGCAACGAAGTCTGTCCAGTGGAAGTGCAACCCCTAGATCGGATTTCCCAAATCAAACATGAGATTCTGGCTAATCGAGATTTACCAGAAACCATGCCACAGCGTCATCGCCATACTTTGCTGGATTTAGTAAAGGAAGATGGCTGGATTGATGAAAGCAAATTTGCAGTGCGACTGGTCAGCGATGATTTGAAAGATTTAAAAGCATTGCTGAGTATTTTCCCCGTTGGGATTCGGATGTTACTAAGCGGCAAAATTCCCTACCCTTGGCAATTCAAAAAATCGGAAGGTGCAGCCGAAACTAAAGCGCTAATTGAGGCGATCGCCTCCGCAAAAAATCAAAAAATACCTGCGGATTCGTAAAGGCGGCGGATGAGGGCGAGGATTTTGTGATCGTAGAGAGGATCGATCGCCCAGCGTCCTGTGAGTTGACTTAAGACTGGGGCAACACCTCGCGCCACTAAATGGAATCGCGGCGCAGCTACGGGCTGAAATAACGGCGCATTACTCGCATAGGCTTTGAGATGTTGGATATGCGCCCTTACACCAGTACGTTGATCGGAAAAGCTTGCTCCTGAGGATTTGGTTGGAGAACTAGCGGCTGCTCCGAGACTGGCAAAGTTATTTTGCTCTGCTTCTATATCTTTGCCAAATCTGAGAAATCCTGTCTCGATACACATTTGACAAAAAGCAACATCATGATTTACACCTTCGATTTCTGCTTCTTCACGATATATATGAGGTAAATCGCCATAGTTGGTGAGGGCATTCTCGTTATTGTTTTTGAGAAACATCAACAACTGGACTGCTGAAGCGTTGCCCACTCCCATAATCTGATCGATTTGCCCCGTAAAAACTTTAAAAATCGTTTTCAGATACAGAGTGCGGGTAGTGCTATCCCAAGATATGGAGGTATTCAAATCACGCAGGGCGATCGCCTGTACATAGACAATACTTTGATAACGCAAACGGCAATTTAAAGGAATTTGATGCAGAGCAAAACCGAGGCGATCGACTAAATCGGCGGGAACTAAAACATTTCCCGAAACCAAAATCCCTTTTTCTTCATAGCTCTGTCCATTGAGATTGATATTAATCTCTGGATAGGTAATGGGCTTGGCAGTGGTAACACGATTTGCGGGCTTATATACAGGAATGGTCGTTGCCGTTTCATTGATCCATGCTTGCAAACCATCGGCAAGTCCGATCGCATAGTCCCGCCGTCTTGTTTGCATCAACAAGCGATCCTGTGAACTATTGGCAAAGACTAATTCCAACAAAATCGAAGGAATGGCAATTTGACGACAGAAACTTAGACTACCAATGCTTGCCACTGTATCCGCCTTTGCGCCGCGATTGGTGATTTCGGGGACACGCTTCGTTAAAGCATTAGTGATAATTTCCGCTTGACGTTTGCGAATCGCGTTATTGGCGATGTAATAGGATGTTGCCCCCCGAAGTTCTGGGGAAGTAACTGTATCGAGATTGAGCGACAGAGCGATATCTTGACTGGTTGCGCGTGAGTTAATCCATGCGATCGTCTCATCTAAATTCAAATCATCACTAGGTACAGCGATCGCAATTCCCCGCGATCGCAATTCCGCGATTAATAAATCTCTGGTTGCCACCAACTCAGCAATTTCGCTCGTTCCACCCACTCCTTCACTGAGATCGCGAAACGAACCTTCAAAAACACTATGACCTGCGGAAATAAATATTTTGCCCATATCTCTATCTGCTAGTCAATTTCAGCAACCAAAAAAGTCTTCGTGAGTTTACCAGCTTTTGTCCTGTTTGACTATTTATTTCTCAAATAGAGGGGCGGCACGAAGCGCCGCCTCTCTCATAAACACTACTGTGTACACACAAGTTGCCAGCTATAGCGCGAGTTACTAATGATCCCCCCTCAATCCCCCTTAAAAAGGGGAAAGAAGAAAATTTAATTTATTCTCTCCCCTTTTTAAGGGGGGCTGGGGGGATCTAAACCCTGAAACGTAGATAGA
>DCSN01000255.1 GCA_002325645.1 Pseudanabaena sp. UBA1465
ACAATTTGTCGTTTACCAAATGTATTGTCAAAGCTTACAAATTTTTCTGCACTATCAATAACTATTTGTATTTCGGGAGAAAATTCATAAAGAAACAGTCGAAAGAATTGCTTGTCTTGTTTACCTTCAACAAGTAAATATTTATTCAGTGTATCCATCTTAATAATTCTTTTATACTCATCAGGAGTAAGCTTTAAATTCGACATCTTCCGTATCTCCCTCCACACTTAAAGTATAATCAGAATCAATTGAGACATCATATTCCCAAACAGAAGTATCTGTTAAACTAACTTGCAATTCTTCAAGTTCTTCGTCATAATCGGCAGGGACTATTGGCGAATGAGTACAGATGATTAATTGATGAGATGGAGAATGATTTGTTAAGTTATCAAGTAGCTTCCTTTGCCAATCAATATGAAGAGAAATTTCAGGCTCATCAATTAGTATAATTCCTTGATTTGCAGTGTAGCAAGCATACAATAGCGAAAGGATTTGGTGTTCACCTGATGACAAACCTTTTACTCCTTCAAATAAAGTTTGATTATCTACTTTGTACTTAAAACAAAAAGATGCTTGCTGAGAATCTTCAGTTTCTTTAGCAAAAATTAGTTTTTTGTCAACCAAAAAGTTATTAACTGCCGCGAGATATAAATCTAAGTTTTCATAACATTCCTGCTGATACTTTAATAAATTGCTAAAAAGTTTGTAACATACATCTAAAATAATATTTTGCCTTGTATTTATAGTCTCTAGATTTAAATTTTTCTGAGAAAGCGTAGTTTTTACTTGTTCAAGTACAGGACGAAAGAAAATATTTTCTTCTTGAAATGGATGACTATCTAACTCATTAATCAAGTTATCTAATTCTAGATTTTTAGTTTCAATAGAACTATTTGCAACATAATTATCCGATGTGACAGAATAAAAATCTACAAAATGTTCAATAAAAAATCTACGCTCAAGATTTGCAAGTTTTAATCTTGCATTTTTCAAATCCTCGGTTAATCCTTCAATCACCTCTGTAATTGCGGGATAAGAAAGTTGTGGTATAAATTCTCCAAAGACTTTTCTAGCATATAGTGTTTTTTCATTGATTGTATCTTCATAGCTGTTCAAATGTTGCTGTTTAGATGAAAACCATGCATCAATCAGAAGTCTAAATGCTGGAATATAGGAAACTTCAACTAATGGCTCAAATCCATCAATTCGAGTGATTTTTAGATTATCAACAGTTCCGTTAGCTACATCTTTAGGAATCTCAACTTTTTTACGGCGATCGCTTCTTGATACTCTAATTACATTATCTTTGGTATTCCAAGATATGCTAAGCACATTATTATCGCTATAGGTAATCTCAATATGTCTAAATTTGAGATATTTAAATCTTTGGAAATCACTATTAAGAGCATTGGCAATAATATGAAGAAAAGTAGTTTTTCCCACACCATTTGTGCCGTAAAGCAAATTAACTCCTGACTGAAATTTTTGATCGAAGTCAAAGCGATCATGAACTCCAATTGCTTTAACTCTAGTAATGTATATCGACATAATTTTATTGTCTAATTTAGAGGCTTAAACATTGACCATCCTAACACAAATTGAATCTCCCTTTTAGCATTTGCCACAGTGCGCCGAGACTTAGGCGCTTCAAAATTCGGGGCTTTGATGCCGCAAGTGTCACGAACTTGGGCGCGTAACTCATCATCTAATAATGTGCCGACAGTTGTTCCTGTCATGCCACTGCCCCAGCCGATTCTGAGGGCATAGGGACAGGTTTCTTTTTCATAGAATTTGTGAATGCGATCGTAATTTAGATTGATAGTTTGTCCATTAGTATCTTTAGCATTGATGTTATCCTTCACACCTTGCCAATAGTCATGCTCAAAGTTCCATTGCTCTTGAGCAAATTCTTTGCAAATTTTGACCAGATCATCAATGTTCTGAAAAGGTAATTGCATATTTTGTCGATGCTTAAACCATGACAACATTTCTTGATCGATGCTGATTTCAAAGGGAACTTGCAGATTAGATACCATTTCCGCAAAGATGGAAGCACGATATTTTGCTTTGTCATCGTTGAAGTGACTAGTTACTAGCACTTCGGCAACTAGGGCTTGGTTATAGGTTACGGTTTGACCTTTAGCATTCAATTTTGTAAATTGTTCAATGGAGTCAGTATCGGTAACATGGACAGCACGCATGATGTCAGTATTGGGATTGGGGCGATCCTGTACTGATGCGGCGCGATTTTGATAGGTTAAGCCATAGTTGGCAAATAACTCATCCATAAATAGGCTATCATCGACAAATTTAGCGCGTGGCTTGAGATCGCCTAAGTTTTTTCGCAGTTTCTCTTCAATACTGCTGATTCTTTGCAGTTTAGGCACTCTAAATTCATCAGCGTGTTTGAGCAAGTAATAGGCGATCGCTGTTCTAATTGCCCCTTTAATCGAAGTCCCAGGAACATATAATTTCCCCATACCATTACGCATCATTGGGCGCAGGTCGGTAATTTTTTGTTCGGTAAGACGCTTACTGGCTCTGTATTCTGGAAAAATAGGTTTGTCGTCATCGGTTTCAGTTTCATACCAGCGATCGCCAAAAGCACTTTTTAAGAGCGATGTAATCTCTTGGCGATCTTCAATGCGATTGATGTATTCCTGCAACTTGCCTTCTTCTCGCAACGCTTGGGCTAGGGCATCGCGATCGGGCAAATAAACGCGGTTGCCTGTTGCCACATATTCAAAGGGATTCAGCTTAGATACCTCGGAACCAATGTGAAACATTTGGCTGTAAAGTTGGAATTTCTTTACTTCGAGTTTGCGTTGTTCTCTGATGGCAGCGCGATCGGGCAAGGTAGTAATTTGAGTCATCATGTTCACTTCTATTTGATTTTGATCGGCAGACTGACGGCAATTCCACTGCGGTATATTTGGTGTTGCGAAAACTCAGGAGGTGTAACGTTAGCGAGTTTACCTCTGGGGAATTCACGAAATACAGAACCTTCAGCAAACATGATCACTTTTTTACGCCTCTGATTCTTGCTAGATGACGTAATCCAGCCGCCACGCTCTTGTAATTCATAGCTGGAATTTTCAAGAGAAATTAAATTTTCATCATCCCAATAGAGACTGATTAGACTTTGAGCATTTTTATCTTTGAATTTAACAAGGCTATCCCATGTTTTATCCAAATCATGCCATGAAGGTTCAAATTGACCTGCACCACTAGATCTTTCGCCCCCTAGTCCTTCTTCTCCTAATAGTCTAATTGCTGCCTCAAGATCGTTAAGATCATTGTCTAAGATTTCATTCTTAAACTTGATTAGGAAATACAAACCAGATTTATCGTTTGGTTTAGAACGATAACGCACAAAAGATGTGTGATATAGATTGGTGGCGCGAGTGTTGCGATCGATGGCAATTTTAGGCTGTTTGTCAATGTCAAAACATTTATTGTAAAAGTTTTCAGGAAGATTTTCTGACGGATCAAAACTTTCATTCTGATACCAGCTTTTCCATGTTTCTAAATCCAAGAAATTAAGCTTCTTGTAGTCCTTAGCAATTTTGAGATCGTCACCAATAGGATAGTTAATTGGAGGCTGTTTTGGGCGCGGTAAAAAATAGGTGGTTTCGCTATCCTGTTCTCTATAAATAAAGCTAGAACTAAGCCGAAAAGGTACTTCTTCCTGATGAAAACGCTGAAGTAAAGTATCAACATTTTTACCAAGACGGGCGTAAGAAATCACTAAGGCACTAAACAGTGTGTCCGATCGCACTCGTTCGCTAGTTTCTTCCATGCCAATGCCCAATTCACCAAAATGAGCAGGATTATTTTTGAAGTCTAGCTTGACTAACTTCCATTTGCTCATAGTTAGCTGTTTCCTGCGGGTAATAGGGCTTGGACAGCATCAGTAACCTTCGCAAATTCATTGAGAAGTTGCTCTGTGTTAGCTGCCTCTGTGAGTGTTTCTTGTTTGACGCGATCGACATTACCGATTGTTCTGTAATAGTTTAAATCACGATAGAAAAGCTGGAATTTCTCAAAGGCAACTTTGCCATAGCCGCGTGAGCCATGTCCACCAAGGGCATCATCTTCAAGAATTGCAAGGGCGATCGCCAAGTTTTGTAAATCCTTAACTGCTTGTTCTGGATTCTCAACGGTATAGACCAGTTCAAATTCAAAAATTGCACCCGCAGGCACACGCTCTAGTTGGCGAGGGTTAGCGGCGGCAGTAATACGATCCATGCCATTCTCAAATTTCCATTCGGTCATGTATAGACCTGTATCAATAGCTTTGAGCTTTTCAGCAGAATCAACAGTCAAATGACAATCACGCACGATTAGACGTGCAGGAGAATTACGACCATTTTTAACTTTGTGATGTTTTACTCCATGAAACATTTTCTCATCATTACCATCGCGCTCTAAGTTTTCTTGTGATCGCACAATCTCTTCTGGAAGCCAGCAAGCTTTTCCTGTTGAGCCAAACACACGACTTAGCTCACAATTATTAGCTCCTTCAAATCTAAGCTCATTTAGTGAATAGCCTGGCTCCAAATCATCGCTTTCATAGCGAAATGTTTTCACACCACCATCGCGGTTTGCAGGTTTATTCAGGAAGCGCTCCAAAATAGAACGCATCTTTCCCTTGATCGATGAACCTGGTAAGTAAGGATGACGAGTAAGTGGATCTCGGACAACAGCTTTGTCAATACCGCCGATATCGAGGCTCATACTACCACCACCGATATGTAAACCAGTTTTAACAACTAAATTACTGGTGAGTTTCAACTTGCCAAGCAAGGGATTTTGGGTTTTCATTATTGGTCTTTGCCTCCTGCGGCTTTGTGGTATGCAATGATAGCTTCAATCAACTGAACAAGGCGAAAAAAATCTTCCATATCCATGTCTTTTTTTAGAGCAGCTTCCAAAACCTTTTTTAACGGTTCAACTGGTCCTGGATTGCGATCAGTTGCTTGTCTTGCTGCTGCGTATGCTAGTTTCGGTCTTAGTAAATGCAATTCAGACTTGACATCTTCTGGCAAATCAGTTAATCCAGAAGTTTTTACCTTCAATCGATTTATAGCATCTAAAAACTTGCGGATTTGAGTAGTTTTTAGCTTGGGATCTTGCTCTTGAGCCAGTTTTCGACCTAGTTTTTCTGTGTCTTCAACTAATTCACGGGTTTTGTACTCTTTTAGCCCATTTTTGAATTGGCTAATTTTCTTTGTCATCAAAGTTACTATATCTTCATCTTCTGTAGAAGTGCTGGTAGAACTTTGTGGGGCTGCTTGATTGGGCTTAAATGGTCTACTGGGTTGGTTCATATTAGTTAAACTTGTAAAATTTGATTGGCTGTGATCGCTAATTCTGGCAATAAAGGCGATCGCAGAACTTCGTCACCCTGATATACAGTTTCTTCGTATAGACCCTCCACTAATTGTAAAATTGAAACCTTGTTCGAGATTGGATCGATAATCCAATATTCGGGAACACCTGCGGCAGCGTATTCTGTGCGCTTGTAGCGATAGTCGGTTTTCACCGAATCAGGGCTGACCACTTCCACCACCAGCAAAGCTCCAGAATCTAGAACTGCGGACACTTCGCGTAATTCATTTGCTCTTGCGAGCGTAGTTACGCATAAGTCTGGCAAACGCGATCGCCGCCATGCAGTCCGCACACCAAACATTTGTAGAGCAATCCAAGGTAAATTTTGGCGGCGAATTTCTGTCATTAGAAATTCACTAATACCAAAGATGATCAAAGCGTGTAACCCAGTGGGCGGATTCATTAGAATTAGTTCTCCATCAAATAATTCATAGCGGTTATCAGTACCATCGTTGTATTTGAGATAATCATCAAAACTGAGACTAGGCTTAGTGGCAATTGCAATCATTGGTTTGTTCCTCCACGATTTAGTAATTCGATCCATGTGGCGATCGCCCTGAAATAGGTTGCATTGTACGGACTCTTGAGCGATGTACTGATTTTAGTAAATTCAGGATTACCGCGAAGGCGATCGGGTAAACGCGCTAACGTATAAGCAATTTTGGGTAAATGCAAGAAGTAGCGAATATCTTTATCTTGATTGGCATATTGCTTAACAGCACGTTTATCCTCAAATTCTTCTATTTTCTGTTCTTGGATTTGAGCAGTGGCTAAAAGATTGTGAGTGAAGTTACGCGAAACTTGAGCATCTGATTTCAATAAAGTTTGGATTGCTCTGGCGATCGCCAACACACCAAAAAGCTTCAATTCCTCCTTAGTTTGGATATACTTCACTGCTTCTTTCAAAGAAGATATCTCATCGACCTGAACATTTTCCATTCCAAGCCATTCTTCCCACTTAAACGCTTGCCCAAATAATCCCAAGCTATCACGACCATTGCCTTTAGCTTTACTTTCGGCTTCTCCCGAAGAATCTGCTGATTGATAAAGGGGAAACTTCGCATCATCGATACTGATACCACCCGAAATTGTAATATCTGGATGGTTGCCAGTATAGGCGCGAAATGATTGATAAATATCAAAGGCAAATTCGACAACTTCATTCCAAGCACCACTAATAAATAGATCATCGCCTCCTGCGTAGATAAACATGAGATTGCGGCGACTAAAGTTTTTATCCGATGATGTAGTTAAAGTTTGAACTTTTTCGGGCAAGTTGTTGGTGCGATCGCCTGCCAAACTATTGAGATAAACCTTAAAGAAATAGCTCATCTGACGCGACAAACTCGCCACTCTTGGTAATGAATAATTATGATCATCCAAACCATGAGCAAAAATTTGTCCTAAGTGATCGACATCCATCCGTAAATAACCTACACGGTTAATACCTTGAGCATTGGCAGCTAATTCTTCGGCTCTAGGAAATTGGTTTTCGGTAATTTCTTGATAATATCTACCCATCAACATCAAGACAGTAGATCCTTTTGTGTAATTGATAGTCTCCCAGTTGTTAATCCAGTAGATTGTTTCAATTTCAAGATTAGGAATTAGTTTAATGGCTTGAAATAAATGATAGTAGTATTCATTAATTTTAATAGAATATCTTGCCCCTTCACTAGATTCTTTAGTTGTTCTAAAAATAGCTGAAGTATCAGGTAATTGCTCGCCAAGTCTGAACATATCTCGACAAGTCTTGCAAGCAAGAGGAGATTCTTGCTCATGTTTATTGATTGGTTTTAGATCGTCAGTATCATCACGGTGACAAACTTTGCAAGGTTGATAACTATGCTTTGTCGCTAATAATTTATTGCTATCATTTTGTTGAATTTGATTAACAAATTTTCTGTTTTTCTGTACTGCTAGTTTAGCGATCGCTTTATTCCAACACTCACGAAACTTAGATGAGCCAACATCTTGAGCTTCACAAAATGCGTAATCTAGAGAAAAGAAAATCTTGCCTTGAAAGGTTTTCAATAGCCATTCATTAAATTTATTTTGGATAATCTTTAAATTATCTTCTAATGATTTTGTGTGACCACCAGTAAGAATAAATAAATTACCACCACCCGCATAAATTACATTAGTACGCGGCAAATTAAACTTTGCTAAAATCTGCTGCACAATTTCTTCGGCAACGAGTTCCAGATAAAAACTTCTTGCCCTCAAAGACTTCAAAGCACCATCAGATGAAATGGTATAAATAAAGTTTTGAATACCCGACAAACTACCCGCAATCAAATGAAATTTAGATTCAGCATCAGATTCTTGATTTTGTGACAAGGCTACTGCAACCGCCGCCGTCATTCTCGCGGCATCAACTAGTGCCGTGTGCGAATCGCCATAGCTAACGCATGAACCATATTTTTCCAGAATAAATGTTAGAAAACTAAGATCGTTCCAGCGATCACTACTTAGATGAGTTTTAATTTCAGTGGCAATTCTCGCTTGATATTCTTGTAAATTTTGTTGATTAGGTTGATCAGCGATCGGATAAGGAATAGTTGGATAACCTTCAGAATTACAGCTTATTTCATGTAATGCCACATAATAATTTCCATTCGATCCTTTGCCATCGGGTAGTTTTACGCGATCGAACAATAGCGACAAAGTATTAACTTCGCGGTTAAGTCCTAAAAGCTCTCTAGCCTTTTTGATTATCTCATTTTCTTCACTATTTAGTTTGCAAACACTGAGCAAGCTTTCACCAAGCAGATCGGCGATCGCCACTTGAAACACTTCTAATACAATTTGAGCGGAATCTAAACTATTAGCCATTTTGTTTTACCCATATTGAGGAGCTTACATTTCCTTTTTCTCGAAAATTAGGCGATCGCTTTTTTATAGATTGAGATGGGGGGGTGAAGAGGCGATCGCTACAATCCTTCACTTCTTTCAACATGATTGTGAGTACCGTAATAGCGAAGTATTAGATTGCCATTGACAGATTTGCAGCTAACTCGCATACTTTGGCTAATTCTAAAGTGATCGATTTGATCTGAATTTTGATAACGTGTATATCTAAATGAAGACAGCAAAATGCTAGTATCGCCATTCGATGCTTGTAAGGTTGCAGAGACTTTAATGAGTTCTTGTTGCAGGTTAAATCTGTCTTTAGAATTACCAATTTTGTTGTAGTCAGCCCGAAAAGTATCGTTGTACTGGATGTGTGGAAGTTGTACAAGTTCTTGTGAAAGTAACTGTACTTTGCAACCATCCCAAATCAATTTGCCCCATGTAGATAAGATTTTTTTGTTGCCCAAATCAAACACAAGAGCCTCTGGAACATCTTGTGCTGCTTCTGCACTAATTCCAAAGTCTGTATCCATTAGCGCTAGTTTGACCTTGTGTGGTTCTAGTTGCTCTGTATCAATTTTTATCGGTAGTCGAGGAATTGTGATCAAGTTAGAGTCTTTACCTTCAAAGATATAGATTATCTCATCTGCATAAAACATTCCCATCGTGTTCAAATAGCCTTGCAAGCTTTTGAAACCACCAACAAGATTGAAATAGACTCTGTATTGATCTCGAAGTGGTTCAATCTCTCGGTTTATCCAATCTCTCAAATCATCAACTCCAGACGCAAATGCTTCAGTGCTTGCAGTAGATAAGCCAGAAGGTGTCTGAATATTAGTGTTATTTAACCCATTTTTTTGAAGAAAATTTTGGACGATATTGGCTGTAGCAAAACCCTGTGCTGTATCAGTAGCAACTAGCCAGTGAATATCAAGTACTCCTCTTGTTAGATCTTCTGCATACAATCCATAGATTCCATTTAATTCTGCACTTGCAGAACGAATCACACCAATATTTTTTGATTGGGTCAGTTTTTCTGTTGCTCTACTTCCTAAAGTTTTGATGATTTCTTGAACATCTTGAGGTGTTTCATCTAGTGAAAGTTGAGCAGTATCCCGAAGCTTTGGATACCAATTGTCTTCATCTGTTGCTTTTTTATTAATCTGGTTAGTCAGTAAACTTGTGCCGATAGTTGAAACTACAATTCGATTCATTGATTTTCTCCTTAATTTAATTGTTATACTTCAAAATTCATGAGTAAGCCGCGATCGCCAAAAAAAGTAGCAATAGTCGTCATGATTCTGACACCTCTAAATATCCATATCCTGCGGCAGTTTTTGCACCAATGCCTAGCTCTTGCAAACCAGCCTTGAGCCATTTTTCAGCTAGTCTCACTAAAGCAGCAGTGCTTTTACTAGAGTCACGCCCTGCGATCGCAAAAGCAAATTTACTCTCTCGTCCCAGGGTCAAAAAATAAACAGGATTCGGGCTTTGATAGGGTGTTGGATTTGGAGTCTTGCCACCATAGTAATCAGGATAATGACAATTCATGATGTCAGGCTCTAAAGTTGGTGCTTCAGTTGGCACTGCATCCAAAAAAATCACCTTTCCTGCTTGGTCTTGTGTACCAAAGATATTGAGAAAATCTCCACAACTAGGAGGAAGATCTTCGAGAGCTAACTCATGTTTAAGATACTTTTGATAAATCTTCTCCACTTCTTCATCACGCTTTGTTTTTTCAAGAACGCATAGTAAAGCATAGGAAGCCGCTAAACCTTTCAAAGCACTAGCAGGAATAATCGGAATCCCTGTAACGCGATCTAAGGTCATTGCAGTTTCGAGAATACTAGCCTGTCCAAGTCCCACCACCATCCGCCATTCAGGAGATGCAGTAAAGGTTCTTGCGTGGGGTAATGAATTAGCAACAGCAAGCGATCGCCTATAAAAAGCATCAATTAGACCTTGCGAAGATCTAGAAATATATGGTTTAGAATTTAAGACTGGTTTAAGATTCTTGAAAAATTCGAGTTTTTTCTGTCCTTCAATTGCAGGATCGGCAAACCGATCTAGCCAAAGCCCTAAATTATCAGATTTAGACTCATGGAGCCTAAAATTACGTTGTGTGTCATGGGGTAGATTCATGGCTTTTTATCCTCTTCTTTCTTGATTTTCCCTTCAGAAAATCTTTTAAGCCATTGCAAATAGGCTAGAGACTCTGAAGTAGCACGGCGATATTCTTGACTCTCAATCCTAATCACATTTTCTAGTAAATCTCCATTTTGAAACTTCAATTGATTACAAACCCATCCAGAAAGATGTTCAAAAATTAATGAATGATGTTTTCCCTTCTTCGCCTTCAAAAAAGCAAGAGTTTGAGCCAAACCATTCACCTGAATCATCGTTGGCATTTCACGCGCCAGACTGCCATATTCAGTATTAGTAGCATCAACCTTACTAATATTTTCCCACGCACAACTAGCGCGATCGCGATCTAAATCTCTTGGATTTACGGTAGGTTTGGTTGGTGCAATTGTCTGAGATCCTGAACTTGAAACAATACTTGTTTTGGTTGTAATGACTGAAGTCTCTTGCCGAATAGTTTTTCCAGAATCTGTATCTTGCTTATATTTATTTTTTGACATGATGTTGTCTCCTTAAAATATCAAATTTGTAAACCTTACAAAAAGCGAGTTGCTACTAAACCACGCCCAACGGTTTCATTACCGCCAAGTTGCAATCTAGAATGACCATTTTGTAGATGCGCGGATACTAAAGATAGAACCTCAGTTGCATCCATATTTTGTGTGGAATCATTCTTTTTCTTTGGCTTATCCTTGTCTTCCATGCGTGGATCGCAAGCAAACAAAGGCGCATAAAGCAAAGCATCCGAAGGTAAATTCTCCTCAGTCCATAATGCACCTATAGCCACTGTTTTAGTCGCAGGATCTAGCTTGGTGCGCGAAACGACATCTGTACTGAACTGACAGAAATCTTTAAAAGCCTCATCACTGATGATCACCAAATCTTGTTTGATTTTATCTTTCCAAAATTTGTACTCATTGCCACTGGGCAGCACCGAATCAGCTAACCAGTTAGCAAATTTCTGAACTTCGTCATTAGATGTTTGCACCACAAAAGAAAATTCTTCTAAAACAACATCATTACCAATCTTGATACTACTGTTATTTGGGGTATACGCTTGTTGTCCCTTAACCTCTAAATCAGCTAAGTTCCAAGGTAAAGCAGTTTGTCCTGCCATCTGCAAATCTCTGGCAAGGCGATTAATCACCAAAGGACAAGTCACCCATGCAAATACTCCTGCTAAAGCACGGACAGGAAACAATAAAATTCGGGCATCACCAACCGATAAAGCGGCGGCATGATCACTAGCTTTCGCGTCTTGTCCTCC
Source organism: Pseudanabaena sp. UBA1465 (assembly GCA_002325645.1). Classification (GTDB taxonomy): domain Bacteria; phylum Cyanobacteriota; class Cyanobacteriia; order Pseudanabaenales; family Pseudanabaenaceae; genus Pseudanabaena. The sequence continues at coordinate 11,654 of DCSN01000255.1, forward strand.
AAAAATTGCATCAATCTTTTTCTCTTCTTTTGGCTTCTCCTTTTCGTCCAACTTAGCAAGATCCGCCTCAAATGTACTGCGTAACTTACCCTTAATGCCAGAACCTTGCACCATTGGCAAAGTGGTATGACGTTCTCGTTGAATTGGCAAATCGACAGTACCCAGACTGCTGCCACTACCAACGTGTAAAGGGGTTTCGGTATAAAGGAAAAGCAAATTTGCTTTCTGAAACATGAAAAATTTCTCCTGATTTTTTTACTGTTTTCTGGTTAGAGGTGGCGCGGGCAAAGCCCGCGCCACCTCTAACCAATGGATAAATCCCAATACTGTGATAACTATTCCAAAATCCCGATCAGGATTCGCATTAGTTCCTCTAGATCACCGATCGCCCGATAGAGATTGAGATCTTGAGTAATGCGTTTGGCTTGGCGCTCTAGACGGCTAAACTGCCAAACACTGCCAATGGAGACAGCCCCATACAGGATCGGCTGCTCATCCTCTAGCCAACGATCTAAGGCGATTAGCTCCGTTGCTAACTGCACAAATCCGCGTTGTAGATTTTCATCTTTTGCCTCAATGATGAGCAGCGATCGCTTGGTTTGAATGAAATAATCAAGCGATCCTTTAAGTTGGCGATCGACTGAGATGATATAACTAACCTTGAGTTTGGCATCAACGAGATCGACTAAATCCATTAACACAGGCGCAATCAAAAATTCTCGTCTTGCGGTTTCATTATTGAGACTAATGTGAGGTAAAGCGCGTTGGAGGCGATCGCCCAAATCTGGCAGCCTTGGTAAAGGTATACCACTCTTAGGCAAGGTCAGAGATTCGCTATTCATCTCATAGCCAAAATAAGCAAGGACATCTTCTGGTTCATAGTCAAGCTTGAAATAATCAGAAAATGTATAATCTTTATCGGGCTGAATACTCTGTTGAATACTTGGATTAGGCATATTTTTTTCCTTAAAGTTTTAAATAATTCCATGCGCCCACAAGTGCCAACCCAAAGCCAATTTGAGCATCGCTCTTTTCATCAGCAATATTTTGCCAATGAAAAGCTTTGATGATTTCTGAGGGTTTGGCATTAGAGCTAAAGTAATAAACTGAACCCGCAGGAATAGCGCGATTAGTTGGTTTTGGGCGATTGTAGGCAACATCCCAACCACCGATAGTCTGATAGCGAGGGATAGAGGCAGCAATGAGTTCTACTTCTATACCTTGATATTCACCTTGTAAATTTTCAAGCTTTTGGGGCAACCAACCATTTTTAAAGATTGTAGGAGTTGCAAAATAAATTTTAAATCCATCCGCTTGCTGTAATTTGTTTTCAAGACTTTGTGTAAAATTTCCCCAATCAATTTTTTGATGGAGATGATGACATTGCGCCGCCCGATTTTCGCCACCGATCGCAATTAAATTACCACCTAAATTCGATACCCCATCAACTTCAGTATATAAGCCAATATTTTCCTTACAGCGAATAAATTCAGTCTGATAAAGTTGACCTTCTTTAACCGTCTGCCGAGCATTATCAACATCAATACCATAGCGCGATTCTCTTAAATAGAGTGTATCTGCTTTAGTATATTGAGTTATAGATGGATAATTTTGCAGTAAATAGTTTTCTAAATCTTTCTGTTCCCAATAGCCTTGCACACCTTCGACAGGAGTTTTTTCTTGAGTCCAGAGTGGCAATAATTTAGCTTGCGGATCATCACTCAAATCATCGCCACTTAAATCATTATCGCCATATAGCTTTTGTGGCAATGGTTGCAGAAAGCGCAAACGAGGTTTTGCATGATCGCGCTGTTCACTTTTTTCTTTAACTTCCACCACATCCGCAGGAACTGGGAAATAGGGAGTGAGATTGTTTTTTTCATACTCATACTTAGCAATGATCGCCCCACGAATTTCCAGATTACCGTAAGAGCCTCTATCATTTTGAGCAGGTCTGCCAATCTCATCAGGAATAGTGCAGTTTGATTGCTTTTCACAATCATTACAGCCATTTTTGTATGTCTCATAACGTCCGCAGCGATCGCTTAATACTTTAGAGCGAATCACCCCTTGCATTGTATTAGGAGTCGGCGGAAAAATGCTCCGCGCCCGATGTCCCTCTCCTGCCGAAAATGGACGACCATCACGGAATAGCAGCACATCAGAAGGCTCTATAAATATTTGCTTTTGATTGCCTTGATTAATGTCAGTCATGATTTATTCTTCTCCTTCTCCAGTAGCCAAAAATCTTGTAAATACCAGCAAACTTGCAAAGGTTTTGAGTTGAGTCTGAGGCTTTGATTTGTTTTTATCATCTTCTCTTAAAGATGTACGATGAGCAGAATTTGCCCTCATCACCATTGTTGCTAGTTCATCAGCTAGTGATTTTTCTTCAGCTTGTGACAATTTCTTCTCGCCTTGCTGTCGATGTAATAAACGCTTAATTTCTGCGGCATATAAACCTTCAATCTCTAATTCTGCAAGAGTTTCTGATTGTTCACGCAGAATGTAAGGGAATTTACTAGAAATATGATCATCAGCAAAATACTTTTGGAATTTCAGTAATAAGGCGATCGTATCTAAGGATTTATCTTCTTGTTTATCGTCTGGATTAGGAACGTTTTGAGGATAATACCACTTTGCCCCCGCAGACATAATTTCACCCGATCGCTTTAAAAAGGTCAAAGAAAAACTATTGCGTCCTGCACTCTTAGCCGCTTTTTCAGCCTTACGCACTTCTTG
>DCSN01000174.1:0-1499 GCA_002325645.1 Pseudanabaena sp. UBA1465
GCGACTAAGCCGCCAAGGCCACTACCAATTACAATTGCCTCAAAGTCTTGCATTTATCAAATGTGCTATGATTTTATTATTTCTTGCTGATTGTTGACAGGGTATTTTTGGGGGAGGAAGCTATGAAAGCTTTATCTATTTTAGATGAAGTTGTGCGAGAATTAGAACAAGATCTCAATGTTACGCGGATCAAAAGGATAGTATTTTTTGCCTGTAAAGAGTTTTGGGCAAACGATCCGAACCAGATCGCCGATACAGATTTACGCAGTTTAATCGAAGAGCTGTGCGCCAAATACAGCAGATTAGAAGATATTGAAGCAGTTTTAAATAGTATAGTTTCCAAGGTAAATAAAAAAACCGAGTACGCTTTAGTTTCCGACCAAATCGTCTGCCAACTTAGCAGGCTGTACGAATACGAAGACTTCACAAAATTAGAAACAAATATCTCTAATTTTGGCGGTCAGCAAGCGCTTGTTCAAGACCACTTCAGTGCGGAAATGTCAGCAGGAGAGTCAAGGGACAGAGACCCGGGTAATTTATTTGATGTCCGACAAAAGATTTTGCAGCAAACAAATCCGTTGAGGGCAAAAATCCTAATTTTTTCTACTCTTTATCACGAGTTTACTTTTAGCGATCGCGACTGGCTGCTGCTGAAAAAGCAAGAACTTGACAATCTCCTACGGCAACTTTTTAATGTCTGTCCTACGGTGGCAGAACTCGAATCTCAGTTGTACAGAATTGCGAAGCATCTCGACAACAAAGATGAAAGCGACCAAGCTGCTAGCGTGATTATCAAAGCGCTGAATCCTTGTTACGAAAAAATGCAACAGGAAGAACGGGATCGAGCCGAAGATTCTGCTACTGAAGATTGCGATCGGACACATTTAAACAACGGTGTTTATGAACAGAGCAAGCTGATTAACGACGTGAGAGATTATCTTGAACCGGGCGATATTACTCGGATCGTTCAAGCTGCTCCTGCTCACTATCATTATGACCCCCAGAAGAGTTACTTAGTGCCGGCAGCAGTCGAAATTATACCCTTTAAAGAACCAGAAACAGCTAGCAGTTCGACTGCTGATTTCCAGCAGGAATTGGCAGCAATGTCGCAGGTCGAAGAAACGCCGAGAGTCGAAATTTACGATCGGGGAACTGCTGTCACTAAAAATATTAGCGACTCGATTAAAGAAAAGTTGGGCTTAGAAGAAGAAATCAAAGGATTGGTGAGTCAAAGTGCTAACTCGGCCACGGCCCAAATAGAAAGAATATTTAGCGAATTAGAAGCTAATGTTAACGCTGAATGCGATCAAACAAAATTAGAAGAGCGTCTGTATTGGAAATATAAAAGTCTCATAAATTACGTAGAAAACGTTCAAAAATTTACAGGAAAATTAATCAAACTTCTCAGAGAATTGGAGTCAAAAGAAAGCGGGCGATCGACTCCTCAAACCCAGGCTAATGTTGCTGAAAAAGTTTCGGAAACAGAGCAGACAAAATCC
>DCSN01000174.1:1544-2360 GCA_002325645.1 Pseudanabaena sp. UBA1465
AAAGCAAGTCAGTATCAGCTTGTAGAAATGGCAAAACAAGGCAACCCAAAGGCGATCGCCATCTTGATCGATCAATTACTACAGCCTAGGGGCATTACTGCTACAGTGGGATTTAAGGACGGTTGGCTGCACGTCATTCTGGAGTCTACCCCAGCACCAAACCAAGAGGATACAGCTATATATATTCACAAAAAACTGCGTACTCTCAAATCTAAATCTCTAAATAATGTGAAAATTCATGGGCGGCTCTCAGGCAACAAAACAGTCGCTTGGACTCAAGAATTTGTGAATCAAATTAATTAACAACAAACCACTACTTATGAATGCCAGCGAAATTTTAAGGCGATATACAGCAGGAGAACTAGATTTTAGAGGTATAAATCTTAGAGGCGTATACCTAAGTGGTGTCGATTTAATAGGCGTAGATTTAAGCAGTGGCGATTTATCTAGTGCAAACCTAGCGATGGCATACCTGAGTAGAATCAACCTTCGGCGCGCCAATTTAACTAATGCAAAGTTGTGTGGCGCTAACTTGAATCAGGCAAATTTGAGTGCAGCAAATTTATCCGATGCCGATTTCCACGGAGCTACTTTACAAAATGCTGACTTTCGCAGAGCAAACTTATCTTTGGCATTTTTCCTCGATGCAAATTTGACCGATGCAGATATGCGAGGTGTCAATTTGCAGGGTGCAGATTTGCGAGGCGCTTGTTTGCGAGGAGCCAATTTACGCAAGGAACAACGGATTTTTGAGGGTGCAAATTTGCGGGGTGCAAATTTACGGGGTGCTGATATGCGGGGCGTCAATTTGCAGGG
>DCSN01000174.1:2463-4583 GCA_002325645.1 Pseudanabaena sp. UBA1465
AATTTGAGCGAAGCTATTTTGGATAATGTATCTTTGACTGAAGCAACTTTGATTGAGGCGAATTTTTCCTGGGCTGTAATGACAAATGCCAAGTTAGAAAGAGCTATATTAATAGATGCTGAATTCGCAGGCGCTAATTTGCGGGGTGCATTTCTTCCTGATGTTAAGTTGAACAATGCTAGTTTAATTATGGCTGACTTGAGTCGAGCTAATTTGGTGAGGGCAGATTTGAGTCGTGCTAATTTAAATCAGGCAAATTTAAGTGAAGCTGATCTGACTGATGCTTACCTGGCTAAAACGGATTTACGGGATGTAATTTTACATCGCACGAGTTTGATGAGGGTAGATTTGAGCACTGTTAATTTAGCGGGGGCAAAGTTTCGGGGTACAATTATGCCGAATGGAGAAATTCATGGGTAGTTGGGAATTGGGAATTGGGAATTGGGAATTGGGAATTGGGCATTGGGAATTGGGCATTGGGCATTGGAGAGTTTGATGTTAAAGTAAGCCTGCCCTATCAAGACTTATTTAAGAAATATAGTTAAGGCAATTTCGTAGAATTCAAAAAAGGAGGGAAATACTGTGTTAGATACAGGGAAAATTTTACAAGAACGTTATCAATTGCAGCAGCGTTTAGGACGCACGGCTGCCGGTCATCAAACTTGGTTAGCAGTAGATTTGCTGTCTCAAGAAAAGGTGACAGTGAAAATGTTAGCTTTTAGCCCGGAAATGCACTGGGAAGAACTCAAGTTATTTGAAAGAGAAGCACAAGTTTTGCAGGCGCTAAATCATCCCCGCATTCCTTGTTATCGAGATTATTTTTCCCTGGAACGGGAATCAGGAGCAGGATTGCCTTGGTTTGGGTTAGTGCAAGATTATATTCCGGGGTTTTCACTTCAGGAATTGTTAGAAAAAGGCAAGCGATTTTCTGAGAAAAACCTGCGACAAATTTCTCTTGAAGTGTTGGAGATTTTAATTTATTTGCATGAGTTGAATCCCCCTGTTTTGCACCGAGATATTAAGCCGAGTAATTTAATTTGGGGGGATGACAAGCACATTTATCTAGTAGATTTTGGCGCGGTGCAAGCTCAAGCTGCGGTGACAGGCGTAACGTTTACAGTTGTAGGAACGAGTGGCTATGCACCGTTAGAACAGTTTTGGGGGCGGGCGGTTCCAGCTTCGGATTTGTATGCTTTGGGAGGTACTTTAATTCATTTGTTAACGGGGATGACTCCTGCGGATTTACCACAGAAAGATTCTCGGATTCAGTTTAGCGATCGCGTGAGTGTGAATCCCAGTTTGGTAAGCTGGATTGAGAAGATGACGGAAATCGGGTTAGAAAAGCGTTTCAGCAAGGCTAGAGACGCGGCTTCAGCTTTGAAATCGGGAAATATCCAACGGGCTGATGAACAAATTGGTAATCTTAGGAAAAATCCTAAACCGCATAATAGTCGTATTGAACTTAGCAAATCAGCGAAGGAATTAAATATTAAAATTCCGCCTACTTTAGTCCAAAAGCCTTTTTTCTATACTGTTGTAGGAATGTTCCTGGCACCATACAGCCTGTCAATTCTCTTAGCAGTGTTAGCATTAAATTTGAGCATAGGCTTAGTAATTTGTGCAATTATAATAGGCTGGTTAATTAAGTATTTATTTCAGCGGAATGTAATTAATTTTAACCGTAACGATTTTGAAATAAAATATCAGATTTTTGGCTGGAATTACTGGCGACACAGGGGAGAAGTTTCGCAGATTTTAGGTGTTTTTATCTACAACAACTCTTTTGGTAGAAATCAAATCAGGATTCGTTCAGGTAATAACAATACAGGAACTTACTTTTATCTATTAGGAAGCAATTTGAAAGATATTGAGGCGGTTTGGTTAGCTCAAGAAATTCAAGATTGGTTAAATTCAAGATGAGTTGTTGGGCGGGGGCGGGTTTTTTAGATGGTCGGTTTGTGGCAAAGATTGTGGGTAAAACCATTGGTGTCAACTTAAGGCCCAAACCTTGGAGAAATATGGGTTTTACGACAAGTCTAGATCCCCCTAAATCCCCCTTAAGAAGGGGGACTTTGAGCAAGTTCTTGTTCCCCCCTTCTTAAGGGGGAGTAGGGGGCAAG
>DCSN01000219.1 GCA_002325645.1 Pseudanabaena sp. UBA1465
AGGGAAGTCTGGGAATTGGGAATCCCATACTTCACTTCATTAGAGAATTCTTATCTAAAAACTGTAAAATTGTTTGAGCAATACCTTTCGATGCTAAATAAGGAACCCCATTTCCTACAGTTTTAAACATATTAGTTAATGTCATATTTTCTGGGAGTGCAAACTTTTTAGGAATAGACTGAATAGCCAGGGTTTCTGCAACAGAAAGCCTGCGGATTTTGTAAGGGTGCAAGTGAACTTCATTATTGCCATAACAAGCAGTTGGGGAATAACGCCACCTGTGCAAACGCTTGTAAGATTTTTTAGAATCATCTCCTTCATCGACAGCAGCAAACCTTTTAATCCCCGCTCTTGGTTGAAAATAATGTTCAGCATTGGGATGGTTTAACACATCATTTTTTTGGAACCAAAACTGTACTGTTAACTCTTTGGGAATGCCATCAGGGCAAGGCAACAAACTATCGCAGGCAAACGCATCATTCTCAGGCCAAGGATTAGAAAAAACTTCGGATTTGGGATATAAAATCTGACTTGACCAAGGAAATACACCTTCAGGCAACATTGGGCTGTTTTTATCTAAAGAAATGCCCATATCTTTAACAAGATTTTTTCGGAAACCGATTAAAATAATCCGATCTCTATCTTGCGGCACACCGTATTCGATCGCATTAATTAAACGTTCCACAAATATATATCCCGCCTCAGCCAACTTGTTTTTAATTTCGTCATAAAAAGATTTATGTTTTTTGGTTCTCCACAAACCTTTGACATTTTCAAATAAGAAGAAATCCGGCTGCTGTTGGCAAATCAATTCAATATAGGAAGCTGAAAGTTTGCCTTTATCTCCTTCCCCACCTCGGTTTTTGCCGCCAACTGAAAAGTCAGGACAAGGCGGGCCCGCAATAAATCCAATAATCTCGTGTTTCTTGCGAGCATCTTCCATCAATTCCCGCAAATGAAGTGCTGGTTTTCCCTCTACAAGTCGAGTCACATCTGCTGCTTCTCCTTCGCGTCCGTATTCTGGCTGTGGTAAGTTTAGACATTGCCGAGAGTGACGATATGCTTGGATGAATGGCGAGAAAATTTCATTTACATAAACTATATTAAAGCCGATAGATTCAAAACCCAAATCGAGGAAGCCTGAACCTGAAAAAAAAGAAAATATACAGGGGATTGGGTGTGGGGAATTGGGCATGGGGAATTTGTTGTTTGTTATTTGTTATTTGTTATTTGTTATTTGTTATTTGTTATTTATCCTGATTCCTTTATTCTTACAACCATTGGCCGCCTCGGAAACGCCAGTAGGGAAACAATATTCGCATTAGTGTTTGCGATGCCAGATAAATTGCCAGCCATACTAAACTGTAATGCAGCGCAAAAGATCCCAAGTCAAACTCTGACTGCGGTATTCCGGGTAAACCGACTCTTTCTATCAATAATACCACAAAAAGTGCTTCCCAAATTCCAGCGAGCAATTGAAATGCGCCGGGCCAATCTCGATCCCAGCGGAATTGCTGTATGTAGATATATAAGGCATCCCAGCCGATGCCAAAAATCGCTATATACCCTAAAATCCAGAAAAAGATTGAGCCGGATTTAGAAGTGATTAAACCTAGAAAAAATGGTAGTGTTACTAAAACGCCTACTGTTGCAAATAACAATATTCGAGTTTGCCAGCGACCAAATAAGGTGGGAGTCATTCGATTTTAGATTTTAGATTTTGGATTTTAGATTGAATGGAATTTTAGATGTTGGATTTTGGATTGAATGGGAAATGGTCTTGTTTTTAATCAACCTGGAGATAGATTTAAAATCCACTTTAACCACTGTACTAGCGATCGCCAAACACTCAATTTGCGGATACCAGTAGCTTTGGCTTTGGCCAGACTCTCAACCGATCGCAAGCCTGCATATTGTAAGCCCAAAAAACTGTCCACCGGCGCATAAGGCCCACCCAAAGTAATCGCCCCCGCAGCGTACACCCGCCCCTCTCGCCCTTCCCCGTTGCTGGGAGAGTTTCGCATTTCTAGCAGTTCAAAATCATTGTTAACGCTGAAGCGTCCCAAACCGTTGAGGGTAAGATTGTATTGAACTACCAAATCATCGAGTAGGGGACTGGTTTTCACCTTAGCGTCCAAACCGGTAGCGTCAATGATAAAGTCAGCTTTCAACTTAATTTGCCCTTTCAACTCTTTCTCTCGAATATAAGTCACCGTGCGGTTTTGACTGTCGCGCTCGACTCGCTCGACTTCCCCGAAAGTAATCTGATACCATCCCTGACTCAAGCCTTCTTTGACAATGCGCCGCCAGTCGCTGCGGTTGGCGGTAGTGGTGCCGCCCCAGTCTGTGAGTAACTGCGGGCGAAATTCTAGGGGGGCTTTTTCCAAAACTGCGCGCAATTCCCCGCCCCAGCAAGCTTTTGGCCAGTTGAACGGTTGAAATTCGTAGTGATTTTCGACGCTGCGCTGGGCGAGGTTAAATTTGTTGCCCTGGGGTTTGGGCGATCGCATCAAATGCAATACTTGAATGTTAGGGTTTTGCTGTCTGGCTTCGTAAATTCGCTGCACCACCCGCGAAGCTACAATTCCCCGCCCTCGTAACAATACGGTGCCGCCGTTGGCTTCCAACTTTTGGTAAACGCTGTCGTGGCTTTCGTAAGCATTGACAACGGACTGAAAATCCTGGGTTGTTTCGCGGTAGGCTTGCAAGTCTGGCAAAAATTGAATGGCGGGATAGCCGGTGGCTATATGCAGGTATTTCGCGATCAAAAAAGCGTGGTCTCGATGGTCGGCATTCGATCGAGAATAAGCGATCGCGTACCTGCCGTCATCTGTTTTGCGAATTCCCCGCACTCTACCGTAGCGAAACATCTCTTTCCACCCAATACGGAGAGTTTCCCTGTCAATAGAATCAAAAACCTTCCCGGCGCGGGGCGTATAAGTTTCGGCAAAAGTGGGCTCGGCAAACACCTGCCACATCAATTTTAGCGACTCCCCCAACCGACCTTTCAGCAATTCCTGCCCAGCTTCCCGCACAGCATAGGGAGGCCACCCCCAAATGTTGTCTGGACACGAGTCAGAATTCGATCGTAGCCGTTCGTGCAGGGGAATTTGAGAATTTAGGCATAACCGACGGTAGCGGGCGTAAGGCTGATTTTCCATGCCCAAAACCGCAATTCGATCGGCCTTCACCCCGCAAATTCTCAGCAAATCAACCCAAATAAAGCTGCCCAAACCGCCGCCAATTGCTGTCCAATCAATTTCTGCAACGGGTATTCCCATAGATAGGAGCGATCGCATTGTCACCTCTGAAGCTTGCATAAATGCGATCGGCGGAAACTCGCCTTGATTAGCGGTTTGAGAAGGTGGCGACACCAAAGACTGGAGAATCGCGGGATCGGGGAGATTTGTCTGGGGGTTGAAGAAAATGTGAGAATTTACAGATTGGGTTGCTGTGGAATTCACAGCAACAGAAATGCCGATCGCGTAGGGCCCAATTTGCAGCATATCCCCATTTGCCAGCACGCACCGAGTTTGGCGAACACCGTTGACAAAAGTACCATTGCGGCTGCCCATGTCAGTGACTACGATACTGTCGCCTTCGGAGGTCATCACCGCGTGGAAGCGAGAAACTTGACTGCTGTTGAGGGCAATTCGAGAAACTCGTTCTCCGTTGATGGTGGGGGGCATATTCCCAAACATTCGTCCCAAAGCGATGGGCAAGTCTAAGATCGGGGATCGGCAATCCCCCGTAGCTGTATCATTCCAAGTGAGTCGTAGGCGCAAGGGTTTAGGATTCATTTTCAGTTGACATACTCACCGTGAATGGAGCAGCGGTGATTCTTGACGCTTCATCGACTGATGCTACCGAAGTAGTCTTACTCTGTCTCTGCGTCCGTTTAGAGTCTCCCAATGCCTACTGCTCCTTACGTTGAAGCATTAAGCTATGCTCGTAATCGCGGTTGCACTCCTCGCGATATGTCTGCTCAAGC
>DCSN01000144.1 GCA_002325645.1 Pseudanabaena sp. UBA1465
AGCAAGTAATTGGTGATTTTGCCATCAAGGATAATCGCATCGTTAGGAATTTTCACATTTTTAATTTCTCAATTAGAATATTATCCGAGTATCCAAATCATTATCTCGAATTGAGATCGCGCTTCGAGTGAATCTCTGACATCGGCTGGTAAGTTTAGCGTTATGGTTTCTTGCATAGAAAGTAAAGGCGTTGTTTGTTTTTATTTTAGCAAAAATTAATTTTATTCATAAATGTAGGGGTAGAGCATTTGCGCCACGATTTACAAATTATCACCGAAATCTCTATACGCAAATGCTCTACCCTCTTCGCTGTTATCGATAATTTATCCCTGCGGTTTGGGGATTGTGGTGAATTGCAAAGGTTTAGGGCAGAGCATTACCGATTTAAAGGGATCGCAGAATTTATAAATTGTGGCGGTAATGCTCTGCCCCTACATGATTTTGGTGTTTAAAATTGCGTTTGCAGGTTGCCTTGATTTGGGAATGCAATGCCTTCAAGCTGTAATCGCAGGGACAAGCGATCGGCGAAAGCGGAGAGGGTTTAGCATTTGTGGATTGATATTGTGGTGATGAGTTTAGAAATTGTGGCGCAAATGCTGAACCCCTACGGTGGTATGTGAAATATCTAGAAAATGTGCTTTGCTTTGACGAAGGGTAAAGAAAAAACAGCAAAAGTGTGAAGAAGCAGTCCTCACGCGAAGAGGCAAACTCACAAGGCAACCCGAAAACCTATGTAGTCGTACCGAGCGTCTGCACCGTCCTCGTAGGAATTCGCCGAACGACAAAAGAACGCATAGGTGTTCCACGAGCCACCACGCAGGGAGCGTCCATCTTGGTTGCCGTTAGTTAGCCATGCAGAGCCATCATTGGGCGCACCATTGTAATTTTCATGCCAGAAATCTTCGCACCATTCCCAAACATTGCCATGCATATCATGCAATCCCCAAGAGTTTGCTAACTTTTTTCCTACTGGATGAGTTTTATTCACTGAGTTTCTCTTATACCATGCATAGTTACCTAATTTACTAGCATGATCGCCAAAACAGTATCTGCCAGTACTTCCTGCCCTACAAGCATATTCCCATTGTGCTTCAGTGGGTAGCTTCACTTTCCGACCAGTTCTTTTCGATAGTTCCTCACAAAACTTCACAGCATCATACCAAGTAACATTTTCCACAGGATTTTGGTTGCCTTTAAAATGTGACGGATTTTCACCCATCACTGCCTGATATTGCGCTTGTGTTACAGGGTATTTACCAATCAGAAATTCCTGCAAATTCACGCGATGAATCGGCTTATCACTATCATCTTCATTACTTCCCATATTAAAACTACCCGCCATCACTTTCACCAGTTCCAACTTCACGCCATTCCCACAGTCCAAGATAAGGGAATTACTCGAAGTTGATGCAGGAGTCTGTAGTGGTTGTAATGGGAATACAGGTAATGGCATTGGTTTAACTGGAGCCGCTTTTGGTTGCAATACTTGCAAAGTCTCTATAACTGAATTGGGGCGTTCCTTTACCCTATAAGCAGTCATCCGATCTAACAACTTCCCAAACTCATCGCTAACTAACTTCCCATTCAAAAACTGTCGCCACTGATATTCATTTTCCAAAACATCATAGAGCGTAAACGGTTCCACATTTGTGAGCAAATGCAAACAAGTCACACCCAACCCAAACAAATCGCTCTGAAACACCGACTTACCCAACATTTGCTCAGGAGCGCCATAACTCGGCTTCCCGATGCCCGTCCCCGTCTTTGCCAATAATGTCGCCGTTGCGTGCTTTGCCGCCCCAAAATCTACCAGCACCAACTTTCGATCGCTACGCCGCCGAATGATATTGTCTGGCGAAGTATCGCGATGAATTACCGAATTGCTATGCACAAACTCCAAAATTTGCAGCACCTCCACCAACACATCCCGCACCTGCTGCTCACTAAAAGCACCAACTCGCGCTAGTTCCTGCTCCAAAGTCTCACCATCGATAAACTCTTGGATGAGGTACTGCTTCCCCTCATGAATTGTGAAAGATAGAAGTTCAGGAATTTGTGGATGTTTACCCAAATCATCAAGCCGCTTTGCCTCCTGCTCAAATAACCTGACTGCGACATCCAAAGTCCCTTGACTCGCATTAGGATTGATCGTTTCAAAAGCAAACTGCTTAATCACACAACGCGGCTGTGACGGTTTCGACTCATCCTGAGCCAAAAAAGTTTTACCAAATCCCCCCTGTCCAATTACCTTCAAAGCGCGATAACGTTCTTGAATTTGTAACTTAGCGCCGCATTCGGTGCAGAACTTGGTTGTTATTGGGTTTAAGCGATCGCAAGCAAGACAAAGACTCATAAAGGTCAATATTTCCGTTTATTCATCTCAAATATAGCAATAATTACCCCTAAAATCTCATCAGGTATTACAGTAATATTGTATTATTGTAATACTTACTGATTCTATGCAAGTAACTAAAAAGCTTCTAGTTTCCAAGGTAACTTCTAAATTTCAAACAACTATCCCTCAAACTATCCGTGACGCTATGGGTATATCTAAGGGCGATGCAGTTGTCTTTGAAATAGAAGAAGGTCGAGTCTTTATCAAAAGATTGCAACCATTAGATTTAGATTATCTCAACGCTGTATCAGGAACACTTAGCGAATGGGCATCTCCAGAAGATGAGGAAGCCTATCGTGACCTTTAATCAATTTGATGTGGTCATAGTGCCTTTCCCTTTTACAGATACTGCTAATCAAAAACGAAGACCTGCACTGGTAATTTCTGACCAATTAGCTTTTAATGCGACCATGAGTCGTAGCGTTATGGCGATGATTACAACTGCAAGTCATGCACCTTGGGCGCTTGATATAAATATTCTTGACTTGCCAAGTGCTGGACTGCCCCATCCTTCTGTAATTAGAATGAAATTATTTACTCTGGATGATGTGTTGGTAATAAAGCGAATTGGAGCTTTGGGACAAGCAGATCAAAACGCAACACAAAAAGCGATCGCCAAGCTTTTTAAGATCAATTTCTAGTTTCAATTTAACGAAAAAGTCGCTTGTAGTGAGAGCTATATAATTGCGATCGCCCCTTCCTGCTTTTATCCACATGATTTAACGCAGGACTAATTACAAATAGCGTAGTTCTAGTTAAGTTCTCTTTGATGGTGGTAGATGCCATATCTGCAAGAGGAACCGTCAAAATCTTTTCATCGTCCCAACCCAAACGATAACAAATTGCCACTGTCGTATCAGATGGATAATGTTCCATTAATTTTGCTTGAGCATTCTCGACATGGTGAGCGCTGAGATAGAGGCATAATGAAGCTTGATGGGCGGCAAGTTTTGATAATTCTTCGCGTTCAGGAACTTGAGTGCGTCCACTAATGCGCGTAAGGATAATTGTTTGAACCAATTCAGGAACCGTTAGCTCTACTTGCAAACGCGCAGCAGCTAATTGAAACGCACTCACCCCTGGAATTATTTCAAAGGGAATTTCCGCTTCTATAAGTGCAACCATCTGCTCCTGAATGGCTCCGTATAGACTAGGATCGCCATCGTGGAGACGCACCACTAATTTTTGCGATCGCACCCTATCGATCATAATTTCCAAAATCTCTTCTAGAGATTTACTCGCAGTGGGAATAATTTCGGCATCACTGCGGCAAAATTGCAGCATCGAATCAGGGATGAGAGAATTTGCATAAATGATCAGATCAGCTTTAGTGAGCAGGTTGCGACCTTTAACAGTAATAAGATCAGGATCACCAGGTCCCGCACCGACAATATAAACAGGTTGCATTACAAAACTCTAAGATTTAAAGACAACGCCAAGCGCTGTCTTTAATCTTAGACAACTAACTGCCCTAAGCGATCGCATAAAACCGTTCGGATATTAATCTGGCGATCGGCATATTTTTGGACATAGGCCGTAGCCCGTTCAGTAATCTGATCGGTAATGTATGCAAAAATTGGGCGATCGCAACCATGCTCAACTAATAACTTATGCACAGATTCCGCCGTAGGCGATCGCTCGATCGCTTGAATTAGCTCAAATGGCAAATGCTGATGGACAGCCGCCCGCACCAAAATATCAATTCTGGCATCAGCTAAGTGACTTGACGTATTAAAAATACCCCCTGCCAGCTTTAGCAATTTGCCATGATAGCCAACTAAAGTAATCGAATTCACTCCCAAAAGCGCCGCTTCTACCAACATGGCTCCAACCCAATTCGCAGTCTGAACTAATTGCGAATCTGAGAAACCGAGATTTTGCGCGACTTGATAGCCATTTGCGCCAATATAAAAAGCGATTTCATGCACGTTAGCAGCTTTAGCTCGTAAATCGGCGCGAAATTCTTCAAGCTTATCTTCCACCGAGAGGGGCTTGGATATGGCGGAAGTTCCTAGCAAAGACAACCCTTCGAGAATTCCAAAAGCCTCATTAGAAGTCCGCTTAGCCAGCGATCGACCTTCAGGTAAAATAAACCGAATCCTTGCTGTAGTTTGGGGCGTTAGTAAAGGTAAAAGATTTATTTCTGCTAAATTTCTGGCTAATTGATAGATCGCAGGTTCACCACTTGCGGTTCTACCTAATCCTTCACCCGCTTCAAGAATTATTCTTTGCGGCGCTTCGGGTGTTACCGATCCTAATTGCACCCAAGCCCACAATGGCATTCCTGCGGTGAGGTCGAGGTTATCGCCGGGGTCACTAATAGAAATTGCCAGAGCCGTATGTTCATCAATAATTGCACTTTGGGCGATCGCCACTTCGCCTACGCCCGACTCTAATAAATCGAGTTCGACCGAAGTTACATTTTTTTGTAGTAAGGCAAGAATCGCGGCTTTAGCAGCAGCGATCGCAAAAACGGGCAGGGTATAACCAGATTTCATAAAAATAATAATAAAATTAATAATAGACTCTCAGTAAAATTGAGGAGCCAGATTTTTGGTGACGCAGCAAAGTCACCAAAAATCTGGCTCCTTATTAAATCAATAAATAGTTTCTAACGAAACAGCTTGACAATTAGATTATAGATAAGTTAGCATAATGTGCTTATGTCTTGACTCAAAACTAGACATATACTCCGCCCACTAAAACTGCAGTCATTAGTGCATGAATAAGCCTACTCTTGTTACTCCTGCCTTCGTTCTACCAGATCTTGTAGAAATCCAGCGGGAGAGTTTTCGATGGTTCCTAGAAGAAGGACTTATTGAAGAGCTTGAGAGTTTCTCGCCGATTACAGATTATACGGGCAAAATGGAACTCCATTTCATTGCCAAAGATTATAAACTCAAGCGCCCCAAATATAATGTTGATGAGTCTAAACGTCGGGATGCCACCTATGCCGTACAGATGTACGTTCCCACGAGGCTCATTAATAAAGAAACAGGAGAAATAAAAGAGCAAGAAGTTTTTATCGGCGATCTGCCCCTGATGACGGATCGCGGAACCTTTATTATCAACGGCGCTGAGCGAGTCATCGTCAATCAGATCGTTCGTAGCCCTGGGGTTTACTATAAACAAGAAATTGATAAAAACGGTCGCCGTACCTACAACGCCAGCCTGATTCCTAACCGAGGCGCATGGCTAAAGTTTGAAACCGACAAGAATGATCTTGTATGGGTGCGTATTGACAAAACTCGTAAACTTTCCGCACAGGTATTACTCAAAGCGATCGGCTTGAGCGATGCCGAAATTCTTGACGCACTTACTCACCGTGAGTATTTCCAAAAGACCATTGATAAAGAAGGTCAATTTGACGAAGATGAAGCACTCAAAGAGCTTTATCGTAAGCTGCGTCCAGGGGAACCACCAACAGAGTCAGGTGGGCGTGAACTATTGCGATCGCGCTTTTTTGACCCCAAACGTTATGACTTAGGCAAAGTCGGTCGCTACAAGCTCAACAAAAAGTTGCGTTTGAACACTCCTGACACCACCAGAGTATTAACCGAAAAAGACATCCTCACTGCCATCAACTACTTGATCAACCTCAAGTTTGACATCGGTGAAATTGATGATATTGACCACTTAGGCAATCGTCGCGTGCGTTCCGTCGGTGAACTCCTCCAAAACCAAGTCCGTGTTGGCTTAAATCGTTTAGAGCGCATCATTCGTGAACGGATGACCGTTTCTGATGTCGATGCCCTTACCCCAGCTTCCTTGGTTAACCCTAAGCCCCTAGTTGCCGCGATCAAAGAATTCTTTGGTTCCAGCCAACTGTCGCAGTTCATGGATCAAACCAATCCTCTGGCTGAGTTGACCCACAAACGTCGTCTCAGCGCCCTTGGTCCTGGTGGTCTGACCCGTGAACGTGCAGGCTTTGCGGTGCGCGATATTCACCCCAGCCATTACGGTCGGATCTGCCCCATTGAAACTCCTGAAGGACCTAACGCAGGTCTGATCGGTTCTTTGGCAACTCACGCCCGTGTGAATCAATACGGCTTCATTGAAACTCCTTACTATGCTGTCGAAAATGGCAAGGTTCTCAAGAACGAAGAACCTGTCTACATGACCGCCGATGAAGAAGATGAATTTCGAGTTGCTCCTGGTGACGTTGCCAC
>DCSN01000211.1 GCA_002325645.1 Pseudanabaena sp. UBA1465
GTACAGGCGGTACTATGGGTTTGTGAGGAGGCATCTTATTTTACCTGGTGAAATATAGTATTGGCATCAATCTCTTCAAGAGACTTCAAGGGAATTGCAGCCCGCTCAATTTCTGTCTCTGAAAACAGAGATTTAACAGAAACAGTAACATCAGAAACATTCCATACTTTTTTCAATAGGGCGGGAAAGTCTTCTTTACCGAATATCCTCACATGATCGTGCTGACCAAACAGTTTGATCCTCTCTTCGTCTGTTAAGCTAGGAGATATATCTTCGATTGTTTCATTACCACGAAACGGAACAGTAAAAAAATGGTTTCCACCTTTTTTAAGGATCCTATTTAACTCAACTAAAGTATCCTCGACCGAGCAGCAAATATGCTCTAATACATGATTGTGGATAATAACATCAAATAGTTCAGATGGCATTTTTTGCAAGTCGTCACACATATTAATAGGGAATATGCGACAGTAACGGCTTTTATATCTCAGCGGATCTAGATCGCAGGGATGATAAAAATCGCCTAGCAAAGAGTGAAAACGCATTAGTAAAGGTAGTTCGGGAGCAAAGTGCAAAACTCGAATTCCAGGCTTAATGATTTCGAGTCGCTGAAGTACCATCCACAGCAATCTACTTCTCTCAACTGAAAGACAGCGTTGACATCTGGCATTCTTGCGTCCATTAAAGTCTAGAAATTCTACAGATTGACACACCGGACAACAAATACTTGAAGTTACTTCTTTAACTCGATCTGACTGAAGCATAAAGATTTTCTCCTATTCAATATTACAGGAGTCACGTATGGAGGGCAAAAAAAATGATTTCACAATCAATATTTCTCGATTTTATATAGGATTTCGCTCAGAAACTGGGTTGTTTGCGTAAATCCTGTTTTATTCAATCAAATATCTCGCAAAGATATCGGTATTTCCCCACACCTTTTTCCTATATTCTGCCTTTTAACTGTCGGATCCGGATCTTGTTCCATAATAATTTAGGAGATGTCTACTGTTTAATCGAGATATCTAATTGAGGTCAAATTCCCTCAGACGATCGATTGCTTTTGCCTCGAAAACAACCTTGGTTCCTCCAAGCAGGTTGTCTCTAGATCAAAGATCTTTTAAATATTTAATGCTGTAAGGATCGGTAGCAAGCACAATATCATAGTATTCTTGTCTCTCTCTTAAAAAATCTTCAAGTTGCAGCCAGCCATACCCTCGTATAACTTCAACTTCTCTAGAAATATCGGCATAAATATCAGTCCAGTTTTCTGTATCCGTCAGGTCGGTTAAGTATAAGGTGACAGCATATCTTAACTCTACGAGTGTTGAGAGGATGCGGTGATTGTCAGTGGAACCAGATTCCAAATAGGGATGAAGAACTCGATTGTCGATATAGAGAAGCCGCTGGCGGTTGTCTCTGGGATGAGTACGAGCACATAGTATGTTTTTACGATCGCACGGATATTGATCCTGAAGCCAGTCTTGATGTTTCTGCTGCAAAATTTTATAGTTTTGCTGCATCAGTGCACTCGCGTTGGCGCTGGAATTAGAATGACTGGAACTGGCGAACTCGTAATGAACGATCGTAACTTTTGGATCGTATATGACTTTTTTACCCAGCTTCCAAAGTCGGATACAGTAATCTATTTCCTCGCAGTAAGCGGGTTGGTAATCTTCATCAAAACCACCTAGTTTTAAAAATAATTCTGTTGGCGCGATCAAGAATGCAGCCGAACAGTAATCCACCGCACGTTGATACATATATTGAGGTGCAGCGGGAGAATCTCCCCGTCCGTATCCCACACAGCAACCATCTTGCCAAATGATACTTCCAGCTTCTTGAAGTGCACCATCAGGGAAAGTTATTTTGCCACCCACTGCGCCGATATTTTCGGAAGATGTAATAGTTTCTACTGCTGCGGTAATGCTATCTCCAAGCAGTTGGGCATCGTTATTTAAAAATAAAATAAACTCGCCTGTTGCAATTTTACTAGCTTGATTGCAAGCAAGCAAAAAATGTAAATTCAGAGAATTATGAATGATTTTTGCTCCTTTAATTCTGGCTAAAAGGTGTGGAGTTGCATCCGTAGAGCAGTTGTCTACAAGGATGACTTCGTAAGATTTAAAGTTATTCCTTAAAATTGAAGAGAGACAGCTTAAAGTCATTTCTGCTCGGTTGTGCAAAACTATAATAATGCTAACTCTCGGCTGTTTGATAGATGGGAAATGTATCTGAGATCCAGTATCTAATAAGTTGTCTAGAGCAATCTGATTTAAGTTTTCTAAGGATTGTTTGGCTTGCTCTAGTTTACATTTTTTATCGAAGCTGGAGTTAGCAACAACCAGGCTATCGGATCGAGTTGTTTTTAAAATAGCTAAAAGCTGCTTTAGCTGTGAAGCCTCTGCGAGATCTGGTTTGAGCTGAAGTGCTTGACTGTAAGCGCCGATCGCAGCATCTAACAGTCCTTTTCTTGCTAAAGCTTTTCCTAAATCTAAGTAGAGTTCTCCGCGCTCCGGTGCTAAATCTATAGCTTTATAATAGTTGGTGATGTCTTCTGAGTTTTGCTTGATTTTCTGGAGATAATTATCGAGTAATAATTCTTTTTTTCTTTGGACTTCTTGGTGTACAGCATCGGCTAATTTTCGATCAATAATGTTTGAGTTTGGCTGGATTTTTCAAGCTATTTTATAAGCCAATACTCCTTCTCTCCAAGACTTTTTTTGACAAAAATATCTCCGATATTTCGTAGTCTTATCCAGATTTACACTCAAATTTGACAGGTGCTTTATAGCAGGATATTTCTGGCTCTAAAATATGCTCATTTTTGCCAGATGGCACTGAATTTAATATCTCAAAATTTGGCATTTATAACTCCATTTAAATAACAACAACAATATTTCTGGACACAACTATCACAATCCAATCGATTTGTAGGGTACCCGGATGAAATTATCAAACAATTATTGAGGGTTTCAGACGCTGACGCACCTGATACAGCGGATTCACAATTGATGAGATGCACCTAGGCGATCGCTGAAAAGAGTGGGAGCGATCGCATCGTATTTACTTCGGCTTTTTGCTAACAAAAGTAATCAGCCTTTGAACATCTCTGTCTTCGATCTGAGGTTGTAATAGCTCGACTTCATAGCCGATATCTTGTAGGCTATCGACAATATCTTTGCCAAAGTCATTATATACTAAGGAACGTAGGCTACTCTTCTTATCAGCAGAGGGAGCGCTGTGATATCGAGGTTCCATTAACATAATATCTTGCTCTCCTGAAGTATCAACACGCTCAATTGTTTTTGATGGCATTGGATGCTGTACGGGGATTGTAAAAATATGACAGCCACCGGGCTTGAGAGTGCGGAAAATTTCTTGAAAAGCATCCCAAGGTCGCCTTACGTGTTCCATAATATCTGATGACAAAACCAAATCGAAATGATTGCTGGGATGAGTCAGGTGTTCTAGGTTTTGACATTGGATTCCATCTTTATATTGTCCTGGTGCTACGTCATCCCAATAATAAGAATATGCGTAGTTACTGAAGGTTTAAAAATACTTTCTAAACGGCCCAATAATTCCTGGTTCGTAGATATAGAGTTGCTGAAATTCTGGGTTTTGAGATAATGCTTCCAGCGTTGAGTATCCTCGCTTAGAAAAATACTTCAAAATTGCTTCGGCTTGACCACGGTAGCGCAATGAAGACTTGCAATTTTTGCATTGATACCCTTCTCTGAGTGATGAGTGATTTTTGATAAAAATCTGTGCTTCTCCACAAACATCGCAAATTCCTTGATAGCTATTATCTGAATTAATTGGCGTGGTTGCTTTGCTTGGGCTGGGTTTATTCTCGATCGCTGTTTTCATAGAATGTACCGATTGTTTTACAGGAGTGATACTTTTACTTTCAGAGAGTGTTGGCTCGGAAACGCCCCGAAGCTTTAACTGTTTTTTTGGTATGATAGGCACATCTGACAAGCGTCGATCGATGATAGATATCATATTTTTTACCCGCGATCGCCAGTTGATTTGCTCCAGCAGTTTTTCCCGTTTTTGTATTTTATCTGACGAGCGATCGCGCTTAAGCGCAACCTCAATACCGTTAATAAACTCTTGCGGGTTAGCAGCGACATAAATGTTGTCGTAAAGTTCGCCAATATTGGAAATGGGGGAGGAAACAATGGGTACGCCTGCGGAGTAATATACATAAAGTTTTAAGGGATTCATGCTCCGCGTTAGCTGATTATCAACATGGGGAATGATAGCCACATCAAAATTGCGGATGAAGCTAAGAGCATCATCGTAAATTTTCACGCCCAGCAGGTACACGTTATCTAATTTTTCTAACTCTAAAATTTTCGAGTTTCCGTGTGCAGATCCGATAATTACCAAATTCCAGTCTTTCCTCGAATTCGCAAGAAACTTGAGAAGATCGATATCAATGCGATCGGAAAGATTGCCAACATAACCAATAATCGGGCCTGTTAAAGCCGCAAGTTCGGCGGGCTTTGAGCAGATGTTTTCATCCTCAAATACTTCGGCGCCGTTCGGAATCACAGTAATGTCAGAATTCAAATCGCTGAAAGCATTGCGGACTGGTTCGCAGTTCGTGAAAATAACATTGGCTTGTTCAATAATCTGCTGATAATTTTTTGTTAATTGTGCGGCATAGGAAGGCTTGATATCCCATTTCCGCTGGTCGTCAATTAGATCGGCAACCACAAACTCGAAGTTCAACTCTTCCAACACATCGGGAAACTCAAAACAAACTGGACACACCCAAGCAATTGTCTGTCCTTCAAGATCGGATTCTGCGATGACTTGTCTGACAAAATCGGGATAGTCGCTTTTCTTTTGCAAGTTGCGTCCTAAGAAGCTTTCCTCAATGCGATCGTCCCCATAAACAAACGTGCGTTTAATAATTTTTGATGTATCTTTTAGTCCGAGAAATCGCTCCACTGTATTGGTAAACACTAAATTACCTTGGTGGAATTTCGCCCGCGATCCATGCTGTACCTGTTCGTGCAATTTCCGCAAGGAAATCGGTGCATCGAAATGAATAATTTTGTTTACCCGATCGCTCTGTGCTAAGTATTTGAGAACCATATCCTGACGGCGGCCGTAAATGTCTGAGTCGTTCTGTTTCCAAAAGAACAGGATATTTAACGGCTGACTCAACTCGATCGAACTCACATCAGAAGTTAATTTTACTATTTTGTTCCCGATATTTCCTGAAGTAATCACTGGAAGTTAGACTCCAGACTTAGCAGCAACTAAGTCGAAAACATCGGAGAACAATTGAGGCCAGGGCTGGCTTTTTTGTTGTTGGGCACACTCAAAGGCAGATCGAATCCGCTCTGCATTGACGCCATAGCTGAATTCACTTAGGAAATAAAACCGTCTGTGGCGATCGGGTAAAGACGCTTTATTGTCTGAATTAATTAAATTTTTGATAGCTGATTCCAGCCGATCGTCATTGACAGAAACCGCACATTTTGCTGCGATGATATCTGCTAATGGGGGTACATCCGTTATCAAAACGGGTACGTTCATAGCGATTGCATCGGTTAATTTAGCAGGAATTTGATATTCCGAAATCGGAGAGTTAGGATCTTGTAAAATGCAGATCATATCTGCCATTGACACCAGTTCGGGAAGCCTTTCCCAAGGCTGGTTTTTATGAAAGTCTATCCTGGCGTTTTTGTAAATAGCAAATCGGTCGGAAACCCGCTTGTCATTAATCGTGCCGATCATGCACAAAGCCAAGCGAGGATCGTTAATTTTTTCCAAGGCTTCCGCAATACGGAAAATTCCCTTGTGGGGGCGAGGAGTACCGAGAAACAAAACGACTTGATCGCGATCGCTGTAATCGAATTCTGCCCGAATAGCTGTTCGATCGTACAGTTTCGGATCGAAAACTTTTTCATCGCGGGCGTGTCTGACAATCAAGCCACCATAACGCTGCTGCAATGCTACGTTGGATACAGTTACAGCATCGGCTAAGGGAATCAGATTTTCACAAAACCGCGTCCAAATTTCGCCGTAAGGGCTGTTTCCTTCCTTGCTATCAATCCGCTGTATGAGTTCTAACCATGAAGCTTCTGTTTCATTTTTAAAGAAAGAAAGTTCGCAGTCATCGATATCGAGAACCAAAGGACATTGACTGTAATGCTTGATGAGCATTCCGATAAACAAGCTGGGAAAACGCGGCTTGCTTACGTAAACTGAGTCATATTTCTGAGCCTGGGCGAGTTGCTTAGCTCCTCTAACAAACTCCTCAAAATTATTCGCAATAAATGTGCTATTTTCGATATCTGCATTTTGCAGGGGAGGCCAAAGTTCTTGACCGTAAAACGGAAATATCGGGCCGATTAATTCCACATCGAAAGCTTCCTTCGCCATGTCTGCTAGCAAGAAAGCTCGACCGACGGGATTGTGGCTCATATCCCAAGAAACAACGGCTAATTTGGGTTTTGACTGAGATATTGTCGCATTTTGAGTAACGGACATCTTGTCAGTTACAGCAGCAAGTTGATTGGTAGTTTCCAAACTTAAATAATCGCTAGTTAATTCAGTTTGATGCGTCGAATCTTGTCTCAAAGCTTTCAGCTTGTATGCTCCTGCTTCCTCACGCTGTCCGATCTGTTCTAAAATGTCTGCTAATTTTAAATAAGCTGCGGTCGATCGGGGATTAAGAGCGATCGCGTGGCGGTAAGCTTCGATCGCTTTTTGTACATCTCCTTTTGCTTCCCAAGCTGTCCCCAAACCTGCTTGCAGTTCGGGATCGTTTGGTGCAATTTCCAAAGCCTTAATGTAGCTTTCGATATCAGTTGGATCGCGATCGATCGCCTGACGGTAGTAGCTGAGTGCTAAATTTAAATTTGACTTGACTCGATAGTGCAAGGCATTATTTAACTTTTCTTCTGCTTGCGGCAAATCAGGCTGAAGTTGCAGTGCGAAGCGATAAGCAACAACCGCCTCCTCCCACCTCTGCAACTCCACCAAAGCCTCCCCCAAATTATAGTAAGACCAATG
>DCSN01000093.1:0-24773 GCA_002325645.1 Pseudanabaena sp. UBA1465
TCTAAAACATACATAAAATCACTTTATAAATGTTGACGATGTTCTGCTACATAGCGAATTTGGCGAGCATATTCTTGACTATCCTTGATCTCAGGACGTGAGTTAATTAGTCCTTCACTTTGCCAATAGTTCACTAATTCTGCACCAGTTCTAAGCTGACCCTCTAAAAATTTTCTAACAGTCAGAAGTTGTAGAATATATTCTGGTAAGGATAAACTAATTTTTCCTGCTTCCACAGATAGCTCTTGTTCCAATTCTTGAGGTAAATCTAAAGTGATTGTCATAGTATTAAGTGCTTAAGTTTACGTCAAAGCTGAAATGCTTTCCTTGACATCAAAGATTTGACATTGCTGTCTATCAATATAGCAACAAAAAATATGAACGACCATCGTGTAGCCGATATTTTGCTACAATGCAAGAGTATCTTATTCAATGGGGTGATGTTAGCCATGACGAAAAAACCTAAAGAAAGCACCTTAAATAGCTCAGTCACAAGCCCATCCAGCGCAAACAAAACTACAAAGAAAAAAGCTTTGAGTCGCAAGGAAAAGGTTGAGGCATCAAAAAAAGCTAATCAGGCAATGATGAGAGTTTGGAAATTGATCTCACAGAGAAGCTCTAATAGCCCAGATGCCAAAGATTACATTTGACACAAATATTTTTATATCCCGAAAATATGCCCAACTGCCAGACAGTTTTTATATGTCGGTTGTCGTGCTTCAAGAACTCGTTGCAGGAGCGCATGATGATACTGAAATAAAAGCTCTAAATGTTGCGCGGCGAGAGTACGAAAAATCTGGAAAGCTCTTAATTCCAACCGCAGAAGATTGGTGGCTTGTGGGGAAAGTTATTTATGCTTTGCAAAAAGGATTAAAGTCCCGCTCAGGCGGACTGACTCCTAAAATGTCTGCCGATCAAAAATATCGCATAACCCATGATGTTTTGATCGCGAGAACAGCAAAGAGATCGGGCGTAACTGTAGTTACAGATAACACCAAGGATTTTGAAGCTATTCAGAAATTTTGCAATGTGCGTCTCATGAATGGGGATGATTATTTTTCTAGATAACAAGAAAGCCCCGCATTGCGGGGCTTTCTTGTTTGTTAAAGCTTAGTAACGAGCGGCGTTAGGCTTGTGTACCATGAAGCTTTGTACTTGGCACTGCTTGATGTTGTCGAAAGAAACAACACGGATGAAGCTACCAGGATAGCTAGAGCGGCAAGCTTGAACTTCGGCTAAAACTTCTTGAGGAGTTTTGGCGTTGAACAAGGGCAACTTCCAAAGAGTCCAGTAGTGGATTGCAGGATCGGAATCTTCGTTGAATTCGATCGCTGGGTAGAAACCTTGCTTAAGGGTGTACTCGATTTGACGAGTGATTTGAGCATCGCTCAAAGGGGGAAGATAGGAAAGAGTTTCGTAATGACGCTCTTTTGGTAAAGTTTGCATTATTTTCTCGCAGTTAAATTGGTGTTTCTATGGATTTAAGTAGAAGCGCGATCGCTTTCAACAACTGAATCTAGATCGGAGTCTGTGACAACTTCTAAAGGAACTTCGAGATTAGTTTCAGAACTAGTTTCTAAAATACTTTCTAAACTAGATTCTAAATTCTCACATTCTGCATATCCTTCCGAAGCTGGCACATTCATGATGTGTTCAAAATGTTGACGACGAAGCTGCATGTTTGATTGTTGGATGCCAGTACGAGCCATTTCTGGAATGAAATCTAAAATCTCATTGGCAAGATGCTCTCGCACGGTCATTACTCGAAAAGCCATTTCTTGGTTGACCCCAAACAGGTCTTTGATATAAAGTTCACCGTTCTGGAGTCTCTCGCGGGTTGAGAATTGGTTAAACCAAAGAGCTTTTAATCTATCAGTTTCTTCCAATTGCTCGGCAATTGTCTTGACAGCCTCGAAGGTCAAAAAATTGATCAACATTTTGGCTGTGGACTTAGTACTGCGCTTGATATCCATAGGCTGAACTTAACCAAGAGTTTTTTTGTGAGAATGGGCGTAGCCCATTCTCACAAAAGCTAATCAATTTAGACGGTATCCATTGCTTCAAATTCAAACTTGATTTCTTTCCAGAGTTCAAGAGCAGCATTCAATTCAGGAGACCAACGACCAGCTTCACGAAGAATGTCACCACCTTCACGCATCATGTCGCGACCTTCGTTACGAGCTTGTACGCAAGCTTCGAGAGCAACGCGGTTAGCGGTTGCACCAGGAGCAGCACCCCAAGGATGTCCCAAAGTACCACCACCAAACTGTAAGCAAGAGTCATCGCCGAAGATTTCCACGAGCGCAGGCATGTGCCATACGTGGATACCACCCGAAGCAACGGGCATAACACCAGGCATAGAAGCCCAATCTTGGGTGAAGTAGATACCGCGAGAGCGATCGAGTTCGATGTGGTCTTCACGCATTAGGTCAACAAAGCCCATGGTGATACCCTTTTCGCCTTCGAGCTTACCAACAACGGTTCCAGAGTGGAGGTGATCACCACCAGACATACGCAGACACTTAGCCAAAACGCGGAAGTGAATCCCGTGGGTTTTTTGACGGTCAATAACTGCGTGCATAGCGCGGTGAATGTGCAGGAGCAAGCCATTGTCGCGGCAATACTTAGCAAGAGTGGTGTTAGCTGTGAAGCCACCAGTCAAGAAGTCATGCATGATGATTGGTGTGCCGATTTCTTTTGCGAAAGCTGCACGTTCCATCATTTGCTCACAGGTTGGAGCGGTGACGTTCAAGTAGTGACCCTTGACTTCGCCAGATTCAGATTGAGCTTTTTCGATTGCTTCTTGTACAAACAGGAAGCGATCGCGCCAACGCATGAAAGGCTGAGAGTTGATGTTTTCGTCGTCTTTGGTGAAGTCCAAACCGCCGCGAAGACATTCATATACTGCACGACCGTAGTTTTTAGCAGATAGACCCAATTTAGGCTTGATGGTACAACCCAAGAGAGGACGACCGTACTTGTTCAACTTATCGCGCTCAACTTGAATACCGTGAGGAGGTCCTTGGAATGTCTTCAAGTATGCGATTGGTACACGGATGTCTTCTAGACGCAATGCACGAAGAGCTTTGAAACCAAAAACGTTACCAACCAATGAGGTGAGCAAGTTGGTTACAGAACCTTCTTCAAACAAGTCAAGAGGATATGCAATGTATGCAATATATTGATTGTCTTCGTTGGGTACTGGTTCGACATCATAGCAACGACCTTTGTAGCGATCGAGGTCGGTCAACAAGTCTGTCCATACAGTTGTCCATGTGCCTGTCGAAGATTCAGCAGCTACCGCAGCAGCAGCTTCTTCTGGAGGTACGCCTGGTTGAGGCACGAAGCGGAAAGCGGCGAGAAGGTCGGTATCTCTGGGAGTGTAATCAGGGGTATAGTACTTTAGTTTATAGTCCTGTACACCTGCGTCATAGCCAGCTTTGGCTTTAGACTGTGTTTGTGAGTAAGACATTAATATCTCCTTACTAGATTTAAATGAGAGTCAGTAAACTGCAAACGGGCATTTGCAAAGAATTATCAGCAAAACGTGCTGCAAAAAACTTAAGAGTCAGAGTCAAGCGTCAAATCGAAAATTAACAATAAATTAAAAATCTAATCATCCCTTTGATATCTAGCTCTTTGGTGGAAATATTTTTTGCGTTATATTTGCGTTATATAAGTTAATCCTATCAGGAGTTCTTCGTGTGAAGCCCTTGAGCGATATTTTTAATTTAAACATAAAGTGCGTAGCCACATTTACTTTTTTTGGGAGAAATTTTTTGAAACGCATCATTTTCGACAATAAACTTATATAAAAAATCTATATAACTCTAATAAGCCAAATATATCCTCTGGCAGTTGTTTTATAGGATTTTTTTTCGAGAATTACACTCAAAGCTTTAAAGGGTGAGGATTGTTCGATGCTTGGGGCTATGGATTTGTATTAGAGAAGATTATGATTTATCGGATCATTTTTATGCACATCTCCTCGATATCAATACAAAAACTAATATGATTGATCAACAATACTAATAGGATCAAAATAATATTAGAAATATTAATCTTATTTATAAGTTAGGTTGTTGGAATTAAATGTAGGACGGGTTAGCGATCGCGTAACCCATCATCTTTTTTACGCAATTGATGCGTTACGTTGCATTAACGCATCCTACATTTAATTAAGTATTTCTACTTACGAATACAAAAGGGCATAGCTAAAACAAAAGGCAACTAAGACTTAAATATTGAACCTGCATAGGACGTTGTGGACTTTCTTAAAATCCCGATAAGCTTTCAAAAACCCTATTAAACCCAAGCCGATATCCTTAACTACTTTTATTGCAATCTAATTATCATTTTTAATTGCGCGATTCTGTGCTAGTCTAGAAAAGCTTAATTTTTGATTTTTTATAGCTAAGACTATGCCTAAAGCTGGAATTCACCCCAAGTGGTATCCCGAAGCAAAAGTAATTTGCAACGGTGAAGTGGTAGCAACCATTGGTTCTACCCATCCTGAGATTAACGTTGATGTATGGTCGGGCAATCATCCCTTCTACACAGGTACACAAAAGATTATCGATACCGAAGGTCGCGTAGAACGCTTCTTGCGTAAGTACGGCATGTTTGACGAAAACGCTGCTGTGGAAAATCAGGTATAGCCAACCTTGGATTAATTCAAGGTTTCTTTCTGGCTTACTAAACTAATTTTTCACTTTCTTTTGCGGTAACTCAAATTCCATGCCTGCTGCTTACTTAATCAAAAAGCTCGAATCTGTTGAACAAACCTTCAATGAACTGACTCGTCGGATGGGTGATCCTGACGTGGCGACCGATCACGGCGAGTTTCAGCGCATTGCTAAAGTGAGGGCTTCTTTAGAAGAGACGGTGCTAACTTACGAGACTTTTCGGAAGGCGGAGCAAGATTATAAAGAGTCGCAAGAAATTCTGAAGGAGTCTAATGACCCTGAACTTAAGGAAATGGCAGCTCTAGAGGTCGAAGAATTATCGACAAAGCTAGATGATCTTGAAAAGAAGTTACAGGTTCTACTGCTGCCCCAAGATCCTAATGATGATAAGAACATCATGTTGGAAATCCGTGCGGGTACGGGTGGTGATGAGGCTGGGATCTGGGCTGGAGATTTGGTGCGGCTATATACGCGCTATGCCGAGCGTCAGGGCTGGCGGGTGAAGATGGTCAGTGAGACTTTGGCGGAAATGGGTGGCTTTAAGGAAGCAATCATTGAAGTGCAGGGCGATCGCGTTTATAGCAAACTAAAATTTGAGTCGGGAGTGCATCGGGTGCAGCGCGTACCTGCCACAGAATCGCAGGGGCGGGTGCATACTTCAACGGCGACGGTGGCGATTATGCCTGAAGTCGATGAAGTGGAAATTCACATCGATCCTAAGGATATTGAAATGTCTACAGCGCGATCGGGTGGTGCTGGTGGTCAAAACGTCAACAAGGTGGAAACGGCTGCCGATTTATTTCACAAACCGACGGGAATTAGAATCTTTTGTACGGAAGAGCGATCGCAGTTACAAAATAAAGAGCGGGCGATGCAGATTTTGCGGGCTAAGCTCTATGAGATAAAACTGCGTGAGCAACAAGATGCAGTTTCGTCAATGCGGCGATCGCAGGTTGGTACAGGATCTCGTTCTGAAAAAATTCGTACTTACAATTACAAAGATAGTCGCCTGACGGAGCATCGTCTAGGACAGAACTTCACTTTGCCGCCAATTCTGGAAGGTGAGTTAGAGGAAGTAATTCAAAGCTGTATTTCTAAGGATCAACAGGAGCGTTTACAGGAATTAGCGATCGCCACAGGCGACGATCTAGTTAGTTAATATCTCAGCCTTGAATTAGCATTTAACGGGATAGGTTACACTGATATCGATGATTAATAGCTTGATGATCATTGGAGGATTTGAGATGCTTGCCGATAAAATTTTGCGGGTTTCGCCTGAAACATTTCGGAATAGATTAAAGAGTTATCCTGATTGGGAAAAGTCTTATCAGTCTGGTTTGGCTGTGAAGTTTTTAGAGAAAAGAAGACAAAGGCTTGCTCAAATGACTGAAGTGGATATCCAAAATCCAGAGATTGCTTTTGAGCGCTTTAAGGTAAGCATTAATAGCGATCGCCCCGATGGTGCAAAGCTTTATCTATGATCGTCTTTCTAGATTCTGGTGTAATTGGATTACTATTTGAAAAGCGATTCTCATCACCACGCCTAGCAAATCTTTAGGCTGCAACAGGCATCATTTCAGGGGCTTCAGTTTCAGAATCCTCTGGTGCAAAATCTTGAATTTTGGATTCTTGATCCACTGTCACCGTCAGTTTTAAGCCTAATCCTTTCAGCCAATCTGCTAAACCATAGATCGCTTCTGCACCTTGTTTTTGCAAGATTGTTTCGATGGTTTCAGTATGAGTTGCCAGTTGCTCTGGCGCAAGGGCTTCGGCAACGTTGCTGAGGGCTAGTTTCAGAAGATTCGTTTCGATGTCTAATGGTTCGTGATCTTCAAGGTGAACTTCAAGATAGACGGCAGCATATTCAGGATCTTTGAGTCTGTCAATATGATGGGGATGATAAGCTTCACTTGCTT
This sequence comes from Pseudanabaena sp. UBA1465, assembly GCA_002325645.1. Taxonomy (GTDB): domain Bacteria; phylum Cyanobacteriota; class Cyanobacteriia; order Pseudanabaenales; family Pseudanabaenaceae; genus Pseudanabaena. Next base: position 6,602 of record DCSN01000093.1, read on the forward strand.
TATAGGTTGCTTGATTCACGGCATCAGTCATTGTTTTGTCTCCTAAAGTCTTGCCAATAGTCTTTTGCTTTGCGAATATCTCGATTTTGAGTGCTTTTGTCGCCGCCACATAACAACAATATTACTACCAAACCAACCTGACCGAAATAAATGCGATAGCCAGCGCCATAATCAATTCTCAGTTCATATACGCTATCACCGACAGGTTTACAGTCACCGAGGTTTCCTGATTTTAAGTGATCGAGTCGTTGTTCGATTCTTGCTTGTGCGCGAATATCTCTTAGTGCGTTAAACCATTCATCAAAAGGGATTTTGCCGCCCGATGTGTATTGTCGAATTTCTCTGGGTTGTATGGTCATTGATGATTCTGATTTTAGGCTGCAACAGGTATCATTTCATGGGCTTCAATCTTTGAATCATCTGGTGCAAAATCCTGAATTTCTGTTTCTTGATCCACTGTCACCGTCAGTTTTAAGCCTAATCCTTTCAGCCAATCCGCTAAACCATAGATCGCTTCTGCACCTTGTTTTTGCAAAATTGTTTCGAGGGTTTCGGTATGAGTTGCTAGTTGCTCTGGTGCAAGAGCTTCGGCAACGTTGCTGAGGGCTAGTTTGAGGAGATTGGTTTCAATGTCTAATGGCTCATGATCTTCAAGGTGAACTTCAAGATAGACGGCGGCATAGTTAATATCTTGCAATTCTTTGATGTGGTATTCACGATAGCTGTCGCTAGCTGGGGTTTGTCCGTTGTTCATAATTTCTCCAATATTCTTTGGCTCTACGAATATCTTTACTTTGGCTGCTTTTGTCGCCACCGCATAACAATAATATTACTACCGATCCGACTTGACCGAAATAAACACGATAGCCACCGCCATAATCAATTCGTAATTCATATACACCATCACCCACAAATTTATAATCGCCTAAATTGCCTGTTTGTAAGCGATCTAGCCTTTGGTTGATCTTTGATTTTGCTCGCAGATCTCTAAGTGAAGCAGTCCATTCCAAAATAGGAATCTTGCCATCGGGGGTGATGTATCGCTGAATTTTTCTGGGTTGCGTGGTCATTTATGATTTTGATGCTTTTAACATTTTATATCGGCAACCTCTGTTCTGTTGCAAAAAAGTCAGAATCGCGGATTGAACGGATTATTGGATTTCACGGATTTTGAGTGGCTGTGCAGACTCGAACTTAAAATGCAAGGATTGAGATCCCCGACTTTTTCTATGCAAGCGAAGGGGATTTGCAAGTTCATAAAGAAATTCTGGGATCTGGACATCTCTAAAAATCCGCGTCATCCCTAAATCCGTTTAATCCGTGATTCTCACTTATTTACCGCACAAAGAGAACCTTGACTAGCAAACCAACTCCCAAAGTGACACTTCATCAACATTAAACCTACGATTAGCTGTCAAAGTTCTTGCATTCACATATTCCGTCACCAAGCAAAAGCCTATGTCAGTCTCAAAGGAATGAATGTAAGCAGGAATGCCTCGATGTTTCAAACCTTGCAAAACTTCTATTTCTCTAGCGATCGCCTTAACACCATCCCAACTACCACCAACCTGAACATGAAATTGTTTAATCACCACCTGCTTACCAAATTTATTCTGAGCGAGATAAGCAACCCTCCCTCCCTGTGTATTTTGACCGAGTTGTTCTATAATTTGATACCCATACGCCGAGAAATCTGGAAATTTACTCATGATGTTTTTGCGATAAACAAGTGTCGTGATAGTTTAGCTTTTAGCTTTGCTCTAATCATAGATAAAAATTTCCCCTATTGCCGCTTAAAATAAATCACATTCGCAAATATTGGGGTAAATAACATGAACGCCCTCACCGTCAAGCATCGCCTCAACAAAAATATAAAATCTAACTAAAAACTATGACATAGCTATTAACGGAAGCAATAAGAATTGCTAACACCCATGTAGAATACGACAAAAACAAATGGAAGAACATCAAACTTCTATTGATGACCTCAGAACAGTTTTTGAATCAGAACAGGATTTCAATGATCTCTTAAATGGCGATCGAGATATTACCCTCAAACAAATTCAGACATTGGCTAAAATTTTTCAAGTATCACCTACCGTTTTTATAGAAGCCTCAGTTCCAACGAATATCTGATCGGCAAATAATCCTGAGTGAATGGCAAACTAATTTTTCGGATTTTATTTAGATATTAACTGTGCTGACGACTGCTATAAAATATAATCATGCAAGTTCGTCAGAGTGTCACCTATAGCAGCATCGATTCTAAATCTCTGCACGATTGGATTGTTAAAGCGATCGCACAGGCACAGGTCACGGGATCACCGATTTTATTTAGTTACTCTCAAAAATGGGAGTGCATGAATCCTCTATTGTTGTTGGCGAGTAAGTCTGAGGCACAACAGCCAAAATTTTATTGGGAACAACCAAACGCCAATTTGGTATTGGCGGCGGCGGGTGCGGTTGCCGAGGTGTCAGTGCCTAACCATGACTTGAGCGATCGCTTTGATTGTGCCAAAAAATTTATTAAAACCCATCTAGATCAGGCGATCGCTGCCAAGCATCCTGATTTGGAATTAGCAAAATCAGAAATTCCGATCCATGTGGTGGGGGCTTTTTCCTTTTATCGCAATGGTCATCATCCTAGTGATTGGCTAGATCTGGCAAAACCAAATAATTATCCGCCAGATTATCAGCAAGAGATCGAGTTTCCGACTTTACTTTTTTTCATTCCCCGTTGGATGGTGCGCCAAAAGGATCAGGATTGCACCTTAACCCTCAACCATTACATTCAGCCTTGGGATCATGCGGATGAAATTTTAGAAAGTATGGAGGATCTGCGATCGCATTTACAGGAAAGCTCTAATTATGAAGTGCCGACTGTCCATGAGGTGAGCAAAATCGTGGAGGTGCAGGGGCAGCAAATTTGGACTGAAATTGTCGAACGCGCTTTAACTTTGATTCATCAAGGACATTTTGAAAAAGTGGTTTTGGCGAGGGCTTTAGATGTATTAGCCGATCGCAATTTTGACCCGTTTCAAGTCCTCCATGTTTTGCGTTGCGAATATCCTGAATGTATTTCCTTTTTGCTAGATTATGGCGTTGGTAAAACTTTTTTGGGCGCAACCCCTGAGGTGGTATTGCAATTTAAAGCCCAAGGCGATCGCCTCTGGTTACGCAGTGATGCTCTTGCGGGTTCGATTGAGCGCGGCAAATCGGTATTAGAGGATCAAATGTTGGGCGATCGCCTGCTCAACAGCGAAAAAGATATGCGCGAACATCAGATTGTGATTCGCTCCATTTGCGATCGCTTGCAAAGTATGGGCGCAGCGATCGATCCACAGGTGAAGACTAATTTGCTGCGATTGTCTAATGTGCAGCATTTGCATACACCGATTACCGCCCATATTGATCATGCAGACTGGTTGATTGCCCTCGATATCTTGCAGCAGTTACATCCAACGGCGGCGGTCGGTGGTGAGCCAAGGGATCGGGCGGTTTGTTTTATGCAGCAATGGGAAGCTTGCGATCGCGGCTGGTATGCTGCGCCGATTGGTTGGCTAAATGGTGATGGGGAAGGGACTTTTGGTGTGGGAATTCGAGCAGGATATATTCAAGGCGATCGGGCGCGGATTTTTGCGGGGGCGGGAATTGTGGCAAATTCACAGGTGCAAAATGAGCAGAGTGAAACCACGATTAAATTTGCAGCATTATTAAAGGCTTTAGGTGCGCTCTGATAATGGAACTCCCAAATGGTGTGAGGCGGCGCATCGCGCCGCCTCACACCATTTGTTTTTTATAATGGCGACAGCTATAGTAATGGAAAGAAGTGTCCAATGGGTCCCTGTCCTTTACCGATCGCTAAGGAATGTTTCAAAGCTTCCGTAACATAGTTTTTAGCATCCTGAACGGCTTGAAATCTTGGTTTCCCTAATGCCAAATTTGCAGCGATCGCCGCCGATAGAGTACAGCCAGTTCCATGAGTATGCGCGGTATCAATTACTTCTGTCTGCAAAACCTCAAAGCGATCGCCATCAAACCAGACATCTATCGCTTTAAGACCGCCGATCATGCCGCCTCCCTTTACCAACACCGATCTCGCTCCCAATTTATAAATCTTCTGAGCCGCAGTTTGCATATCTTCTAGAGTATTGATTTCCATGTCTGCAAGAATTTGGGCTTCATAGCGATTAGGTGTGGCGATCGCCGCGAGGGGAACTAACTGCTCACGCATCGTTTTAACCGCATCATCATCCAATAGCTGCGCCCCTGCCCGTGAAACCATCACAGGATCAACCACCACATTCCCAAATCCAAAGGCGACTAATTTCTTGGCAACGGTTTTAATAATCTCTTGATTGAGAAGCATTCCTGTTTTGATCGCTCCCACCCGCATATCAATCATCACCGCTTCAAACTGAGCCGTCACCGCCTCAGGTGACATCGCATCTACTCGCGTTACACCCTGTGTATTTTGAGCCGTGATGCAAGTGAGTACGCTAGTTCCATGCACACAATGAAAAGCGAAGGTGCGAAGGTCAGCTTGGATACCCGCACCACCTCCACTATCCGAACCAGCGATCGTCATCGCGATCGCAATTTGAGAAGTGTTAAAATTACTCATACCAAGTAAATATATCAACTATACAAGTAGTCCAGCATAAGTAAACTAAAAACCTAGAAGCTTAAGTTGCCCGCTACGCAGACGACGTAAGCTCTGATTTTAGCTTTAGCTATGCTGAACTACTATAACTTTGGGGCGTAGAACTAACATGACAATTACAACAATTTCCTTGCCAATGGAACGAATAGTTGAGTTTTGTCATAAATGGCACATAACAGAGTTTGCCCTCTTTGGTTCGGTTCTGCGGGATGATTTTCGCCCCGATAGTGACATTGATGTACTGCTAACTATGTCCCCATCTATACATCGAGGACTTACCGAAACCCTTCAAATGCGAGATGAACTTCAATCAATATTTGATCGCAAAGTAGACATGATTATTAAAGCTGCGATCGAACGAAGCGAAAATTGGCTTAGACGTAAAAATATCTTAGAGTCAGCAAAAACAATCTATGTCACGCGATCAAGAATCCCTAATTGATATTTCAACTGCGATCAAACGTATCCAACGTTACACAGCAAACATTAGTCGTTTAGACTTAGAAGCTAATGACGAGAAACTATCAGCCGTGCTTTACCAGATTGCGATTATTGGTGAAGCCACCAAACGGTTATCTCTTCCTTTTCGTCAGCAATATCCCAAAATTCCTTGGCGAGAAATGGCAGGGATGCGAGATGTGATTGTGCATGAATACGATCAGCTTGACTTTGATGTGGTGTGGGATATTGTGACAAATAAGCTATCTTTACTGCGAAATGAGATCGAAACTTTGCTTGAAGAGAAATAATTGTTAAACATTCCTTAACGCTTACCCTGTAATAATTAAGGACAAAGCAATTTATGAATTATTTTGTGAATCGTAAAGTTTTGGGAGTGGTTATTGCGACAGTGCTAAAATAATTTCTCAAAACTAACTGAGATTTTATGGCGCTAATTGTTTGCCCAAAATGTAGGAATCAAGTCTCTGAGCGAAATCAAACTTGCCCAAAATGTGGCTATTCTTTGCCTGTAGTACTTGACAATCAAATACAGCTATCTTCAGATGAGCAGAAAATTAAAAATCAATTATTGGAAACTGATAATCAAACAAAAAAACAATTACTTTGGTTTTTTGGTGGACTGGTGGGTTCATCCATTGTGGTATTAGGTGTGGTGTTAGGGTATTTTTTCTGGATTTACAAAACCTATGGGGTGTTACCTTCATTTTTTCAAACCTCAAAATCAACTACATCAACTACATCAACATTTGCACAAACTCAATCTTCTGAATGTACGAAAGCTAGTAGCTATATCTGGGCAAATGTTCGTTTATATCAGGATTCGAGTTGTAGGCAACCATTCGCTACCGTCTATGCAGGTGGACAGTTGCAAGATGGTAGAAAAGGAGTTTTACTAAAGTTTGATAGCGGTGCAACAGAATGGAAAGCAAGAGAATCAGTTACAAGCCAGTCGTATGTTAAAACTGATGACCCAGCTATAAAGGCTATGCTTTTTCGAGAAATGAATCAGTAAATTTATTCCTCATTAATTACAATTTATAGCTGTAGACACTTGTATTAGGACAAATCAAAAACCAAGAAGCGAGTTGCGGCGCGGAGCGCCGACTCTCTCTTCTGGGTTTTATGTCCTAACAAGATTAGCTACAGTTATATAATGTAAATAAAGCAGTTCCAAACATCACACACAAATGGCACAGCTAACTATTGAAATTTCGGATGAGTTAGCCCAAAAGCTAGCCCCATACCAACATCAAATTTCTGAAATTTTTACTCGCTTCGTGAACACATCACTTATCGAAAAAAATCCAGCTAACCTTGAGTTACCAAACAATCTTTCATTTACAGAATCACCGACTTATCTTGAGATAATTGATTTTTTAGTCAATCGCCCTACATCGGAACAGATTGCTAATTTCAAAATTTCCGAGCAATCGCAAATACGTTTACGAGAATTACTTCAAAAAAATCGAGATGCAAATCTTATTCCCTCAGAAACAGTAGAGCTAAATCTTTGCGAGCAACTTGATACGCTAATGACAATGATGAAAATTAGAGCTTACACTGCTATCCAATCTCAAAATCTCAGTAACTCTCATTCGGCATGACCGCCTATATTTCCACAACTCTTAGACAATTAGTAAGTAATCGGGCTGATGGTAAATGTGAATACTGTTTGATCCATCAGGACTTCTCTATTTATAGTCATGAAGTAGATCACGCAACGGCAGTAAAGCATGGAGGATTATCAATTGAAGAAAACTTAGTACTAGCTTGCTTGCCATGTAATCGATACAAAGGATCAGATTTAACCAGTTTAGATCCAATAACTAAGCAAGTTACGCTTCTATTTAATCCACGACTTCATAAATGGCGCGATCATTTTGAAATTGAAAAAGGCTATATTATCGGATTAACGGATGTTGGGAGGACTACTGTATTTTTATTGAAGTTAAATGAATCCAAGCGTTTAATGATTAGGCAAGTTTTAGCATCACAAAATCTTTATCCCTGATTTGCGAGATGCGATCGCATTTTTACTCTTTAACAATTGTTAAACATTCCTTAATGCTATAACTGCAACAATGCAAGACAAAGCAATCTATGATTTAGGCAACCTGTAGACTGACTGGTTATGAAAACAGATCATCCGATTTATACACAAGAGCAAATTTCAGCTTGGTTGCGGGGACTCATGAGTGTTGCCCTCGCTGATAATGATTACAGTGACCAAGAGCGTATCCTCTTCGATCAAATTAGTCATAGTGAAGAATGGGGCGAAGAAGTTACCATTGCTAATTTTGAACCGATCGCTGCTCAAGAATTAGCTGAGGCACTGGGCAGCGATCGCAGTGTCGGACAGAATTTTTTACGCATGGCAGTGATGATGGCGCTGGCGGATGGCAAATATACGGATACAGAAGATCGAGTTATTCAAGAATTTTGCACAGCCCTCGGTCAAGAAATCACTCCGATTAATGAGTTACGACTCAAGCTTACAGAAGCATCGCACCATGAAGAACATCACCCCGATCTATTAGAACCTGTCAAAGAATGGCTCGATCACATGGACATCCATGAATCTCGCCTTGCCAATCTCATTTGTAAAGTCGTGCCTGCTCAATGTCCCTTTGAACGCGATGTCGTTTTATTTGGGCGCAAAATCATGCATATCCCTGCCATGTGCGAGATTAACCCTCTCTACGATCAACTAGTGGGATTACGTTTTCGAGCGTTAACTTATCTTGATGAAAAAGGCGAAGATATCTCAAAATACTATTAAGTAACTGGTCGCAATTAAAACCCGAAAAACCTGTGGCGCACGCGTAGCGTGCGCCACAGGTTTTTCGGGTTTTAACTATGTCTAGTCACTTAGGGCACTATCAGGAACGCGCAAAAATCTAAATCGCCAAACTCAAAAGTAGAAATGACGCTCTGCGTCATTTCTACTTTTGAGATCAAAGCGCTATAGTATTTACAGTTTTTACTAGCCAGACTAGCCAACTATGCCCAGAGAACTAAAAAACGCGAAAAAAGAAGAAGATAACAGCGATGTATCCCCCAATGTGTTGCGCGTTGTTTTAGCATTTCGGCGCTGGGGTTGGGCTTCTTTCTGGACACAGGTTGTTTTATGCGTAGTCTCAGCGCTAGTCTTGCTGCAACTCGTACTATTAAAAGCGCCGTCAACCAATGTTCCGACGGGGGCCGACACCAACCCTGCGACACTTCCCGGACTTAGCTTTGCATGGGCAGGAATCGCCGTACTCGGTGCAAGTATTTTTTGGAATTTTCGTTATACACAAATGGCGAAAAAATTGCGATCGCCCGATCGCCCTACCAAAACCCAAACCGTATTTCAAATCAAAATCGGGATAATTATCAATCTCGTTGGCATGTTGATTACTTTAGTGGGAGCCGCCTCGATTGTGGGCGCGTTGACTTTGCGATCGCAACAGGGGGTATTTGCAGGCGCTGGTAACTTTAACCTCACGATTCAGCCCTTAGATTTTCAAATTATCCAAGCAAGTTTCAATGTTATCTTTGCCCATTTTGTCGGCTTAGTTGCGTCGTTGTGGCTACTTAACCGCGCCACCGACAAACCAAACCGCGAATAAACAAGGGGCTTAAGCCCCTTGTTTTAATCTCAAAGGAGAGGGGATGCAAAGCATCCCCTCTCCTTTGAAGCGTTAGAATGAATATAAAGAAATGTAAATAGTGGCGAAAACGATGGAGTGGAAACAAATCGAAGAAAACTGGGTTTTGACACCGACTAAACCCAAGGGCGTAATTCACTTTCTCGGTGGAGCATTTTTTGCGGCGGCTCCCCATGTTGCCTATGGGCGCGTGCTAGAGCAGCTTGCGAAAAATAACTACGCGATCGTGGCTACACCCTTCTTAAATAACACCTTTGACCATCGCCAGATTGCCCGCGATGTCCATACATCCTTTCGCAAAGCCCGCAGCAAACTATTTCTCGATTATTTTCCTGCGTTTGGTATGGGGCATAGTATGGGTTGCAAAATTCATTTACTAATTAATAGCCTCTATAAACCCACCCGCGCAGGCAATATCTACATCGCCTACAACAACTACAGCGCCGATCGCTCGATTCCTTTTTTTAAGGAGTTAGCGGGGACAATTCCTGAAATGTCGTCAATGGCATTCACGCCTACGCCCAAGGAAACCGAGCAATTAATTAGCGCGAATTATCAGACCGCCCATAATTTACTGGTCAAATTTGTTGACGACGGTATTGACGAAATTTCTATCCTTAACCAGTTACTTAAGCAAAAATTTCCCAACACCGTCAGTTTACAAACCCTCGAAGGCACTCACATCACTTCTATGGGCATTGATATGAAATGGCAGGCAGGATCGAGTTTTTCAGCGATTGACGCGATCGCGCAATGGGTCAAGCAAGAAATTCACAAGAATAATCAAAGTTTAGAACTTGTATTGTTAGCATGGCTTGCTAAGCAAGTTCCATAGAAAAGAAATAATTTTAGAGAGTTCGACCTTTCGGGACGAACTCTTTTTAATCATTTATAACGGCTTCCAATCAGGCGATCGCAGCATCTTAAAATGTTCAAGTCTTTGATGAAAGTAACTACTATCAAGTTTGCTGTGATTATGCATGATCGCAGATTTGACACTAATCGCCCATGACCAGATCTGCGCGACCTGCATCAAGGGCTGCATGCATTTTAATTCGATGTCTTCGAGGGGCTGCACGGACTGATAACCATCTAAAAAAGCCTTGCGGACACTGGGGCTAATCCCTGCTTGCAAAGTCACTTGTAGGAATTTAGCAATATCAAACGATCGCCAGCCATAGCCGCATTGATCAAAATCAAAAAGCGTCAGATCATTAGTGTCTGTAAAATGCACATTGCCACTGTGCGGATCGCCCCAGCAGACACTCCAGAGGGGCATTTCCTGCGGCAAACAATGAATTTGTTCTTTAATTTGAGCGATCGCGTCATTCATATATGATCGCGCCGCCGCATTCAAAAATGGCGATAGGTCGCGCAGTGAATCATCAAGCAAATAGTCAATCGTCAAATGTGGACGCGCTGCATCACATTGAAAATTTTGAGCCGCACCGTGAAGTTTTGCCAAAGTTTCCCCTAATCTCTGTGCTTGTACTTTATTAAGATCGCCAACGGCAATTTGACCTGCAGCATGGGTAAACAAAGACGCATAGCGTTTGCCCTCAAGGGCAGGAATCTCGATCGCTAATTGTCCATCTTCAGTCGTAAGGGGATGGGCTACGGGAATGTAATTTCTGTGTAAAAAGGCTAGTAGCTCTAGTTCAAATTCGATTTCAGCTTTAGATCGCCAATGAGCATGGGAGACGCGCAACACATAGCGATTATCATGGGTTTCTACTAGATAAATATCGCTTAACCCTCGCATCCAAAAGACACAACTAGTAATTTCCCCTACTGCATAGCGAGACAAAATGCGATCAACTAAAGCCTGTGGAGCAAGAGTGGAGTAAGTGATCGGAAACAGATGATCAGTTGTACTTAGGAAATGCTTAACAGAGCATTCTGCGACAGGCATAGCGATCAATAAGTTAGATTTATTTGTCTACATATATCGCAGATCAGAGATTAAAACTGTTTGTCAAAAACTAAACAGCTTTTTGTCATGCAAAGTAATGTTTACAGCATTTTTTAAGCAAGGTACATAGGTTTATTTCTCCGCCTTTGGCGGGGAAACAAACCCGTAATTCACCAGCCAACCGCAAGGTTAGTGGCTGGTGAATTACGGGTTTAGATAGATTAGCCAAATAATCATCAAAAGTGTTAAGGCTAAGATAGTCTTGCAAATATAGCTAGTTATCACTAGTGCTATGGAGGATGTTATGCCTAATGATTTGCCCAAAAGCTTTCTCGATCAGTTACGGACGATGACGGTCGTTGTTGCGGATACTGGTGATATCAATGCCATCAAAAAGTTTCAGCCCCAAGATGCGACCACAAATCCATCTTTGATCACATCGGCAGCCCAAATGCCCCAGTATCAAGAAATTGTCGATGAAACCTTGCTAGGAGCCAGACAAGAATTGGGAGAAAAAGCCCCACCGACAGAGGTTGTTTCTTTAGCTTTCGATCGTTTAGCGATCGCCTTTGGTATGAGAATCTTGGAAATTATTGCAGGGAGAGTTTCCACAGAAGTCGATGCGCGTTTGTCCTATAACACGGAGGCAACGATCGCCAAGGCGCATTATTTAATCTCGCAATACGAAGCTCATGGCATTTCCCGCGATCGCGTACTCATTAAAATTGCGGCAACTTGGGAAGGGATCAAGGCGGCGGAAGCTTTAGAGAAAGAGGGAATTCATTGCAACTTAACATTGCTGTTTGGAATGCACCAAGCGATCGCCTGTGCTGAGGCGGGGGTGAAATTAATCTCGCCCTTTGTCGGACGTATTCTCGATTGGCACAAAAAAGAGACAGGGCGCGACAGTTATCCTGCTCAAGAAGACCCTGGAGTATTGTCCGTAGCCCGAATTTATAACTACTACAAAAAATTTGGTTATCAAACCGAAATTATGGGGGCAAGCTTTCGCAATATGGGAGAGATCGTAGAACTCGCAGGTTGCGATCTCCTGACGATTTCCCCTGCTCTACTGGATGAGTTGCAACAGACCGAAGGAGAACTTGTCCGCAAGCTCGATCCCGCGATCGCTAGTCACGCCGATATTGCCAAGATCCCCATGAATAAAGCCACTTTTGAGGCGATGCACGCCAGCGATCGCATGGCAGCAGAAAAGCTTGATGAAGGGATCAAAAGTTTCTCAAAAGCTCTAGAGACTTTAGAGGAATTACTCAAAGATCGTCTAGCTAACCTCGAAGAGGCAACGCTCAGTTCAGTCTAAAGATGAGAGAGTGCGCCCCTCTGGGGCGTACTCTCTCATCTCATTTAGGATTGCTATATACTGCGAATATGTCGCCACAATTGCCCGATCGCTTATCTCCTAATCAAATCAGATTTGATCAAGCTCTCATAGAGCAGTTTGATCTATTACTTCGCGCCAAATATCCCCTGATATATATAGTTACTGCCGAAGAGGAGCCAGTTGAAGAAATTTTGATTGACGTGGCTTTACAATCTAGCCCCAATCGCAGGATTGTATTTTGGGACATTGCGCGGGGATGGAGTGATCATCATGGCGATAAAGGATCGGTGATGGCGGCTTTGTCGCGAATTGCTCAGCGAGACAAGGCAACCAAAGACGGCGATAACATTTTGTATGTATTGCGAGATTTGCACCCGATCCTCAAATATCCTCACCATGAGCGTAATATTCCGATTATTCGGGAGCTAAAAAATCTAGCGCGAGATCTCAAGCGCGATCGCCGCACAATTGTCTTAACCAGCCATGTGCTAGAGATCCCCGCCGAATTAACCGAAGAAGTTACGGCAATTGATTTCCCTTTGCCAGCGATCGTCGAAATTGAATATTTGATCAAGCAAAAAATCTCACCCAACAAACTTAATTTATCGGGTTTAGCCCTAGAGCAATTAGTTAAGGCTTGTCAAGGGCTGAGTCGGACTAGAATTCAACGGGTTTTAGCCAAGGCGATCGCCGAAAAAGAGCAGGTCAATGACGCTGATATTGATGCAGTACTCGCGGAAAAGCAGCAAGCAATTAGACAAACAGGAATTTTAGAATTTTTTACGGTTAATGAATCCCTAAAAAATGTGGGGGGACTCGATAACCTCAAGCAATGGGTAAGGATTCGTCGCGATGCCTTTACCGAAGAAGCTAAGCGCTATGGCATCCCCACACCCAAAGGCGTGTTATTAGTTGGTATTCAAGGCACTGGCAAATCATTATCAGCAAAGACGATCGCGAACGAATGGCGTTTACCTCTATTGCGTCTGGATATCGGACGATTATTTGGTAGTTATGTTGGCGAAAGTGAGAGTCGAATGCGCCAGATGATCCAACTCGCGGAAGCAACTGCCCCCTGTGTATTGTGGATCGATGAGATCGACAAGGCTTTTGGGAATGTTAATAATTCTAGTGATAGTGACTCTGGGGCAAGTCGGCGCGTATTAGCCACATTAATCACATGGATGCAGGAAAAAACCTCCCCCGTATTTATTGTTGCCACCGCCAATAATGTGCAGATTTTGCCAGCCGAATTATTACGAAAAGGTAGATTTGATGAGATTTTCTTTTTGAATTTACCGACTGAATCTGAGCGTCAAGAAATTTTTAAAGTACATTTACAAAAATTACGCCCCAGTCGTTTGCGTGATTTTGATCTTTTACTCTTAGCTCGACATACCAAAAATTTTAGCGGCGCAGAAATCGAACAAGTTATCATTGATGGTATTCATCGCGCCTTTGGTCGTGGGAGCAGTGGCAATCGTGAGGATTTTACAACGGAGGATATTATTAGCGCGATCGAAGAGACAGTACCATTAGCGGCGATCGCCTCTGAGCAAATCGCATCCCTCAAACAATGGGCAGCCGAGTCAGGCGCACGCACTGCTTCTAATGATGAACAATTACTTCAAGAATTACGAAGATTTGCAATTAAATTAGAATAATATGTCCCACTTCACCACGATCGCGATCGAAATCAAAAATGGCGACCTGCTCAAACAAGCCTTAGGAACCCTTGGCTATCCTGTTAAGGAAAATACTTTAGTGCGTGGCTACTTAGGCAATACCATCACGGCTGACTATGTGATCCCCATGCCCAATGCCTATGACCTTGGCTTTCGGAAAATCGGCGATCGCTACGAACTCATTGCGGATATGTGGGGCGTGGCAATCAATATCGAAGAATTTTTGGGAGAGCTAAATCAGCAATATGCGACTAAAACCGTTTTAGAAAGCGCCACTCAACAGGGTTTTGCGATCGAGCAGCAGGAAACATTAGAAGATGGCACGGTCAGAATTGTGGTTGGTCGCTGGAGCTAGTTTTGGAATTAGTTTTAGAATTAGTCTTAAAATTAATCAGAGTTGCGAAATAGGGTTAAAACTGGAACACAGGCTCCTATACATGAGGCGATCGCGCCAATACCCGCAAAAATATGTGGGGCTTGCACATACTTAATAACTTCATCTGTCGCGAGGGGTAAGGTTGCGAGCAGCACACAAGACACACCTAAGCGAACTGCTAATTGATGAATCATGTTTTTTACTTGAATTCTACTGATCTATAATCTGAGCGATATCTCACAGTAGGTGTACTCAAGGGGATCGTCATCTATAAATAGGGTGATATATGGCGTTTTGCAGGCAAACGAAGTAAAGATTTCCCCGCCGAAGATGAGGAAATCTCTACTTCAATCAAATAGGTTACTTATGGCAGCTAAATTTTGAAACTTAGGTTTAGCAAAATAATAACCTTGAAAAAGTTCTATACCAAAAGATTGCAAGATCGCTAACTCTACATAGGTTTCCACACCTTCAGCAATTACTCTAATCTCTAATTCCTTACATACTTGCACAATCCCCTTAACGATCGCTTGACGACCCTTATTTTGATTGATATCTCTAATCAGCCCCATATCAAGTTTGACTAAATCCGTTTGAAATTCGGCTAACAAATTTAACCCTGAATAACCTGCGCCAAAATCATCGATCGCCGTTAAAAAGCCTTGTTGTCGATAGTATTGAACAATTTCGCGTAGATGGACATGATCCTTGATTTTCTCTCCTTCAGTAATCTCAAAGATAATCCGATTAACAGGAAATCCAAAGGTTTTAGCCGCCTCAAGGGTGGTGCGAATACATAATTCAGGGCGATAAACAGCATTGGGTAAAAAATTAATACTCACAAAGGATTGAATATTTAATTTCGCTCCTAACTGAACGGCTTTGACTCGACAGGATTGATCAAAACGATAACGATTTGTATCATTGATGCGACCTAAAATCTCACTAGCAGGTTCTTCATTCATCCCTCTAACTAGGGCTTCTTGGGCAAAAATTTCCTTGGTTGTAGTGTTAACGATTGGCTGAAATGCCATTGTGAAGTCAAATCCTAAGCCAGCCCCCTCAGTGCATTCGGCACAGCCAATTTTTTTATATTCTTGGTTTTCTTTCATTTTTTATATATCTAAATTTCTAGAGTCTAACTATGGTTCTGAAAATCCAAAATTCGGTATATGATATTACATTTTCTTGAGAGCTATCAGCAAGATAATTGTCTTCTTGTCTTCGATTTTGTTTGGGTTTTAGGTATGCCAGATAAATTTTCAAAAAGCTTGCTTCGCGAGCTTTTTGAAAATTTATCTGAGGTTTATTAGGCGGCGCTTTGCGCTACCTATCCGTAATTTCTATAGTTTAGCTGATTTCTGAAAGGGCGATGAACTGCTGAAGGTATAACGCTAAATTACAATAAGAGAGTTCGCATTGCGAACTCTCTTGATTTATGAAACCTATGCGCGATCGCCAATATATTCCCAAATATATTCTTTTCTATAAACCCTATGGAGTTCTCTGTCAGTTTACTGATGATAGTGCCTCACCACGCCCCACGCTAAAAGAATATATTGACATTCCTGAAGTCTATTCCGTCGGTAGATTAGATTTTGATAGCGAGGGCTTATTACTGCTCACTAATGATGGTCAGCTAAAGCATCATTTAATCGATCCGCAGTTTGCTCATACTCGGACTTATTGGGTACAGGTGGAACGAATTCCCACGGAAGCGGCTTTGCAGCAGTTACGAGATGGGGTGGTGATTCAGGGCTATCTTACTAAACCTGCGATCGCCAATTTATTAGACTCAGAGCCAGACTTGCCATCGCGCAATCCGCCGATTCGGTTTCGGGCAAATATCCCAACGGCTTGGATCGAGCTAACTTTAACTGAAGGGAAAAATCGACAAGTGCGAAAGATGACCGCCGCCGTCGGATTTCCAACTTTGCGCCTAGTGCGCGTGGCGATCGCCCATTTACGCTTAGATCATCTTCCTGTTGGGGATTGGCGAGATTTAACAGAACAAGAATTACAGGAACTCCGCCTGAAAGTGTTGCCGCGCCGATTCCGATAAGGTTTTGATTAGTTCTGAGATTAAATTTTCAGAGGAATTTGGTAATAATTCTTCACAACCAACAATCGGAACTTCTGCTTGAAATAGTTCTCTTAATAATCCATAATTTGGCGCGATCGCCATAGAACCATGTTGCAAAACTGAATTATGTCGATAAACTTGAGCGCTACCGATGATTTTTCTGCCATCGGCAATAATCAGATCGGCATTGGTGGCTGTGGAAAAACAACTAGGATTATGAATATAGCCCCGTCCTGAGTTGCCATAGGTCAGCGTAATTCCTAATTTTGCAAAGCCTTGAATCAGAAATTCACAAATATATTCGTACATTTCACGGTGCGATCGCTTTTTACCCTTAACTTCCACATTGGTAATCACAACATAGGTGAGATCGCCTTGGTGCAGCACGGCTCTACCCCCGCTAGGACGGCGCACAATGTCGAGATGGTGTTGCTCGGCGATCGCTTTCCAGTGATCGGGGTATTGTTTTTGATGAAATCCTAAGGAAATCGCCGCAGGAGTCCAGCCATAAAATCTTAAAATCGATGCAGATTGCGGATCTTGACTATGGCGATCAAGTAAAGCATTATCTAGCTGCATATGTAGCTCACCCGATGTCTCAGAATAGGGGATAAGCTGCCATGACTTGTGCATATATTTCTCTCAGCAATCACAGCGCTTTGCGCTAACTTAAAAACAAAGAGAATCTTTTAAAGATTCTCTTTGTAATACTCAAGGATATCCAAAGAAAGGGAGTTGGGGCGCTTTGCGCCCCAACTCCCTTTCTTTAGTAGGGCAACTTTTAAGCCTGAAAATGCTCTTTTAAAAATTCATCGTTATCATCAGCGATCGCTGCCACAATTGTGATGATCCGAGAAATTTCTGCAGGGGAAAGATCTTCAACAGACCGTGAAGATAGCACTAGCACCTGATCATTTTGAATAGCGTATCTCGCTTCAAAGGTATCAGTCGCATTTTTTTCGAGGAGCCAGCGTGTTAGCTTAGCTTCATCTTTAAATGGTGCATTGAGTACTGTCGAAAAGACCGTAAATGTATCATTCGGTTCAGTTCCAGTAATATTGACAACTACTTCTACAGTGCCATATTGAAATTTCCACGTATCCTCTGTCTGATTTTCCAGAGCCGAATTATCAGCATCCATACTAGCAATCACAGTTTGGATGGTTTGCACAATATGATCAGGCGCTGGTGCAAAACTAGATGCTGCTTCTACAGGGGGTGTTGGCGATTCTGTTGTGAAGGTCATAGTGAAATATCTAGTTAATATCTGCCAATAGTGTATAGCAAACGTCAATCTTTTAGAGCTTTGCTCTAAAGTAAAAAATAAAAATTAAGCTATTTTACCGTGGGCGATCGCCCAAGTTTGATCTGCCATTGATACCAATTCTTCAGGCTCATGGGTAACAACGAGAATTGTCCAATTTTTTTTCAGATCTTCCAAAATCCCCAAAATCTGTTTCCGCATTGACCAGTCCAAGCCTGCGGTTGGCTCATCAAGCAGTAATAGGCTAGGCTGACGAATCAACTGCACCGCGAGGGCTAACCGCCTCTGCTGACCGCCACTCAAGGATTGCGGTGAGGTACTAGGGTTGAGATGACTAAGCCCCACTGCACTCAAAGCGCCCTGAATGCGATCGCCATCCAGATCAATATGTCCTAGCCGCAATTCTTCTAAAATCGTACTACCGCAAAAGTGGCGTTCAGGAAACTGAAATACTAACCCACATATCTGTTGCAAGTGATCGGGTGAAAGCTCTTGAGATTTCCAATAAATTGCGCCGCTAGTCCATTCCACAAATCCCGCTAAAATCTCTAGCAAAGTACTTTTGCCAGAGCCACTCGGTCCGACCATTACACCAAGCTGCCGATCCTGTAGCTCAAAGGAGATATTTTTCAGAATTGCTTCAGGGGTTGCAGGGGGATGGTAGGAAAGATTTCGGATCGAAAGCATAAAAATTGAGGACTCGCAATTTAATAAAGGATGAAAATTTTTTGTGGT
>DCSN01000093.1:24843-27542 GCA_002325645.1 Pseudanabaena sp. UBA1465
ACCACAAAAAATTTTCATCCTTTCTATCTTAACTGGCTAACTCAGCAAGTTCTTGGCAAGCAGCTTGATACTGCTGCTCAATTTCCGTCAACAGTTCCGATAAACCTGCACTTTCCCCATGTTTGCCCTTAAGCTCAGCTTCTAGACATAGCTTACCCAAAGCTTTTGCCCCCAAAATATTGCTACTTCCCTTGAGGGTATGAGCCGCATAACTGACTTCTTTGAGGTCATTATCAATAATCGCCTGTCGCAGACTTTGGAGAAGGGTAGGTGCTTCTTCGGCGGTAAATAAATGGATCATCCGTCCAATTAATTTGGGATTAATTTGTTCAAGGTTTTTGATCGCGGCGCGATCGATTACTGAAGGAGTATGAAATTTTTCAACTTGCTCCGCAGCGATCGCTTCATCTAAGTCAATCCCCACCGCCCATTTCTCGATCGTGCGCTGGAGCGAATCCATCATAATCGGCTTACTAATGTAATCATCCATCCCTGCGCGTAAACACATCTCGCGATCGCCCTGCATCGCACTTGCCGTCATCGCGATAATAATCGGACGCTCATAGCCCGTTTGTAAATCAGCCCAGTGCTTCACCAGATAAGTGGCGGTTTCTAAGCCATCCATTTCTGGCATTTGTACATCCAACAATAGTACGTCATAGCGATTGACCTGCACTGCTTCCAGCACCGCTAAACCGTTATCAACTACGTCAGGTTTATAGCCCATCTTAATCAACATTGCCATCGCCAATTCTTGGTTGATTAAGTTATCTTCCGCGATCAAAATTTTGAGAGGCAAGCGATCGCCTAACCTTCCCGCACTATTAGCCCCCTTATTCATCGCATCCTGTAGCGTATAAGCGGGTTGACCCTTCGCGATTTGGGTAGTAATCGTAAAGGAAAAAGTAGAACCATGATCAGCCTTGCTTTCTGCTTGGATCGTACCGCCCATTACCTCCACCAAACTTTTACAAATTACTAGCCCCAAGCCAGTGCCGCCATATTTACGAGAAGTAGAAGCCGTCGCCTGTGAAAAGGGTTGGAATAAGCGTTCCATTTGGGCTGGGCTAATGCCAATGCCAGTATCACTAACGGAAAATAATAACTGAAACGGGCGATCGCCTGTCAGAACTTGATCGGAAGCTAATTTCACGCCAATTCGCACAGATCCTGAATCGGTAAACTTGAGCGCATTAGAAACCAAATTTAATAAAATTTGTCGTAATCTGGCGACATCGCCAATAATAAATGGCGGCACATTAGCCTGCATACTTACTTCAAATTTTAATTTTTTTTCTTTCGCTTTGACCAACTGCACATCATAAATATCCCGCACCACTGCCCTCACATCTAACGGTGCATTATCTAGTTCTAATTTGCCTGACTCAATTTTGGAGAAATCTAAAATATCGTTAATCACCGACAGCAGCATTTCACCACTTACTTGGATCGTGCGAATATATTTTTCCTGCTCAGAATTAACATCAGTTCCCGCCAATAGTTGGGTCATCCCAATCACACCATTAATGGGTGTCCGAATTTCATGACTCATCATTGCTAAGAAGGCGGCCTTAGTTCTTACTGCTTCTTCAGCTTCTTCTTTGGCTTTACGCAGATCTTCCATTAGTTGTGATTGCCTCAATTCCGCTTGTTTTTTAGCGGTGATGTCACGAAAACACCAAATTAAGCCAAAAAATTTGTTTTGAGAAGAACTTACAGGACTTGTGTAGTAGTCAAATATGCGATCGCCATACACAATTTCGCCACGTCTGATCACATCAGGATCATCGTAGGTCGTCTCTAATAGATTTGCCAATACCTCAGGTAAATAGGACTTGATCAAAAATGTACCTAGTGGATAGCCATTGCTCAAATCGCGATCGACTTTATCCCCAAGCAAAACATCATGGGAAATATCCCACATTTCACAAAAACGATGGTTAAAGCTGGCAATTCTTCCCTGTTCATCGACGGCAAAAATACCATCGATTACGGCTTCTTTTTGGGCATGTAATAGCAAATTTTTACGTTGTAAATCCCTGAGCATTTCAACGCGCTCAAATACAACCTGTGACAGTTCATGATTCTTTTGAGCAAGGTGTATTTGCAAATGACTTAAGGATAAGTGCAAATGGACACGCGCATATACTTCAGCCAGTTGAGGCGGCTTTGTAATATAGTCAGCGCCACCACTAGCAAAAGCTTGCAACTTATCTTGAATGCTCTCGTTGCCACTAACAAAAATAATCGGAATAGTTTCCGTTTCCGTATTCGCTTTGAGGATTCGACAAACTTCGTAGCCATCCATTTGAGGCATGGCGACATCTAACAAGATGAGATTAGGAGCAAAAGACTTGACGCATAGCAAAGCCTCACCACCATCATTAGCGGACTTAACTATATAGCCGTGATCTGCCAATGCAGAGGCTAACATATAGCGAATATCTGGATCATCATCAACGATGAGTATCTTTGATTGAGCAACATCAATTAAATTTACTTGCACGACCCGATCACCTTACTAGAAAGCCTAATCACATATAGCCGCTTTTGTTTTAGCGTCAATCGCTGTATTTTAGAAGATAATTCCCAAAATTAAAGTATCTAGCTAGGCAATGAGCATACAACATTAGGCAACATCAAAAAGCAACTTACAGTGCAAATCGCCGCGAGTAAAACCAAAATTGTTATTAAAAGTG
>DCSN01000093.1:27611-30097 GCA_002325645.1 Pseudanabaena sp. UBA1465
CACTTTTAATAACAATTTTGGTTCTATCGTCCACCGACGGTAATGGCATCAACTTTAATATGTGGTTGACCGACGGTTACATACACACTGCCACTGACGGAGCCGCAAAAACCTGCGGCAAGCTCAAGATCGCGGGAACTCATGGAGATTTCCTGCATAATTTCCTTAGCATCACCGATCAGGGTTGCGCCCTTCAGTGGTTTCGTGATTTTGCCATTTTCGATCGCATAGGCTTCATCCACCGCAAAATTAAATTGTCCCGTGGGCAAGACACTGCCGCCACCCATTTTTTTGCAATAGATACCCTTTTCGACGGAAGCAAATAAATCATCGATCGCAAAATCCCCAGCATCAATGTAGGTGTTTCGCATCCGACTGGCGGCGGCGTAGGCGTAGCTCTGGCGGCGACCACTGCCTGTGCGGGGATGCCCTGTGCGAAGTTCTCCTGCGCGATCGCTGATAAAGTTTTTGAGAATTCCCTTCTCAATGAGCAGGGTGCGCTGAGTGGGCATTCCCTCATCATCCATATCAATAGTTCCAAAGGCTTCTTCAGAGCGACCTTCATCCCATGCGGTTAAATTTTCATGGGCAATTTTTTTACCTTTCATTTCCGCAAAGGGAGTAGTTTTGGCTTCAATGCCTGTGGTTTCTAGCAGATGTCCGCAAGCTTCATGGAAGATCACTCCACCAAATTGATTTGCCATGATGATCGGATAGGAGCCAGATTCGACATAATCGGCATAGAGCATTTTGCCCGCCGCCTCGACGATTTCATCCACCAGTGGCTCATAGTTCCAAGTGCGGAGGTAGCTAGGATCGCTTGTACCACCAACGCGCTTATTAATAGAAGAGCGATTTGCACCATCGGCACAGAGTAGATTAGAGCCGACTGACTGGGTGAGGCGAATATCTCTGGCAAATGTACCGTCGCTTGATGCTACTAAGATTTCTTGCCAGTCGCGAAAATATACCGATCGCCGCGATTGGATATGCTTACCTTTTTTGGCAATTAGCTGATTGGCTCCAAGCAGAATATCCCCCATTTCTCGCATTGGGCTACATTGGGCAATCCATGATTCTTTGTCTTTTTTGGCAGCATAATCACGAAATATTTCTAAGTGAATGGCAGGAATAATCGAGTTTTGAGAAGGAAGTTTTAAGCCTAGTATCGAGAGAGCGCGTTCAAGAGAAGCTTTTAAACCCAAAAAAGTCAGGTCATTAGTACTGACGTAACAATCCGCTTTGCCTTTAAATGCGCGAATTCCTGCGCCTGTGGATAGTCTTGGCGAGATGCTAGTAATCGTGTCATCTTCAGCCAGACAACTAATATAGTTGTTACGCTCTAGGAAAAATTCCACAAAATCCGCGCCTGCGGCTCGCCCCAGACCCAACAGAATCGAGAGTGGTGCTTCCCATGTTTCATCAAAGCGATCGCCGACGGGCGAGTATTGTAAATTTGGCAGTTCTTTGGTCAGTAATAGGTTGCTGCTTCTCATGTTTATAGACGCTGACTAGTTAGTGCGATCTTCATAAGTGTAGCAAAACTAGCAGGAGTATCGGCTCATCAGCAAAGCCTTGTGGCACAAGCGCCGTTTTTGCCACAGGTTTTTGGATTTTATGTTCTAAGCGAAATTTGCATAGTTATACGCACAAAACTAAGCTGATTAGCGTATGATAGTGCGGGGGGCGATATTTTAACTTTTATCAAGTTTTATTGATTTTTATGTCTTTAGAGTTGGTTTAGCTTCACCCTGACAGATAAATTTTACTGCAAGTATGAGCGACTTATCTTCCCAATTGAATACTAGCGATTTAGCAGATAGATATATTCAAAGAAATATGAATTCAGAGTATTTAAATTTGCAAATAGAAAAATCAAGGCAAAGAAATCTTCTTTACTCAGAAATTTTGCAAGTTATCCGTCGGTCTGAAAATCTCACGGAAATTTTTGCAGCTATTACGACTAAGTTACTCAACTCACTTCATGCAGTCCATGTTTCCATCTATAAACTAGATACCTCGCCAGACCTTCAGCAGAGAGGGGAGGGCATAATTATTGCTGAGGCAAAAGCGAATTATTGTGAAACTTGCTCAGATATTCAGATTGCCAACATATTGAATGAAAAACATGATTGGGGCGAAGGGGAAACAGGAACAATTATCGATCGCTATACGGCAGGAATCACCAACTGCGATCTTAATTTAGGAGAACTATTTGCGGGTAAGTCCTATTTTCTTGTGCCGATCATTTTGCCAGAGATCAATCGCGATCGCCCATTGTGGGGATTTTTGACCCTGTATGGATGTACGGTGCTAGACAGTACAAGCTCATGGCATCAAGATGATGTCTTGATGTTGCAACAAATAGCCACACAGATTGAAATTCTTTTACAAAAACAACAACATCAGATTTTATCCAGAGAATTAGAAGAACAAAGTCGAGCCTATGAAACCTTATATCGATGCTGGTTCTAAATTAGTTTGTG
>DCSN01000140.1 GCA_002325645.1 Pseudanabaena sp. UBA1465
ACGGGGGCACCGCCCCTACACTCAGGGGGGCTTTTGAATATCGCTCTGCAAATGCCTGCACAGCGTGGTCAATTATTTGGGGCTGTTTATTCGGTTAATCAAGATTCGGGTTTGACTGAGTTGTTTCCTGATACCGTGATGACTCCTGAATCTTGGCAGGAAAAGTTGGATGGTTGGGGTAATTCTTATCAGTTGATTGAAGTTACTAGCGGGTTGGGTGCGTCGGTTTCTGGTGTGTTAGAGTTGGCTTATTTCGAGTGGAAAATGGGTCTTCGTCCTGATTGGTCGGATGCTTTGCCTTATTATGGTCAACATCCGGTTAAGGGACACTAAAAAATGAGTAAGATTGGATAAAATACAAAAAGACAGGCTAGGTTCGATCGCACTCAATGGTTTTGGCTGGTATGTCGATACATTGTTTCTTCTATTTCTGATTAAACCGCAGAGGGCGCAGAGGGCGCAGAGGAAGAGAGAAATGAGTAATTCCGATGTCAACGAATTTAATATAACGCTCTTCTTTTAGAACCCCAACTTCTTGAATAAGTCGGGGTTCTAGGTATTCTGTAAAGTTTATCGCCCGCTAGCTAAAGCATCTCGCAATTTGCGATCGCGCCGTGACTTATCCCCAAGTTCAGGAGTCGCCATCCGCAACACAAAATCCAGCAACCAAGGCGCAATTCGGTGACACCAAACTGCTAAATGACTTTGATATCCTACCAAGATTTCCGGCGCATCTTTGTGCAATCCCGCCACCAGCGCTAGGGCAACTTTTTCGGGAGTTGTCGGCACCACCCACCGAAATTGCTCCAAGTCTCGCACCATGTCGGTATCTGTTAGAGATGGTAGCAAAGCTGTAACTCGGACATTGTAGGTGGCTAACTCGCTGCGTAAAGCTTGGGTAAAGCCCAAAATGGCAAATTTAGTGGCAGAATAAGTCGCCATTGTAGGAGCCGCAATTTTGCCCATCAAGCTCGAAACATTGACGATTGTTCCGTCTTTTTGCGCGGCCATTCGCCTCGCTATTAAGCGGGTAATTGTGTAGGTTCCCAGTAAATTTAAGGCGATTTCTTCCTCGATTAATGGTAGCGGGGAACGCAAGAATGATGCTTGGTGCGCGACGCCTGCACAGTTGACTAGCAGGTGAATTGGGCCGCAATCTCGCCAAGCTTGGGCGATCGCAATATTCACCGCTACCGACTGAGTTAAATCTAAAGCTAATGGCACTGCTTCTACTCCAAAAACTTCGATTTCTGCGGCTAATTCAACTAATTGCTGGCGATTGCGCGCCACAATCAACAAACGTTTGATTCCTTGTCGCGCTAATTCCAGGGCGATCGATCGCCCAATTCCACGGGAAGCTCCTGTAACTAGAGCTGTCTTTCCTTGAAGCTGCATAGATTAAATCCTCTAAATCTGAAGCTCACCGCGCACGGAGTTATAAGTTGCGAGTTATGAATTTTGTGGAGTTAACTCAAAACTTTTGAATCGCCTACGTGCCCGTGAGTTTAACTAAACTTTGATTTGCCAGAAATTGGTCAGTAATCTGATAAGTAAACCTCTTTCAAGCAGACAAACCTGAGATGGGAAAACAAGGTGAGAAATCATACCAACTTTGGCTTAATTTCCCTCTTTCTTTAGTCTCGCGTTGCGCGGACTTGGCCTCTGTAGCCGCTCATTCGATTCGCCGGTATTGGCGGTTTTTTCTTGAGTCCGCGCAGGCGGACTTTTCCTGTGTAGCCGCGAATTTCATTCGCCTGGATTGGCGGACTTGGCCTGTGTACACCCGAATTTCATTCGCCCTTGATTGGCGGTTTTTTCTTGAGTCCGCGCAGGCGGACTTTTCCTGTGTAGCCGCGAATTTCATTCGCCTGGATTGGCGGAATTGGCCTTTTCCCCGCGAATTTCATGCGCCCTTGATTGGCGGACTTCGCCTGTGTAGCCGGGAGTTCCATTCGCGGGGAAAAGGCACTGGATTTTTGAGCAATGTAGAGCATAAATTCCACACCTCCTATATATAAGGATTTGCTCTCTACACACACCTTAACAACTAGAAGCTAAAGTGACAACAATTTTTAATAAATCTTCCGCAACACTTCTTTACAATCTGCTCATACAGCATTTTTCCAAGTGCCATGAAAGCCCAAAGGTATGACACTAGGCAATTCTAGCTGACAAACAGGAGCGCGATCGATCCCGTCGCTGTCAAATATCCAGACTTCGCTTTTATCAGAATTGCCGTCATAAACCACTGTTACTATCCAACCTTTTTCCGAGTAAATATCTGGAACGTAGATGGGTTCTGCGGGATAGCGATTTTCGCCGCAGTCGGCAATTGTGAGATTGCGGGTTTGCGTGTCCAAACGGGCGATCGCACCGAAACGTTCCGCCACAATATCACAGCCTGGACGATACATTGCCAGATAAATATACCGCGATTCTTGCCCGATTTCCGAAGCAGGTACAACCGGAAATTCGCAAGCTTGATCTAACAATTCTTCTGCTGCTGTCACTTTCCCAGTTTCAGGATTTAGATGCACTCGCCACAGAGTACCCTCCGCATCGGTGCGAGTTTCACCTGTCGCTACTTCTTTCAATCGCTGATTTGTTTTGAAGTCAGAAAAGCGCACAAAATCTACCGCCACCTCACCATCTTCCTTGACAAAACCGTTAGCAAAATGCCACTGAAACCAAGCCTCGGTTTTGTTGCGACTAACTAAAGATAGAGTTTCAGAGTCAATAACTAATATCTGCGTTCCTAACTCCGGTTTCCATTCAAAAGAGTCGCTGTAACTGCTAATTCCAGCTAACACTGGTAAAATTTTGATTCGCATCGGCGGGGCAAAAAATATTAGATACTTTCCCGCCAAAACAAAATCGTGGAGCGCGTAAATTCCATCTAAGGCAACAGTTGATTTTTGTACGACTTTGCCAGTAAAATCGCTTTTATACAGATTTAACTTTGTAGTCGCACCATAGGTAATTCCAAAGTTAAAAATATTCCCAGTAATCGGGTCGCGCTTGCAGTGAGCGGAATACACAAAGTTACTATCTAAACTGCCTAAATCGTCGGTTCCCTGAGTTTCCAGAGTTTGCAAATCGAGGC
>DCSN01000004.1 GCA_002325645.1 Pseudanabaena sp. UBA1465
GGGAGCATCTCACTTTGGCGATGAGTAATTATACTTAGCATCAAAAGTGCCTAAAATCGTTGTTTTTAGTATTGGCAATATGCGATAAATAAATGATATTCATAATATTTTCTTTATTGTTTAAGCCTAAAACGTTGAGGTTTCGTTATAAGTATTTATGCTTAGTTCCAAAGTGAGATGCTCCCAAATGCGCTTCATTAAGATTCAGAGTATTGCGATTAATTAGAGTTATAAATATGGGTTATTCAATAGGTATAGACCTTGGTACAACTAACTCTGTCGCTTGTGTCTGGCGGCGGGGCAATGTTGAAACGATCGCTGTCGATGGACGAGCCACGATGCCTTCTGCTCTTTCGGTGCGCCCTGATGGAGCGTTGCTCGTGGGGCAAGCTGCCAAAAAAAGAGCCGAACTAGAACCAGAGCAGTCGATTGTTTCGGCAAAGCGCTTTATTGGTGATGGCAAAACTGAATGGCAAATTGGCAATAAAGTTTACACACCGATGGATGCGGCGGCGATCGTTTTGGGCCAACTCAAAATCGCTGCGGAAAAGCATTTAGGAGAAACTGTAACTGAAGCCGTGATCACGGTTCCTGCTTACTTTAATAACAATCAGAAGCGGGATACCAAACTGGCAGGTGAAGCCGCAGGTTTTAAGGTTTTGCAACTACTGCCCGAACCAACGGCGGCGGCGATTAGTTATGGGCTTGATCGCGGCAAGGATCAAACGATTTTGGTGTATGACTTAGGCGGAGGTACTTTTGATGTGTCGGTTTTGTCGGTTAAGGGTAATCGCTTTCAGGCGATCGCTGTGGATGGTGACTTTAACCTCGGTGGTGATGATTTTGATTTAGTGTTGGTTGAACATTTGATTAGTATTCTCAAAAAGCGATCGCAGTTTGATCTAGAAAGCTTTTTGGATACATTGCTAGGGCGTAATAAAAATAAGCAATTAGGAACACCGCACGAAATTTTGGTTGCTAAACAGCGACTAAAAGAGGCTGCTGAAAAAGCCAAAATCGAACTTTCCCAAAGCAATCGCACCCAAATCACAATTCCTGAAATCTTGGGTGTTGCCTTAGATGAAGAAATTACGATTGATACTTATAATCGTTTGATCGCGCCATTAGTCGATCGCACGATCACCAAAACTCGCGCTGTCTTAAAGGCGGCAAAGTTAACTCCTGATGACATTGATCGCGTGATTTTGGTGGGTGGTTCGACACGCAATAAGTTAGTGCGATCGCGCATTGCTGAAACCATCAAAGAGCCGTTTATTTCTGATCGGGTTGATGAAGTTGTGGCGCAGGGTGCAGCGATCGTGGCGGGTAGTTTATCTTCTCCTGAAGAAGATCTCACCCCGATTGAATTTTCTAATGTCACGCCCTTTAGTCTTGGCTTACGAGCTTCTAAGGGTAAAGATTTAGATATTTTCAAGGTGCTGATTCCCAAAAATACTGCGATTCCTGCCACGCTCACGCAGGAGTTCACCACATTTCGAGTCAATCAGAAATCAGTTGATATTTCAATTTTTCAAGGTGAGGCAACTAATTGTAAAGACAATACTTTTGTGGGCGGGTTTCGATTAGAAGGGATTCCACCAGCACCAGTGGGGCAGCCCAAAATTGCCGTGCAGTTTCAGATGGATAGTTCAGATTTGTTATTGGTAACAGCAACCTGTAGCAATCTTCGCAGTCAACAAACTCTGGATGTCAATTTAGTAAGCCGTGAAGATGAATTACCAGAAGCCGCACCACAGGCGGATATTATCTTTCTTGTGGATACTTCAGGCAGCATGAGCAGTGAATTAGAAGGGGTCAAACGTTCTTGTTTGGATTTTGCCGAGCGCGTAATTAGCTTAGGTGTTGACTGTCAATTAGGACTAGTAGATTTTGATCTATCATTTGGAATTGGTTATCAATGGGAAATTTTTGGTCCAATGGAACCGAAAAAGTTTCCTACGGCAATTGCTGGATTGAAAATTGGTAGGCTTGGCGGTGCTGGTTGCTATGTTGGCGCTAATGACACTATACCTACGATCAATGCTTTTGTGAAAGCTTTTCCAAGAGGCGATCGCTTAAAAATTGGTATTTTGATTAGTGATGAAGTTGGTAATGATGCCAATGCGATCGCGCAGATTATGAATATTCTCAAAGGTGGACAGGTTTGTTTGTATGTTGTGGGTGTGGCAAATAGTTGTCACGAAAAACTGGCAACTGCAACAGGCGGTCAATTTTGGGATATTCATCAATCAAGAGGAAGTGTCAATTTTGGCAGTTTGCTAGACAGCATCGCTGTTGAAATCACTAATTTAGCGTTAACTAACTAACCCGAATCTAAAACACTAATTTTAAAAACGAGGAAATTCTCATGGCTTTAGTTGAAAAGAACAGCACATACATTGTTGGTATTGATTTAGGGACTTCTAACTCCGCGATCGCCGTTTATCATAAAGGACGAGTCGAGATCCTCAAAGTTGATGATGGGCGCAACACCCTGCCCTCTGTGGTGAGTATTGTCGATAAAGAAACCACATTAGTTGGCAAACAAGCGCGATCGCGGATGTTGATTGACCCAGACAATACAGTTGCTTCGATTAAACGAGTAATCGGCAAGGACGGTGAGGATGGCAAACCTTGGAGCAAAGAATTTCCCAATCGTCCCGAAAGGACTTATTCAGCCACTGACATTTCAGCATTCATCCTGACTAAACTAGTGATGGGTTCTCAACAAACCAGCATGGACATCTTGCAAGGTACGCCCCGCTATGCTGTGATTTGCATCCCTGCCAACTTTGATGACAACCAAAAAAATGCCACTATCGAAGCCGCTAAACTTGCGGGTTTAGAAGTAATCAGCCTGATTGAAGAACCTGTCGCCGCCGCGATCGCCTATGCCCTCGAAAAAGATCGCGATCAAACCATCTTGATTTATGATTTGGGCGGCGGCACATTTGATGTTTCGATCTTGCGCGTGGACTCGACAGGTGAAGGACTTGCCAAATTTAAGATTTTAGGCAAAGAAGGAGTCCAAAAATTGGGCGGCGATGATTTTGATTACGAAATCATGAAAATTGCAGCAGCAAGATTCCATGAAGCATCAGGGATTGATTTACTAGATCTTAAAAAAGATCAGGGTGTTTCTAAAAAAGCTTTGCGTGATGCCCAACAAAAGCTGAAAGACAAGTCTGAAATAGCCAAGTGTGAACTGAGTGAATCGCAAAAAACTCTAATGGAAATTCCTAGTCTAATTAAAGATGAATCGGGAACTGTCCACAATCTAGAAATGGAAATCTCGCGCAGTGACTTTAACGATGCAATTCTCCCTCTTTTATTGCAATCTAAAGAAGCGGTCGAGAAAGCCCTTACAACTGGAGGATTGACCATTGATGATATCTCGCGAATCATTCTCGTTGGTGGTTCCACAAGAGTGCCTTTAGTTCGTGAGATGCTTACTGAAATTTTTGGCAAAGAGCCTTATGGTGATATCGATCCCGATACAGTCGTTGCCGCAGGAGCCGCTAGTTTTGCGGCAACATTTAATGTGCCAGATGATCCTGACAGCAAACCACAACTGGCAAGTTCATTGGTGATTGATAATATCGTCACTCTAAATTTGGGTATCGAAACACGCGATCGCCTTTTCAATAAGGTGATTACCAAGGGTTTAGAAATTCCTGCGGATGTGCCTCTTTGTGTTACCAAAGATTATTCGACTCAACGCGACAACCAAACTGAGATGCGGATTAGTGTATTTCAGTCTGGCGATGAGAAAGAATATGTCTATGAAGAAGGCGTAACTTGCATTGGTGAGTTTCTGATTACCAAAATTCCAGCCAAGCCCAAAGGAGCAGAAATCGTCACAATTACCTTTGAACTCGATCAGCAAAATCTACTCAAAGTAAAAGCTGAATCGACATCAGGTGTCGGTGGTGCTTTAGAAATCAAGCGCTCTTAACTCAAAACTAAATTATTAGGAGAATACACAACCATGAGTACAGAAAAGAATGATTCTAATTCAGACTTATCTACAAGTCTGGACAATGGAGCAGAAATTGGTGACAACAATCAAGAACAGTCTGAAAATGTGGCAATGATTGATGAAACTGCACAAAATTCTGACGCTTTGACTGCCAAAAGTGAAACGGTGAGCCAAGAGAATGATCTACCTGAAGAAGTTATTAAAATCAGCAGTGATAGTGCAGAATCTGACGATATCAGTGTAAATACTCAAACCGATGATCCGATTGGCTCAGGAGATGCTTCTATATCTCAAGAGAACAGATTGAATACCCTTGCTGATGAAGACAATCCCAAAGAGTCTGAAGACATTGCTGCGAAAGACTCAGTGCAGATGGAGTCAAACACTAAACTCCCCGCTCAAGTCAAATCTGTCCAACGTTATACGCAAGGTGAATTTAATCAAGTCATTGCTGAACGTATCAATACAAGTCTTGCTCAAACTTCCAATCTTTCTGCTAGATACGAGGATCTGCTGGGAAAATATGATGAACAGAGTAAGGAGCTAGATTCAGTAAAAGAAGAGTTGAATTTAGTAAAAGAACGCTTGAATGAACTTGAAAAGATGTCAAAATCTGAATTTGACGAACTGATTCAAGAAACGCTCAAACAAGATGCTCAAAGCTTGAGTGAAGATGAGCAAGAATGCCAAGGTTATATAGACCAAGCCAAATTGTGGCAGTCTAAAACTGAAGCACTTTCTAAATTGGGATTATTTGCCATTGATAAATGTGGCGATCGCATGAAACGGTGTGACGAGCTAATGGAAAAGTTCAAGACTGAGACACCATCACTTTACAAAAGCTTGCAGAGCCGATACGAAAGCCTGAAGTTGAGTAATCGGATGCTAGAACGTTTGCGAGACCCATTGGAAATGTTGAACAAACCTAATCCGCTATCAGAGCATTTATTTAGATTGCGAATGTCTGATCTTGTTGAGCTACTGCGATCGCAGCAAATTGATAAAAATCAAGCTAAACAGATTCTTGCTAAAAATTTAAAAGAAGCAGGTGACGCGAGATATAAATCTATCCGTGAATGGCGCGACTCGTCTGAGAAGTTGCAAAAACAATGGTTACACTTCATTGAGAAAAAGTTGCTACCTGCTCTGGATGGAATCAATGATGGTAAGCCCTATGCTGAACACCTAGTAATAGACTTAAAAGAGAGCTATCAAACCTCAAGCTATCAAGAACAGCTATCAAATTGGCTGCAAACCTACAGCGACCTAGAAGCTATTTTACTTGAGGCTCTCAATAGTCTAGATATAACAGTAATGCAAGCAGAAGTTGATCAACCAGTTGACTACGATCGCCATGAGCCAATTGGAGCAGAGCCAGATGACACCAAAGAGCATGAACATATCAAGGAAGTCACTAGAAAGGGCTATGAGTACAAAGTAGCGGAGCGATCGCTGCTATTGCGAAATGCCCAAGTTGTGGTCGTTAAGAACAAGTAAATTATTTATCCTTAGGAGAATACAAGATATGGCAGACGATGCTTTAAAACCAGTTATTGGAATTGATTTGGGAACGACTTTTAGCGCGATCGCTTACTGGCACGAAAGACGGCAGGAACCTCGGCACTATCAGCACAGCATCTCTGGAGAAACGCTCCAGTCAGTTATATATTGCGACCCAAAAAACAAAGAAATTCTATTTGGTAAACTTGCCTATAGAAAAGGATTGGTATCGCCTGAAAATGTTGTAATTGGCGTAAAGCGGATGATGGATGATGCATCGCAAGTTATCTCCATTGGCGGACAGAGCTTTTCTCCTGTCGATCTTTCCGCAAAACTCCTGCATGAGTTATATCAAGATGTTGCCAAACAGCACGGCGATGGAAGGAGCTTTAAAAGTCGCGGCACAATTGTCACCGTTCCCTATTACTTCAAGGCTCATCAATGCGCCCACACTCGCAAAGCCGCAGAGATTGCAGATATCGAGTTAGTTGGTTTAATTCAAGAACCGATTGCCGCCTCTCTTGCCTATGCTTGGCAACTAGTTCAAGCTAGTCCAGACCAAGAGATCAAAGAAAATATTTTAGTGTTTGATCTTGGCGGTGGAACCTTTGACTTAACTCTATTTTGCCTGCATCAAACACCTAAGAAGCTAGTGTTTGAAGTCTTAGCAACAGGCGGAGACGATCGCTTGGGTGGGATGGATTTTGATGAATGTCTATACAATTTAGTTTTAGAAAAAGGAGGAGTCAGTTTATCTGGATTATCAGCGATTGATCACAATAAAGCTAGACAGAAAGTTATGGAGCAAGCTGTTGAAGCGAAAATCACTCTATCATCTGCTTCTGACACTTATATCACAGTGACAGATGTAATTCCTGGCAAGCATATCGATATCAAAGTTACCCGCGATGACTTTGAGAAATCTATTCAGGCTTACACAAAAAAGATTGATGCGATCGTTCAGAAACTTTGGGCTGTCGCCAACTTGCGTCCATCAGATATGCACCGAGTAATTTTGGTCGGCGGCTCTAGTCGTATTCCTTGCATGAAAGCCTTAGTTTGTGACTTGATTGGCGAAGAAAAAGTCTATGGCAATATCAATCCTTCCCTATGCGTTGCCGAAGGTGCAGCCATGTATGCAGCGTACTTAGATGATCGCGAAATTTTTGGACGCGAGATCGAGGTCAAAACCCGTACTTGTCATGCCTTGGGCTTAGAAAAAGCTGGCGGTAAATTCTTTGAGTTAATTGCCGCTAACCAACCGACACCTTCAGAACGCAGTCAGTTATTTACCAATGATGTAGATGATATGACATCGCTCGACATTAATGTCTATCAGGGTTCTGCGCCCGATGTCAAAGATAACGCAAAGATTGGCACGATCAAGATTGATTTGCCACCTGCCAAAGCTGAATCCCTAGACATTATGGTGATATTCAAAGTTGATACAGAACAAAATGTCACGGTTACTGTCGAGATAAATGGCGATCGCTGGGGGGATTCCTTTGGCTATGCCTAGATTATTGCATGGGAGTTTCGAGAAGAGACTGAAAAGTATTACCCGTAGAATAAAGATGCGATAATTGCGATCGCACCAATAGTAAAGGAGCAAAAATACATGACGATAACGATTGCATCAAAAACAACCTTGTATGATCGTGACTTTTACCAATGGGTACAAGAAACGACAGAAAAGTTAAAGATGAAAGATTTTGACCATGTAGATTTAGAGAATCTAATCGAGGAGATTGAGAGCTTGGGAACATCTGAAAGGAGCGAAATATATAACCGTTTGGCTACTCTCTTAGAGCATTTACTCAAGCGGATGTTTGTAGATATGCCTCAAGAGTTTAATGGCTGGGAGAATACAATTCGTGAACAGAGAAAACGACTGAAACGGGCGCTTAAATTGTCTCCTAGCCTCAAAAATTATTTCACTGAAATATTTGATGAAGCTTTTGTTGATGCTCTTGAAGAAATTCGTAAAGAAAAGGGATATAAGCTTGTTAAGTTTCCTGATCAATGGCAGTTCGAGCGTGATATCGACACGATGATTAATGTTGATTTTTGGGAGCAGTAACACACTACCAAGATCCCTCCCTAATCGGCGTTGTTTATACTGTTATCAATCTTTATCAGGGATATGTTTACTATGAAAAATCAAATCAAAGTTGGACAAGTAATCGCAGGAAAATATGAGCTAATTAAAGCTCTGAAAGAATCCCATTTATATCAATGGATTGGGGCAGTGAATTTAAAAACACAACAAGCTCATACCATTCAAATCCTTTTAAATAATTACCCAAAAGCACAAATCAAAGAAGCATTCGATTATTTTGATGCTCTTAAAAATGTGCGCCGCGAAGGAATTATCCCCCCCGAACAAGTCATCTCAAATAATGATTTACCTTTTGTAATCGTGTATCCTGAATCTTTTAGCAGTATTTTAGACTTATCAAAAGATTTTGATCCTGAGTTAATTTTAAAATACTTGTCTGAAGCATCCGAACTACTACATATTCTCAATAACAAAAAATTAATTCATGGACAAATTAATCCTAAAAGCTTTTTTCTCAAAGACAATAAAGTTTATTTAAACGGATTTGGCTACGCGCCATTTATTCTGCAAGGCAATCGAGACGCAATCAAAGATTGCGGTGATTTCTTACCACCCGAAATAGCTAATGCTGACTCAGCAAATAAATCTAAAGACACAATTGATACTTACGCCTTTGCCAAAACTGTCGCTTACTGGTTTCCCAATATTTGCAGCTCAGCATGGTATCTCCAAGCAACCAACCCCGATCGCAATCAGCGATTTAAACGTATGCGTAACCTCTTTGAAGAACTAAAAAAAGCTTTAATAGATGCCTTTTCTAATGCGACAGAAACTAATGATGATGCAAACTTGGTCGAAGTAACAGAAACCGAGATTAAACTAGAACCGCAATCTAGCGGCGGCATTATTCCTAAACATATACTTGAAATCGAACTAGATCCGCCCGAAGCAGGTAGAGTCGAAGGCGGTGGTAAGTATGCCGAAGGGAAACAGGTTAATATTAAGGCGATCGCTTTCCCTGACTGGGAATTTATTGGCTGGGATGGCGATATTGTGCAATCCAATAACAGCATCGATCTAATGATTGAGAAGAATTTAAAAATAATCGCCCGTTACAAAAAAACACCAAAATTACGCGGCTCCATCCAAATTGAGATCTATCCATCTGAAGCCCAAAAATTTGTCGGAGTTAGCGGTGCTGGTGATCACCCTCTGGGGACATCTGTAGAGATTAATGCTTGGAGCGTTTCAGACAAATGGCGCTTTAGTCGTTGGACTGGTGATATTATTAATGTTGTCAAAACTCCTTTTACGATCGCCCTAACATCTGACATTAGAGTTGTAGCTGAATTTGCGATCGTGCCAGACTTAACAAAACCTAAACCCTCTCCTCAAGCAATTGGCGGTGCTTTCCGTCCAACTTCATCAGAAAAATCAGCAACCACAGAAGTAATATCATCTGATCCTAATTTGACAAAACCTAGCTCCTCTAGTCATCTTGGCGATGCTTTTCGTCCAACTTCGCCAGACGAATCAGCAACCGCAGAATTAACATCATCTGATCCTGAAATAAGGAAAGCGGATATTCAAATTGTAAATAATGACATTCAGGAAGTTGCTAAAAATATATCTGATGGTAAGAGTAATGCTGTGGAGAAACAAAAAACTAATGTAGGTTCGGCATTCACTCCACTACAAACAGAAGAAACTGAATCAAGTCAATATAATGTTCAACAACCAACAAAGAAACCGATTATAGGAACGGCGTTTAGTGAATCGAAATAGATATTTTTAACCAGTAACCCAATTAGCATCATGCGCTTTATCAACCCCAAAACCGACTACGCCTTCAAAAAAATCTTTGGCTCCGAACAAAGTCATGATATATTGATCAGCTTTCTCAATGCCATCCTTTATGAAGGTAACAACACCATCATCGATCTAGAAATTCTCAATCCCCACCTTACCCCCCGTATCCGAGGTTTCAAAGATACCTACCTAGACATCAAAGCCACGATCGCTGACAGCGATCGCCAAAACAGCACCGTCATCATTGAGATGCAAGTCTTAAACATCGAAGGATTTCAGAAACGCATCCTCTATAACGCCGCCAAAACCTACACCAATCAACTCGCGATCGGCGACGAATACACCGATCTTCAACCCGTAATCGCCCTCACCATCGCCGATTTTGAGATGTTTCCCGA
>DCSN01000220.1 GCA_002325645.1 Pseudanabaena sp. UBA1465
TAAAGAACCAGTTTTTGGGTAACACAGCTTTTCTTCGTTACCCAAAAACTGGTTCTTTATTGTACTGCTATTCCCTAATAATACTAAATATAATTAAATTAATTAACTATACTTTTCATTTTCCAAATCTGATTTCACGCTTATATACTCATTAGCGATCGCATTGATTTTAATATCTAAATCATTGTAATTGTTACCGCGAAGACTTGTTTCTAATTCACGACATAGTTCTGCTAGATCTTCAGCACCAATTACACCACTACTAGACTTTAAGGTATGGGCTGTACGCAGCATTAGCTCGAAATTTTGTTGGGAAAGACTAGTATATAAATCTTGAAGTAGCAATTGGGTATTATCTAGATAGCTATCAATTAATTCAATCAAAAATGCAGGATCTTCACCACCAATATCATTGGCAACTTCATGAAGGGCCGTCATATTAATTGATGATGAATGTAAAGACATAGATGGGATAGTTGATTGACATTCTGATAATACACGCACAAGTTCAGAGTTGTGAATTGGTTTACTGATGTAGTCATCCATACCTGCGGCTAAACAAACCTCGCGATCGCCTTGCATGGCATTGGCAGTCATGGCGACGATACTGGGCTTATTAGTAAGTTTACCATTGTGCCAATTTTCATATATTTTTTTTGTTGCTTCTAACCCATCCATCTCTGGCATTTGCATATCCATAAAGATCAGATCATAGGCTTGTTGCGAGAGTGCCGCTAATACTTCTAATCCATTGGCAGCCACATCAGCACGATAGCCCAACCTTTGCAGAATATGAATGGCAACTTTTTGATTGATCACATTATCTTCTGCTAATAAAATCCGCAATGGATGATTTTTTGCCATGCGCGGATTAAACGCATAATTTTGGCGTTTTTGATTAGGATCAGATTCCTTGATTCCTTGATTAATTAAATGATTAATGTCTTGTGATTTGTCTATAAGTGATTTTGACGTTCCTAAAGAATCATTAATTTTATTTGTGGGAACCTGTTCTACAGGATTTACAGGGACGGTAATTGTAAAGTAGAAGGTAGAACCTGTTTGGATATTGCTTTCCACCCACATGGTTCCACCCATGAGTTCGCATAGATGCTTACTGATTGCTAAACCTAAGCCTGTGCCGCCATATTGTCTGGTGGTTGAAGCATCTACTTGACTAAAGGGTTGAAACAATCGATAGAGGCGATCGCTAGGTATGCCAATCCCTGTATCTTTGACAGCAAATTGAATTGTTCGCAATAATTGAGACTCTTCTAGATGATTATGGATATCGCAGCGCTCCCAATGGGATATCGTTGATTGGGTAATCGAAACATTTACGGAGCCACGACTAGTAAATTTAATAGCATTGCCAATCAAATTTGCTAAGACTTGGCGTAATCTAGCCATATCACCAATTACGATCAACTCTACGTCAGGATGGATTAAATACCCTAATTCGATGCCCTTCTCAACGGCTTTTGCTGATAGCAACTCAATTGTATCTTCTAGACAAATTCGTAAATCAAAGGTTTGTTCTTCTAATTCTAAATGCCCAGATTCGATTTTAGAAAAATCTAAAATGTCATTAATAATTGTGAGTAATGTATCACCAGCATTTCGCACAATAGCAACAAATTCACGTTGTTCTTTAGTTAAATTTGTATCGAGTAAAACTCCTGTCATTCCAATTACTGCATTCATGGGAGTGCGAATTTCATGACTCATAGTTGCCAAAAACTCACTTTTTGATCGATTTGCCGCTTCCGCGATGATTTTTGCTTCTTCTAATTCCGTATTTTGTTTAATTAGTTGCTCTCTTTGGCGAGTTTCTTGGATTAATAAATGTGCTTGCGATAGACCAATGCTTACTTGATTAGCGACTGCCGCTAACAATTGTTTTTCTTCAGTTGTCCATTCATGAAAGCTATTGCAATGGTGCAGTACAATAATGCCATTAGTTAATCCATGAGAAGAAGTGCGGATTGCTAACAGCGATCGCAATTGCATTCGATAAAATAAATCACTAAATTCTTCTAATTCAGTTTCCGCATAAACATTAGTAACAGAGATCACTTGATCCTGCTTTGAGATTTTATCGCCAAACTTACTATTTAATAAGGGCAATTCAATATCTTTTACGGAAAAAATCTTGGGAGCTAGTTGCTCCGACATTAAAGAGATATTTGGTTGTGCTAATAGCTCTTGATTTTTGATCTCTTGGTTATTATGATCGGTTGAATATTCTAAGCGATAAATTAGACAACGACTAGCATGAAAAGCCAACTGAATCTGGTGAGCCGCAGTTTGAAAAATACTGTCTACATCAAGACTTTGCCGAATCTCATCCGTAATTCGATTGAGGAGAATGGTAAGGCGCATTTGTCTTTTTAAGTCTTTTTCCGCTTCTTTCCGTTCTGTAATATCACTCTGAATGCCAATATAGTGAGTGGCTTGACCAAACTGATCAAATATTGGCGAGATACTTAATTCATTCCAAAACAATGTGCCATCTTTGCGATAATTTCTAATGACGACGGTGCAAGGTTTGTTGCCTAAAATTGCTGAACGGATAATTTCTTTCTCAGGTTGAAATACATCATCGACTTGTAAGAAACGGCAATTTTTACCTAGGACATCACTTTCAGAATAGCCAGTGATTTTTGTAAAGGCTTCGTTGACATAGACAATGGGATTATTGGGGAGGTGGCTATCTGTGATCACGATACCATTATGACTTGCACCGATCGCTCTTTCCCTTAAACGCAAAGTATCTTCAACTTTTTTGCGATCGCTAATATCAAAACGAATCGCCAAGTACTGCATCGGCTTGTGATGATCATCTAGTAGAGGAATGATCGTGCTATCTGTCCAATAATATTCTCCACTCTTAGTTTTATTACGGATTTCACCGCGCCAGACTTTGCCACTGGCGATCGTATCCCATAGATTTGCAAAAAATTCTGGAGCGTGATATTTAGAATTAAGAATATGGTGATTTTCGCCTAGAATTTCTGCTTGGCTATAGCCAGAAATCTCACAGAATTTGCTATTGGCATAGGTGATATGTCCATGCAAATCAGTCACCGCCACAATTGCTGCTTGATCGAGAGCAAATTTTTGGAAAGCTAATTCGTGTAATATTTTTTGTAATTCTTGTTCAGATTGTTTTCGGCTAGTGATGTCATTGGCAATACCGAGAAAACCTGTAACCTCATCGTCTTGATTTCGCAATGTAGAGATAGAAAGCATGACCGTAAATCGCGAACCATCTTTGCGAATATATGTCCATTCACTTTCTTCTATCTGTCCCAATTTCGCCTTAGCGACAAAAACTTCAAATCCTGCGGCGATAGGATATCCTAATTCTGCTGTTAAAGCGATCGCTCTTTGTTGGACTTCTTCGCGATCGTGAAAACCTTCGGGAGTTACCTTGCCCACAATTTCTGATGCTGAATAGCCTAGCCAACCCTCAGCAGTTTTATTAAAAGCACAAATTACCCCCTCAACCGTTGTGGCAATAATCGAATAGTTGGCACTATCCAAAATCGCTTGATGTAATCCTAAAGATTCTTGGATTTTCTT
Organism: Pseudanabaena sp. UBA1465; assembly: GCA_002325645.1. Taxonomy (GTDB): domain Bacteria; phylum Cyanobacteriota; class Cyanobacteriia; order Pseudanabaenales; family Pseudanabaenaceae; genus Pseudanabaena. Next base: position 3,586 of record DCSN01000220.1, read on the forward strand.
TTTAGATGATTTTCTGATAGCTATTTTCTTGGAGAAATTTCTCAAGTTTTCTGGGCAAATAGGTAAATCACCATTGGTAGATATAAGCATAATTCAATAAAATCCAGATGCAAAATTAATCCGAAAATCGGTGGGAAATCGATTATAAATGAACAAGTTTCAATATCTTTCAAGACATTGCAAGTTTTCCCCTATTACTGCGGAACTAACTTTTGTTTTTTATCCCACTTCTATTCTAAATCTTAATGAAGGAAGATTTAGTTAAAAAAAATGAAATTTTGCTTTGGTTGATCTGAGGTAATTGGCAGGAAACCAGAGGGGGTTTTAAAAGGCTTACTAAACTGGCGACAGCCATGTGGGTAATGTAGAATGAATAGTATTACAGCTTTTTCCTCGTAAAAGGCTATAGCTTAATTTCAATTTTATAAAAATTACGAATGAGTCTATCGGATACGATCGCGGCGATCGCTACAGCTATTTCTCCACAACAGGGCAGTGTGGGTATCGTGCGCTTATCAGGCGATCGTGCAGTGGCGATCGCCAAAACCATATTCCATGCAGGTGGTAAGCAAATTTGGGAGAGCCATCGGATTCTCTATGGTTATGTGATCAATCCCTTAAATAATGCTGTCGTTGATGAGAGTTTGTTGCTTTTAATGAAAGCGCCGCGTTCTTTTACCCGTGAAGATGTCGTGGAATTTCATTGTCATGGGGGAATTATGGCGGTGCAGCAGGTGCTAAATCTCTGTTTAGAGCATGGGGCAAGACTGGCGGAGGCGGGAGAATTTAGCTTGCGAGCTTTTCTCAATGGCAGGATTGATTTGACCCAAGCTGAAAGTATTAATGATTTGGTGGGGGCAAAGTCTGCTCAGGCGGCTCAATCGGCGATCGCCTCTTTGCGCGGTAAACTCGCCCAATCTCTAAAATATTTGCGTGATAAATGCCTGAATGTCTTAACAGAAATTGAGGCGAGGATTGATTTTGAGGATGATTTACCACCCCTCGATGGGGAATGGGTGAAGGCGGAAATTGATATTGTTTCGCAGGAGTCCCAACAGATTTTGGCAACCGCCGATCGCGGTGAGCTATTACGCACAGGCTTGAAAGTAGCAATTGTCGGTCGTCCTAATGTCGGTAAGTCTAGTTTATTAAACGCATGGAGTCGCAGCGATCGCGCGATCGTCACGGATTTACCTGGTACTACCCGCGATGTGGTTGATTCCCAATTAGTAGTTGGGGGTATTCCCATTCAAGTTCTCGATACGGCAGGAATTCGAGAAACAGAAGATATTGTCGAGAAAATAGGCGTAGAGCGATCGCGGCAAGCGGCTCAGTCTGCGGATTTGGTGTTAATGGTCATTGATGCCAGTGTGGGTTGGATCGAGAAGGATACGGAGATTTATGACATTGTTAGCGATCGCCCCGTAATTTTAGTGATGAATAAGATCGATCTTGCCCTGACTCCCCCTCTCCCGCAGGAGAGGGGGAGTCAGAATTTGCTCCCCTCTCCCTATGGGAGAGGGGCTGGGGGTGAGGGCATTCCGATCGTGAAAACCACAGCTTCTCAAAATCAGGGCATCGAAGATTTAGAATCGGCAATTCTCAAATGTATTCAACAGGATGCGATCGTCGCCGCTAATCTTGATGTAGCGATTAATCAACGCCAGAAGGCTTGTTTGTTAAGGGTTGTGCAGTCTTTAGATAATGTCCAAATCGCGATTGCCGATCAGCTACCGCTTGATTTTTGGACAATTGATCTCAGAGCCGCCATTGGTGCGATCGGGGAAATTACAGGCGAAGAAGTTACGGAATCAGTTCTCGATCAAATTTTCAGCCGATTCTGTATTGGTAAGTAAATATGACAAATAATAATGCTCTACAGCAAGCCCTAAAACAATACTTTGGTTATGACTCCTTTCGGGCGGGACAGCGCGAAATTATTGAAGCAAATTTAGCAGGGCAGGACACCTTAGCGATTATGCCCACTGGTGGCGGTAAGTCGATCTGCTTCCAATTGCCTGCTTTACTTAAAACGGGTGTAACAATTGTCGTATCGCCATTAATTGCCTTAATGCAAGATCAAGTTACTGCCCTTAAAGAGAATGGGATTGGCGCTACTTTTCTCAATAGCACTCTGTCAGGTAGAGAAAGTAATCAGCGATCGCAAGCAATTTTAAATGGAGCAATTAAATTAATCTATGTGGCTCCTGAGCGTCTATTTGCCGAGCAGTTTATCGAATTTTTGAATATTGTTAAAAATAAAATTGGGATTGCGGGATTTGCGATCGATGAGGCGCACTGCGTATCGGAATGGGGGCATGATTTTCGCCCCGAATATCGCCAACTAAAGCAAATTCGCCAACTCTATCCCGATGTCCCCGTAATTGCGCTAACTGCTACGGCAACTGAGCGCGTGCGTGCAGATATTAGTCAACAATTGGAACTAAAACAACCCTATATTCATATAGCCAGTTTTAATCGAAATAATCTCTATTATGAAGTAGTTCCAAAACAAGGTACAGAAAAATCCTATGTGGATCTTTTGCGACAAATCAAGAAAAATCAAGGCTCAGGAATTGTCTATTGTCTGAGTCGTAAACGAGTAAACGAGATCGCGGAACGATTAAGAGAAGATGGTATTGAAGCAATTCCCTATCATGCAGGTTTAACCCCAAAGCAAAGGGAAGAAAATCAAACACGGTGGATTCGCGATGATGTGCAGGTGATGGTTGCCACGATCGCCTTTGGGATGGGCATCAATAAGCCTGATGTGCGGTTTGTGATTCATTACGATTTGCCCAAAAACATCGAGGGTTACTATCAAGAATCAGGTCGCGCAGGTCGTGATGGTGAAGATTCCCACTGTACTTTGTTTCTAGGCTATCAGGATTTAGAAACGATCAAATATCTGATCGCTCAAAAAGTCGATCCCTATACTAACGAACCATTGGAAGCGGAACAGAGAATTGCTCAGCAGCAATTACGTCAAGTCGTTGACTACGCCGAAGGTTTAGCCTGTCGCCGCACAATTCTGCTGCGCTATTTTGGTGAACATTTTCATGGTGACTGCGCCAATTGCGATAATTGCCTTACGCCCAAACCAATGGATGATTGGACAGTGGAAGCCCAAAAGTTCTTATCCTGTGTGGCAAGGGTAAAAGAGCGCTTTGGTTTAGGACAGATCATTGATATTTTACGCGGTTCTCTTAATAAAAAAATCTTGCAGCATGGCCATGAAAATCTATCTACTCATGGCATTGGCAAAGATCGCAGTCTTGACGAATGGCGACAACTGGCGCGATCGCTAATTCATCAAGGCTTCTTAACTCAAACCACCGATGGCTATGCGATTCTCAAACTTAACGATCGCAGTTGGGAAGTCATGCGAGGTCAGCGTAATGTCCTCTTGCCGATCGTCAGGGAAGTTGAATCTGCGCCAGTTCCTGAGCGTCATGATGTTAGTGAGAGACCCGTTGATATCGATATTCTGTTTGAGCGTTTGCGACTATTACGCAAAAATCTTGCCGATGAGCAGGAAGTCCCGCCCTATGTGATTTTCAGTAATGCCACGCTCAATCAAATGGCCGAGCAGCAACCGACCAGCCGCAAGGATTTCGCCAATTTATCGGGAGTTGGCGCAAAAAAATTAGAACAATATGCCGATGATTTTATTGCGCTTATTTTGGAACATCATCTCAAATATCCACCTGCGGAACCTAGTGAAGCTGATAATACCAAGGTGACACAGGAATCTATCACGCCTAAATCAAAACTATCTAAGGCAAGTACCCAGCGCGAAACCTTAGCCATGTATGAAAATGGTTTAGATATCGATGAAATAGCTCGCGATCGCAAACTTAAGCCCGCCACCGTATGGACGCATCTAGTCCAGCTAGTTGAGGCTGGCTATGCCATTAACCTCGATCGCCTTGTGCCGCCAGATCGCCAATCAATAATTTATGAGGCTCTCGAAGCGATCGGCGGTGATTCTCTCCGCAATCTTTTTGATCATCTCCGCGAAGAATATACCTACGATGAGATTAAGATAGTCCGTGCGATTTGGCAAAATGAAAAAGATCCTCTCTAGTAATTCAACTAAAAGGCGGCGCACCGCTTTTATCTATTAAAAAGAACGAAAGTATGGATAGCCTTTGGGTGCGCCTAGTTCTTTTTCTAGCTCAAAGTTAATAACTCCCCAACGTGGTTCTTCTGCTTCCGAAGGGCTAAACTCTACAGTTAAGCCATACAAACGCTGCACACTCGAATCAGTGGAAGTGGACTCAAGGTAAGGGCTAACCATGTCCATATATCGCCGAGCAATAGTTACTTTGAGCATTCGATAGCCCTGAGTAAATAGCCTGTCTATATTTTCATGAATCTCAAACCGAATTCCATCAGGGTGGGTATGCTGACGATACCATTCATCATTCCATAGTCGCCATTGGCGATCGGATTGTAAATGAACTAAATCTTTGCCATTAGTATCAACTTCAAAAGCACCATGCCTCGGACAGAGATAGGTGTCAGTTAAAATTAGGGCAGGAATAATTTGCCGACAATGGGGACACTTAATCTCAGAACCAAAGATGGGATATTGTTGCACCGAGGTAACTGTCCTCATGGTTAATCAGTCAAAATTTGTGTAGATATCTAGTTTAGATCTTAAATATGGCAATAAGTAGCTGAACGCAATTAAATATTAAGCGCAAAGCGCTTAATT
>DCSN01000125.1:0-4586 GCA_002325645.1 Pseudanabaena sp. UBA1465
GATCGTTGTCCCGATCGCGGCTCCAGTTTTACCTGCTTTGCGCCCCAACAAAGCATTAATTACGGAAGTTTTGCCTGCGGAACCTGTGCCGAAAATAACGATCTGAAAATTATTTTTTTGTAAATTACTAGCGATTTGCTGGGCGCGATCGCTTAAGGCTGTGCGCTTACTAGCATCAGCAATTTTGGCGATCGCCTTCTGTACCTGTTGCAACTCTTTAAATAAGAAACTGCGATCAATCACCTTTGGCTGATCAATGACAGTCGCCAAACTCTGACGCAGATTTACAAATAGAAGTGTCCCCCCTGTCATCAGTGTGGTGATCGTCAGCAAATGCCAATCATGTTCTAGGGAAAATAAAGCATTAGCGATCGCGGCGGCGCTGACAATTCCGAAACCGATCAATAAACCTTGGCGAGACAAGACCATGCGCGAGTTTAGCATTCAACAACGTACTCTTTTACAGTTTCACTACAAGCGTCAAGATGACAATAAATGATTTTAGGTGATTTTAAGCAACTTTCGTAGAATGATTAGAAGAGGCGGTACAACGTACCGCCTCTTCTAATATCTAGATTTAAGCAAATGCTCAACGGAACGAATATTTTTTTGATTGGAATGATGGGTGCTGGCAAAAGTACCGTCGGTCAGCTTTTAGCCCACAAATTAAATTACAACTTTATCGATACCGATCCCCTGATCGAGCAATGTGCAGGAAAATCAATTTCTGAGATTTTTGCCGATGATGGTGAAGAAACCTTTCGCGATCTTGAGCAACAAGTACTCTCGCAAGTGTCCGCCTATACCCGTTTAGTGGTTGCCACAGGTGGCGGTATCGTCCTGCGATCGCTCAATTGGTCACATTTACATGATGGCATTGTGGTGTGGATCGATGTTCCCGTTGAGATTTTGTACGATCGCCTCCAAACTGAATCCGCCCATCGCCCCCTCCTCCAAACTGAAGATCCCTTGCAAAAATTGAGTGATCTCTACGAACAAAGGCGCGATCGCTATGCCCAAGCTGATATTTCGATTATGGTCAATGCCGAGGAAACACCGACTGATATTAGCGATCGCCTCTTCGAGATGATTAATAACCGTATTGATCCTGATCGCCTCAAACACGATCATTAATGGGATGGCGGTGTTTTGCACCGCCTTAACTTTCTGGGTTTGCACTCACAATCTGATGGATGCTAGTATGGATTTTTCTCTTAGACTAAAAGCGGCTTTGCATAACCCTCAAGAAAAATATGCAAGTGGAACAAGAGTACTTAAAACAACCTCAAGACTCAAACCTTAAGACTCTTAAAGTTGGGACTAACCGAAAACCTTAGTGCTGATATGACACAATCACCCTCTTCTCGCGTACCATCTCCAGACACCAACGCCACGATTGATGTGATTGCAGAAAGTGAATCCCCCTCTGCCAAGCACAGCAACCTGTCCCACGCCTCGTCAACCTTACAAGAACAATATCAAGATATTACCAAAGTTAGTTCTTTAGCCGTACCTGTTCCCAAGGGAGGTAGTTTCGCCTCGGTACTTGCACCACTCACCCCCGAAAAATTTAGTCAAGTCGTGAGTGATGTTGAGCAAAGATTAAGGATTGTTAATCAAACTCTCGGAATGCTGAATACCGATTTTGATGTGATCCTTGATGAAATGCTCCAAGCGATTCGCGGCAAAATTGGTGAATTGCTCTACGCCGATCGCACCACAATTTTTTTATTAGATGCCGATAAAAATCAACTCTGGAGCAATGTCCCTGACGAGAAGGGTAAAACCATTGAAATTCGCATTTCCACCGACCCCACCAGCATCGCGGGTGAAGTGGCGACCTACGGACAGATCATCAATATTCCCTTCGATTTTTTTGATGATCCGCGATCGGGTCAAGCCAAAAAGCAATTTGAGCGTACAGGTTATCGCACCTATTCCATGCTCGCCATGCCTCTGTTGAATGATAATGATCAACTGGTTGCCGTGGTGCAACTGATTAATAAATTACGAATTTACGATCACTCAATTCCTCTAGAAGATCGGGTAGATAACATCGGCTTTACGGAAGAAGATCAAGCCCTATTTGCCCAATTTGCGCCATCGATGCGCCTAATTTTAGAAAGCTCTCAGGCTTTTTATTCCGCCGCCCAAAAACAACGGGCTGCCGATGCCTTGATGAAAGCCGCCATGTCTCTGGGGCAGAGTTTAGACCTAGAGACAACCCTGAAAAAGGTAATGGATGAAGCCAAACTGTTGATGAATGCCGATCGCAGTACATTGTGGCTAATTGATCGCGATCGCAATGATCTCTGGACTCAAATCGTCAATCAAGATGGCACAACCAAGGAACTGCGCGTACCGATGGGCGTAGGTTTTGCAGGACGAGTAGCCACCACAGGCGAAGTATTAAATATTCCCTTCGATCTATATGATCATCCCGATGCTAACAATTCTAAAAAATTCGATCAGGCTAATGGTTATCGCACCTGTAGTTTGCTCTGTATGCCAATTTTTAACTCCAATAAAGAGTTAATCGGAGTCACCCAACTGGTAAATAAAGTCCAACGGGGTGAATTTTTTGAATATGACCCCATTAACTGGCCTGCTGCCCCCGATCGCTTTAAGGCGAGTTTTAATAGTAACGATGAAGAATTTATGAAGGTTTTCAACGTCCAAGCAGGGGTAGCACTAGAAAATGCCAAGTTATTCGCCAAGGTCAAGCAGGAACAGCAAATGCAAAAAGACATTTTGCGAAGCCTGTCCGATGGAGTCATTTCCACCGACAAACATGGCAAGATTATCGCCGCCAATGAACGCGCCTATGACTTGTTAGGTGTGGGCAATGCCGATAGTCATAATTTGGAAGGGCGATCGGTATATGAACTAATTAATATTGAAACCGCCAACTTTTCCAAATGGTTTGATAATAGCTTGGGTGGTATCGATGATAAGAGTCGCAAGCAATATTATCCCGACCAAACTCTCCGTTCTACCGATGGTGAACAGCACAGCATTAATATTTCCATTAATACGATGTCGGAAGGTGATGAAGGGGAAGGTGTGCGCGGCGCTCTCGTGGTCATGGAAGATATTAGCCAAGAAAAGCGTCTCAAAAGTACCATGTATCGTTACATGACCCAAGAGCTTGCGGAGCAGCTTCTAGCGGGTGGTGATGCCAAAATGGGCGGCGATCGCAAGGAAGTTTCGGTGCTATTTTCCGATATTCGCAGCTATACCACCATTACTGAATCCCTCACCGCCGAAGATGTGGTGATGATGTTAAATGAATATTTTGAAACGATGGTGGAAGCGGTCTTTAAATATAAAGGCACGCTCGATAAATATATTGGTGATGCGATTATGGCGGTGTTTGGTTCGCCCCTGCCAATTCCCGATCATGCTTGGATGGCAGTACAAACGGCGATCGATATGCGCCATCGTCTGCAAGAGTTTAATATCAAGCGCATTGAAAAGTTGAAGCCTCAAAATCAAAAAGAACTGGATATGGCAACCATCAAAATCGGAATTGGGATTAATTCTGATACGGTGATTAGTGGCAATATTGGCTCCACCAGACGGATGGAATTTACGGCGATCGGTGATGGTGTGAATCTTGGCTCACGGCTGGAGGGAGCCAGTAAACAATATGGCACGGATGCGATTATTAGCGAGGCTACCTATAAACTTTGCGGCGATCGCATTTGGGTTAGGGAACTCGATCGCATTCAAGTTAAGGGCAAAAATCAACCCGTGAGCGTCTATGAACTGATCGGTTTAAAATCTGATCCGATTAGTGATATTCAATCACTAATTATTGAGCATTATCACTTAGGAAGGGAACATTATCTGGCGCGGAAGTTTAGTAAAGCTGTCGCGGAGTTTGCGGAAGTTCTCGAACTTGATCATCAAAACAAAGCCGCGAATATCCATATTACCCGTTGTCAGCATTTCCTTCTCAACCCTCCTCAAGATGAATGGGATGGCGTATGGAGAATGACAGAAAAGTAATTATAGCTATAGCCATCTGCATTAGGACAAGCAAGAAACCCCATTCCGCTCGTAATGGAATTGAGAATTGATTTCAGAATTGATTTCAGATTGGAATTAATTTAGCTTTAGATATATCATTATATAGTAATGTGATATGGTTAAGCTATCATAAAATAAAAATTGTAAAAGCTTTCTTCTACCATCATGACTTTCAATCCTTCCGCTCTAACTCAAGTCGCTGATTATTTTAAAGTCTTATCTGAACTCAGTCGATTACAAGTCTTATGTTCTTTGAAATCAGGGTCAAAGAATGTTACCGAAATTATGGAAGAGACAGGGTTAGGTCAAGCAAATGTCTCGAAACACCTGAAGATTTTGGCTCAATCGGGGATTGTCTCTAGAACTCCTCAAGGAGTCAGCGTATATTATGCAATTGTCGAACCATTTATTTTTGATCTATGTGAACTAGTGAGCGATCGCCTTTCTATTCGCTTACAAGAGCAGTCACAACAGCTAAAACAACTCGAAGGTATGCGGCGCAATGAACCAATTAAGGCTAGTCAAAAGAACTCTAAAGTGCTAGTTAGGAATTG
>DCSN01000125.1:4701-6201 GCA_002325645.1 Pseudanabaena sp. UBA1465
AGATTGGAATGTAAATGGTTCTTTCTCCAACCAAAGGTGCTATGGATTTTTTGCTCGTATCGAACCCAATGCAAAATTAGAGCCTCACCTTACGCAGAAGATCCCAAGACCCTCACCCCTAGCCCCTCTCCCAAAGGGCGAGGGGAATAAGAATTTTCTGGGTTTTGCTCCCCCTCTCCTCTCTGGGAGAGGGGGCTGGGGGTGAGGGCGGTTTTCAATCTGCGTAACATCAGATCCTAAATAAAAAGTTACCCCTATGGCCCACGATCATCATCATGCTCCGAAAACCTATAACCGCGCCTTTCTAATTGGTACGGGTTTAAATATTGGCTTTGTAGTCGTAGAAGCTAGTTTTGGGTTGATTACTAACTCCTTAGCTTTACTTGCAGATGCAGGACACAATCTTAGCGATGTGTTGGGGTTGTTGCTGGCGTGGGGTGCTAGTTATCTGGTCAGGGTTCCACCTAGTCAGCGCTATACCTATGGCTTGCGACGAACTTCTATTTTGGCGGCGTTGATCAATGCGGTACTGTTATTGCTAACAATGGGCGGCATTACTTGGGAAGCGCTGCGCCGATTGCAAGAGCCGAGCGCAGTTGCTAGCGGTACGGTGATCTTGGTCGCGGCGATCGGTGTGGTGATTAATACGATTACCGCGCTTCTGTTTATGTCAGACAGTGACAAAGATATGAACATTCGCGGTGCATTTCTGCATATGGCCGCCGATGCTTTGGTGTCATTGGGCGTGGTGCTGGCGGGAGTGACGATTTTGTGGACGGGTTGGCTCTGGTTCGATCCAGTAATTAGCTTAATTATTGTGGCGGTGATTGTGGTTGGCACATGGAATCTGTTCAAAGATGCGGTGAATCTAATTCTTGACGGGGTTCCTGAACAAATAGAACTAATGGCGGTGAAGACATTCCTCCAAAATTTACAGGGCGTAACCCAAGTTCACGATCTGCATATTTGGGCAATGAGTACTACGGAAACTGCGCTGACGGCTCATTTAGTCATCCCTGAAGGATACATCGGCGATCGCTTCTTAGCTGATACGAGCGAAGAGTTACATCATCACTTTGATATCGATCACGTCACCCTCCAAATCGAAACAGGCGATCGCGACTATCCATGTCATCTAGAGCCAGATAGCCATGTGTAAGCTAACCCCGCACGCACGCTCTGTGACGGGGCTTTCGCCAACCGCGCACAACAACACAGAATCTGGTAGTAGCCCTGAGACATCCTTACTCAAAGAGCAAGACAGCCCCGAACCTCTAGGCTTGCTTACAAAAGCCCCAATAATTGCAATATTCATCGCCCCATTCAGATCAGCATCACCCGTCCATCCGCAATGTCCACATTTAAAGGTTTTTCCATTTCGATAGGAACTGCCTTTTACAGGATGGATATGATGGCAGTAATGGCACATTTGACTGGTATAGGCAGGATTAACTTTAACTAAGCTAATCCCTGCTTGAACAGCTTTGTACTCAAGGAATT
>DCSN01000062.1 GCA_002325645.1 Pseudanabaena sp. UBA1465
AGCTGCAACGCTTGCTGACTTATTGCCAGTCTGGTACAGTCCATTGGGCGGAGATATAGCCGATATTCGGATAGTCGTCATTCAACGGGGTAAACAGATTCTCAAAGGTGACAGCGATCGCCTACGTCAGACCGCCGAAGAAGCCTTGCAAAAACGTACTATACCCGTGGAGGTAATGCTAGAAACTGCGGTAATTGAAATTCGTCCCAATATAGTCGTACTCCAACGAAATGGACAAATTGAAGAACTCGCTGCAACAACAATTATTTGGACAACGGGAATCGCCACAAATCCGCTCATAGATACCTTATCTATTCCTGAAGGCGGTCGAGATGAAAAGGGACGACTCAAACTAACCGACACTTTACAACTTCTCGATTTCCCAGAAGTATTTGCGGGCGGTGACAGCACCGTAATGGAGCATCCTTTACCCGCAACCGCACAAGTGGCTTATCAGCAGGGAGTTGCGATCGCCCATAATTTGCAAGCACTTTCTGAATGTCACTCTCCGATTGCGGTTAAGGTTGGGATGCGAGGAACGCTGATGAAATTAGGATTGAATGAAAGTGTTGCCGAACTCTTCGATCGCTATGAAGTGAAAGGTCATCTCGGTCATTTAATTCGTCAAGCTGCTTACATTGAGTTGCTGCCTACGCCAGCCAAAAACTTTAAGGGAACGCTTGCATGGATATCTGATGAGCTTTTCCAGAGATGCTCTGGAATATAACTTTTTAAGAATAGAGAGAGTCCCACCCACAGGGTGCAACTCTCTCAATTCTTGTCTGATTTTTATATGAGATACATACATTAAGGAAATTATTTATGGAAACCACCAAAAAGCGTAGCCAATATTTTAAATATGTTCGCTATCTTCATCGCATTCTCGCGCCGATTATGTTGTTGCCGCTATTGCTAACCACCATTACAGGCGTAGTTTATCAAATCCTAGATCTGACAGGTAAACAAAAGAATTTTAAATGGATCTTAGGCTGGCATAAAGGAGCCTTTGGTGTAATTAACCTAGAAAGTAGTTATCCATTTTTGACTTCCCTCGGTTTGCTTATATTGATTTTCACAGGAATTTCAATGTGGCGCACGATGCGGCGTACTTCTGGTAAACCAGCTATTTAGATACCAATTATCGTTCAAGTGAACCATAGGATATTTTTGAGAGCGAGGCACTGTAAGTGATTTCCAAGTAATTTCTACGTGATTGATTATGAGTTCGTTCTATGAATACAGCAACTGACTTTAAAGACTATTACAGCGTCTTGGGAGTGAGTAAAACCGCCACTCCTGAAGAAATCAAGCGAGCATATCGGAAGATTGCCCGTAAGCATCATCCAGACCTCAATCCTGGGGATGAAGAAGCAGAGGCAAAGTTTAAAGATCTGAATGAAGCGAATGAAGTACTCTCCGATCCAGAGAAGCGTGAGAAATACGATCGCTTTGGACAGCACTGGAATCAACCTAATTACACTCAAGCCCCGTCACCGAGAGAAACTAATGCTGGGAATACAGGTAATGGCTTCGATCAGTATGGAGACTTTGATTCGTTTATTAATGATCTACTAGGGCGATCGCAAAGGCGAGCCTCTAGTGACGGATTTCGCTCTCAAGCACCTGCACCAGACACCGAAGCCGCGATCGCACTTACCTTTTCCGAAGCATTTCATGGTGTCCAGAAGCGCTTACAACTTGATACCGACACAATTAATGTCCGCATTCCCGCAGGGGCAACAACAGGGAGTCGGATTAGACTCAAAGGTAAAGGTCGTCCTAGTCCCTTCTCTCAAGAGCGTGGCGATTTATATCTCACGATTGAGTTGTTACCGCATTCCTTCTTTCACTTTGTAGGCGATCGCTTTGTGTGTAATGTCCCAATTCGTCCCGATGAAGCGGTTTTAGGTGCAGAAATCAATGTGCCGACACCCGATGGCAGCGTGACCATGAAAGTCCCGAAAGGATTACAAACTGGACAATCGCTAAGGTTGCGGGGCAAAGGTTGGACATTGCCCAAAGGTGGACGCGGTGATTTATTTGCCAAACTTCAGATCGTTACGCCACAAGATCTGAATGTGATCGAGCAAGAATGTTACGAAAAAATCCAAGCCAAAACCAGCTTTAATCCACGCATTCACTTAGAGGAGATTAAGTTATGAACGAAGTTCTTTCAACAAACCATTCGTCAAGTCTCTCAACGATGGTGGTTTCCCTCGAAGGTGAACAACTTTACACCTTTGAATATGCCGCATCCATGACGGAGACTTCAATTACAGTTGTGCAGGTTTATGTCGAGTTAGGTGTAATCGAACCAAATGGAATAATGTTGCATTCTCGCGAAATTACCCGAATTGCTCAAATTCAACGCTTGCGTCAGGACTTGGGACTAAATTTAGTTGGAGCGGCGATCGTGCTAGATATGGCTCAGGAACTCGCTCAACTGCGAGCAAGGCTCAAAGCGCATCAGTCCCAACCAACCATATGAGATATCCAAAATCAGCAGCGATCGCTTTATTTGCCAATTTTCCCCGTTTCCACAATCACACCATCTTGCATATTAATGATCCGCTTAGTCTGTGCTGCTACTGTTGGATCGTGGGTGACGATCGCAATCGTAGTGCCATTTTGATTTAACTTTGTCAATAAAGCCATAATCTCATGGGAAGTTGTGGTGTCTAAAGCTCCCGTGGGTTCATCTGCCAATACTAAAGCAGGATTATTTACTAAGGCACGGGCGATCGCTACTCGTTGTTGTTGTCCTCCCGAAAGCTGATTAGGACGATTATTTAAGCGATCGCTTAATCCCATTTTCTCTAAAGCTTCTGTTGCCGATTCTATGCGTTCAGTTCTGGATACATCAGCATAAATCATTGGCAACATCACATTCTCTAAGGCTGTCAACCTTGGTAAGAGATTGAATTGTTGAAACACAAAACCAATATACTGATTACGAATATCGGCGAGTTCATCATCATCTAGGGTGGTCAGGTCTCTACCGTCTAGAATGTACGATCCGCTAGTGGGACGATCTAAACAGCCAATGATATTCATTAGGGTCGATTTTCCTGAACCTGAAGCTCCCATAATTGCCACATATTCACCATTTTCCACTGAAAAATTAATTCCCTTGAGCACTGATACATCTAGTTCGCCCAAGTGAAAGGTTTTGGTAATGCCTGCGATCGCGATCATGATTGCCATAGTGATTTACTAATGTTATGTGGATAGAATTCCTGCGATCTGATAAATCTAGGGCTGACACGGGGGCGCAGCCCCTACAAAATTAAATTATTGGGGTAGGGGCAATCCCCCCGTGGTTGCCCTGTCACGCTAGAAGCAAGAGATTCATTATCTGAGTTCCACGTAACATCAGTATAGATTACTCATTGTGAAGGGCAGCGATCGGGTCTAATTTTGCTGCATTCCTTGCAGGGATTCCACCTGCCAAAACACCAACGATCAATGAGAGGGTGAACCCTGTGCCAACTGACCACAACGGTACAATAAATGGAAAGTTGAATATGGTTGCCACGAGCAAAGCCAATCCCACGCCAAACCCTACGCCACAATTACACCGCCAATCATGGAGATGAGGATTGATTCGGTCAAAAACTGCCTCAAAACATCTCTACCAGTTGCGCCAACGGCTTTACGAATTCCGATTTCTCGCGTTCTTTCCATTACTGAGACCAGCATGATATTGGCAATACCAATGCCTCCCACCACTAGAGAGATACCTGCGATCGCCCCCACCATTAAGGTTAAAGATCCCATGACATTACTGAAGGTGCTGATAATATCCACCAAATTTGTAATCCGAAAATCATCACGGATCGGTGGACGAATGCGATGTCGTAACCGTAGAATATTTGTCACCTGAAATTGAGCCGATTCTAATTGATCGGGATCGCTCGCTTCTAACCAAAAACCATTGATTGCCACACCTGTTAAGGAAATATTGCCCACAATTTGGGCAGACATATTGGTGAGGGGAATATAAATCACATCATCTAAGTCTTGACCACCTGCCGATCCCTTTGGTGCTGCTACTCCAACTACGGTGTAACGCTTGCCCCTAATTCGCAAATCTGCCCCAATTACTGACTCGCCTGAGCTAAATAATTGATCGCGAACTTTGGAACCCAGAAACGCTACAGGTTTACCAGCATCCAAATCCGCCTGACTAAAAAAAAGTCCGACTTGAGCTTGAATATTTCGTATGGCTGGAAGATTCAAATCTGCTCCAATTAGCACAGTAGCAATGTTGGTATTACCCCGCACCACTTGAATTCCTCCACGTTGTAAGAAAGCTGTAACGGATTTAGCGGCTGGCACTTGTATAGCGATCGCTTTTGCATCCTCCCATGTCAGCGTACTTGCTGAACCCACCCCTTGGCTAATACCGCTCGTTCTGGCTGCTCCTGCTGTAACTAGCATTACGTTGGTTCCAAGTGCCTGAATTTGTAACTCCGTTGACTTCTGCACGCCTTGTCCGATGGAAGTAATGGCAATCACCGAGGCAATCCCAATAATCACTCCCAACATCGTTAAACCCGTCCGTAGTTTATTGCCCCATAGGGTTTCGATGGACATGATTAGAATTTGACTGAAAGAGACTTTACGCTTGCGAAGCGATCGCTTAGTTGATTGAGATTTTGGCATAGTGATAATCCTTAACCACCATTAGGGGAAGAAACCTTTCGAGTCCCAGAGGGAAAGCTGAGTAAAACCCGTTCGGTTCCAGTTAACCCAGACTTGATTTCGGTTTTGTCGTTCACTGTCGCCCCAACTACCACTGGCACAAAGACTGGATCGCCCTTATCCTTTGCCACAAATACGCCCTGAGCATTTGTTTGTTGCACAATCGCTCCCGTTGGCACTACTAGCACATTCTTTAACTCTCCCGCCTTAAACAACACCGTCACATTCATTCCCGATCGCAAAAGAAGCTGCGGATCTTGAACCGATGTTTTTACCTCAAAGCTGGTGACATTTTGGACAACCGTTGATTGGGTAGCAATCTGTGTTACCTGTCCCGTAAAAGTTTTGCCCGAATAGGCATCTACTTGAATTGTCGCTTCTAAACCCAAACGAATCTGGGCAATATTCGCTTCCGCGACTTGGGCAACGATCTGGTTAGTAGAAGCAAGCGAAAGAATGGAAGATGAGGTGGCGGAGGTTACGGCACTTCCTGCTGTAGTTGGCGTGACAAAAGATCCAGGATCGGCAAATTTCCGTCCGACGATTCCTGTAAACGGTGCTTTGATTTCCATATCGTTCAGACTGGCTTGAATAGTTTGTAATGAACCCTGCAATGCTGCTACCTGAGCATTTGCCTCATCAATATCTTCTGGTCTAGCCCCCGCTTGAGAAAGATCCAGCGCTTCCTGAAATTGTCTGACCAGTGACTGAGCGCGATCGCGTGTAGTGAGCGCAGTATTGTAAAACTGCTCAGAAACTGCCCCTGCATCAAATAACGATTGATCGCGCTGTAAGTCTTCCTGAGCCTGACGCAGAGCAAATTGGGCATCTCTCAATTTAGCTTGTGCTTGGGCAGTATCTTCTTCGCGATTGCCAGCGATTAAGCGTTGCAGCCTTGCCTGTGCGGCGGCTAGATTACCCTTTGCCTGACTAAATTGCCCCTGCAAATTGGAGTCATCCATATAGGCAAGCACCTGCCCTTTTTTGACCGTATCCCCTTCTTTAACCAGTAATTGCTTCAAAATCCCTGATGTTTTAGGACTCACATTCACCGATTGTTGCGGCTGCACTGTGCCATTTGCCGAAACTGTAATCTCAAGATTATCTCGCTTGACCAAAGCCGTTTGCACCTTATTTTTCGCCTGTTGTTGAGGCACGGTGACTACTTGATAATAGACAAAATAGCTAATCCCCGTGATCGGAATCAAGATCAGTAAGGCAAGTAACCAATGATTCAGTTTTAGCTGATGTAATTCCTTTGGTCTTACGGCGATCGCTGCGTTTACAGGGACAATCTTTGGTAATACTTCGTTTTTTTGCATGATAGATTAAGTAGATGAGAATAGGCAGAGGGATTAAAGAAAAAATGTGTTTTAAAGTTTCATTATTTACCCTCTAAGCCAATAAGCGGTTTCTCTATCGGTGTTGCACCAAAATTCCACTTCCAGTTGCGAATTTCTGGCAAGTCCTGTCCATTCTGGTTGATATACTGCCTGTGCTGAACCAGTTTGGCTTGCATCGCTTGCTTTAAATCATTCCCTTTAGTTCCCAAATGTGGTAGGCGCTCGATCGCATCCATCACCAAATGAAAGCGATCGAGGTCGTTCAGCACCGTCATATCAAAGGGTGTGGTGATCGTGCCTTCTTCTTTATAGCCGCGCACATGGATGTTACGGTGGTTGGTGCGGCGATAGGTGAGGCGATGGATCAGCCAAGGATAAGCATGGAAGGCGAAGATGACGGGTTTATTCTGAGTGAAAAGTTGGTCGAAATCGCGATCGCTGAGTCCATGAGGATGCTCGCTTTCTGGTTGCAATCGCATCAGGTCAACGACATTGACCACGCGGATTTTGAGGTTGGGAAGATGCTCCCGCAAGATGGAAACAGCAGCCAGCGTCTCTAGGGTGGGTACATCGCCACAGCAAGCCATGACCACATCGGGTTCAGCACCGCGATCGCTGCCAGCCCAGCCCTGCGGTGCAATGTTTGATCGCTTCCTCCATTGTTAGCCATTGCGGGGCTTGATACTTACCCGCGATTACCACGTTGACATAATGGCGGATGCGTAAACAATGATCCCAAACTGACAGCAAGCAGTTGGCATCGGGCGGCAGGTAAACGCGCCCCACGGAGGCTTTTTTGTTCATGACTAGATCGATGAACCCAGGGTCTTGATGGGTCAACCCGTTGTGCATCTGTTGCCAGACATGGGAAGCCAGTAGGTAGTTTAGCGATGCGATTTTACGCCGCCACGGTAACTCCGATGAGACTTTTAACCATTTGGCGTGCTGGTTGAACATCGAATCCACAATGTGAATGAAAGCTTCGTAGCTGTTAAACACCCCATGCCGCCCCGTGAGCAGATAGCCTTCGAGCCAACCTTCACATTGGTGTTCGCTCAACATTTCCATGACGCGCCCTTCATGGTCAAGGAACTCGTCACTATCCTGAGTGCGGGCTTCCCATTGTCGATTTGTCACCTCGAATATGGCTCCCAATCGATCGGAAAGGGTCACGTCAGCCCCGAAAATCCGAAAATTACGTTGCGCTTGATTGAGTTTTGCCACATCGCGTAAGAACACGCCCAATTCATGGGTATCGGATGCATTAACCGCCCCAGGGGAAGTTACTTTCACCGCGTAGTCCCGAAAGTCTGGCATGATCAGGTCACGCAGCAGTAAGCCTCCATTGGCATGGGGATTGGCACCCATACGCCGATCGCCTTTGGGCGCAAGTTCCAATAGCTCTGGTTTCAACCGCCCCTGTTCGTCAAAGAGTTCCTCTGGTCGGTAACTACGCAGCCATGCTTCAAGTTGTTGAAGATGTTCAGGATGCGATCGCGGATCGGAGAGCGGCACTTGATGCGATCGAAACGATCCCTCAATTTGCAAACCATCCACCCATTTCGGTCCCGTCCAACCCTTTGGCGATCGCAGTACGATCATCGGCCAGCGCGGACGCTTGCTGTTGCCATTGACGCGGGCTTCGTGCTGGATGCGCTTGATATCGGCGATCACGCGATCTAGGGTCGTTGCCATCACCTCGTGCATCAGCATCGGTTCCTGTCCCTCAACGTAGTAAGGTGTCCAGCCATTGCCGCGCAGAAACTGATCGAGTTCTTCTGGTTCGATCCGCGCTAGGACGGTCGGGGTGGAGATCTTATAGCCATTGAGATGCAGGATCGGCAGCACCGCCCCATCGGTGACGGGATTGAGAAATTTGTTGGACTGCCACGATGTAGCCAATGCTCCAGTTTCCGCTTCACCATCGCCAATTACACAAGCCACAACGAGATCGGGATTGTCGAACACCGCGCCGAAGGAATGGCTGAGGGAATAGCCCAACTCACCCCCTTCATGGATTGAGCCAGGACATTCTGGCGAGACATGGCTGGGAATTCCCCCTGGGAAAGAGAACTGTTTGAAAAGCTTTTGCAACCCAACCACATCCTGACTGATGTGGGGATAGATCTCGCTGTAAGTTCCTTCAAGGTAGGTGTTGCCAACGAGAGCAGGTCCGCCATGTCCAGGACCAGAGACATAGATCATGTCAAGATCGTATTTTTTAATGACCCGATTCAAATGCACATAGATAAAATTCTGTCCTGGGGTCGTCCCCCAATGCCCGAGTAGGATGTGCTTGATGTCTGTGGGTGCTAGTGGGCGTTGGAGCAGGGGATTATCGCAAAGATAGATCTGCCCAACTGACAGATAGTTAGCAGTCCGCCAATAAGCATCGATCTTGTGGAGCAGTTCTAAAGAAAGTGTATTTGGATTCGTCTTTAAGGGAAGTGTAGTGGTTGTCATCGTTGGGGTTTCCTATATAATCTCAATTCCAATTGTCTGTAAATCGCCTTTAATTTTATTGATTCCTATTACGCAAAAAACTGTCTAATCTTTGCCGCAATTTGTAGATTTGTCATACTGTCAGAGGTTTCCATACCAACAACATTTGCGCCCAAATTATTTCCATTCAGGCGCTCTTTTAGTTCTAATTTGGCGCTACTTGGTCCAAATATAAAAATAGATCCTGCCTCACGGATATGGTTAATCACTTCGTCATAATACTGATTCTAAATTAGTTTGT
>DCSN01000068.1:0-16614 GCA_002325645.1 Pseudanabaena sp. UBA1465
TATCCCAGTTGCAACAGGAACTAACTGGTTTAACTTGGGAAATTGCGCGATCGCTAGAGAGAGATTTAGATGAAGGTCAATATCACAATGGCAAAGCCGCAGTGATTCAAATTCTAGGTAGAAAATAATTAATCTAATAATTAATCTAATTGAACCAAACAACTACTCATTCTGTCTAAAGAAGGTGAAGTTAAGATTCAAAAAGGAAAAACTTGTAATGAACTTTCAGAAAAAACTGGCTTTGGGAATGGCGATCGCTACTTGTGTAGTTTTGCTCCCTGCCACATTTATTTATGCTCAAAACCTGAGCCGTGCTGAGGTTGTAGCCCAAGCATCAACTACTTCTCCAGCCCTAACCAATGCCGAAATTGAAGGCTTGAAGTTTATGCGTGAAGAAGAAAAGATGGCGCGGGATGTATATCAAGTTTTAGGCGATCGCTGGAATTTACGCAGTTTCAGGAATATTAATCAAGCAGAGCAGCGCCACATGGATCGGGTGAAGATGCTGATGCAATCCTATGGTATTGCCGATCCTGTGGTTAGCAATGAGGTCGGCGTATTTGCTAATCCTGAACTAGCAGCCATGTACAAGCAACTGGTACAACGCGGACAGACTTCATTATTGGAAGCCTTAAAGGTGGGCGCATTGATCGAAGAAACTGACATTAAAGATTTGCGCGATCGGCTGAATGCCACTAATCATCCGCAGCTTAAAGCAACCTATGGGAACTTGTTGCAGGGTTCCTACAATCATTTGCAAGCCTTTATCAGACAGATCGAGCGCCAAGGTGGAGCTTATACGCCGCAAGTTCTCTCACAACAAGAGTTTGCAGCAATTCTGGCTCAGGGAAATCGCTCTGGTCGTCGTTAGGGACTTGCGCCCAAATCCAAACCAAGAAAAAAGTTAAAAGTGTTGCTTTGCAACACTTTTAACTTTTTTCTTGTGGTTCGTTTGATCGAAAATTGCTGTAAAACTGAAGGATTAGATCTGCGACGGTAGCGCCCTGAAGGTTATGATGAAAGGAAGAGAAGGAAATCAAGCTAGTACAAGATGGCTAAAATGAAGATACCATAGAATAGAAAACGATCAAGTAGCAAACAATGACTGTATTACTTCCAAAGGCACTACATCTAGAAACGCAAGAAAAAGAAGAATTACAAAAGTTGATCAATGGTCATAGCACACCGCAGCAAATAGCAATTCGAGCTAATATTATTCTACTAGCCGACCAAGGACACAATCATCGGGGCATAGCGAGAGAACTGAATATTAGTCGAAAAATGGCGCGACTTTGGCGAGAACGTTGGCTATCTAGTCGGGAAAAAAACATAGCTGTATTGGAATGCTTAAGTGATGCCGAACGCTCGGGCGCACCAGCAACATTTGAACTTGAGCAAATCCTGCATCTATTTTCTATAGCCTGCGAAAACCCAGAAGAGAGTGGTCGTCCCATCAGCCACTGGACAAGCCGCGAACTTGCAGACGAAATGATCAAGCGAGGAATAGTTGAAACCATATCACCTCGGCATGTTGGTCGTTTACTTGCTGAAGCAGACCTGAAGCCGCATCAGTCTGGCTACTGACTGAATCCTCCCCCTGACCCCATGTTTGAGCAAAAAGTCAGCAGAATTACTGAAACCTACTTGACTAAGATCTTTTTTAAAGCGGGAAGTCAGAAAAATTTCGATAGAATTACTCGACATCAATCCCCTCCCACATCTGAGATAGAGGAATAGTTTGACCACTCATCGCCTCTCTAAAACCTTGTTTAATACCCTCAATGACAATACCATCAGGGGTATCATCAAGATCTTCACGGGTTTTTTTGACTAAAATATTGTAAAACTCCTTGTTGCTCGTTAAGCGAAAGTTGATCGATCAAATTAAGAACCTGATCTTTTGTAATTTGTAAAGTTAGCATAAGTGTTAGTTTCCTTAGGTGTTATTCATAAATTCAGCAAAATATTATTTTCTACTGCTTGAATTATAACGGCACATCAATCCCAATCTCTCTCATCCTCGAATCATCAGGTAATCGCCTCAACATTCACCTCCATAAAGCCGATCGCTATTACTGTGAGTCATAATTTGTAGGCGATCGCCTCAACAACTATTTATCTTTGCGATCGCCAATAATTTCTCGAAACTCATCAACGAAGCAAATCATTTTTGAGTGCTTAACTTCGGCGATAAACAGATAACTTTGTCGAGCTTTTCGGTTTGGGATAACTTATAGTTTTAACGCAATTGCGGTTTAATTACTCTAATAGATGCTAAATTACCGCAGATTTGTACTTTACAGTCAAATACGATCGCCTCAACATTCATCTTCATCAAGGCGATCGCAGAGATTTTTACTCTTGAAACTGTTGCCTGTGAATAATCGCCATACAATGCAAGCTTAAATATCTTTTTATATTTAGAAATAGTTATTGCGAGATAGTCGCAATATGTTTGCACTTATGCTACGATAACTTAACCGATCAAGATTTGCTTAACAATTCGCTCAACACCTTGAACAATATAAATAGTGATGAATTGATTAGTACTAATTTACTTTCTTACTGCTAATTAATTCTAATAAGATTATATATGGGTATAACCTAGATGAACAACAAAATTACAAGTGTTGACCATAATTCAGGTAACTATGGCTTGGCAACACTAGACAAATTACAGGAGCGATCGCCAAATGCGAAGACTATGGCGCTATCTACGAGCAAAGTAGGCGATCGCGTGCGGATTGTTTCCCTCAATTGTGATGAATCCAATAGTCGGCTCATGGGTATGGGATTTATGCCTGGAGTGGTGTTGGAAGTGGTTAGCTGTGCGGCGACGGGTTCCGTAATTGTGGCGCTTCAAGATCATCGACTGGGATTGGGAATAGAAATGGCTCAATGCGTTCAGGTCGTACCCGTAGATTCAGACATAAACCAGCATATTTTTAATGTAAAGAAGACAATGCCAAACAACTCGAAAACACCGACAACGAAACTTCAAGATGTGGCGATCGGTTCGCGCTTAAAGGTTGTGGGTTACGAACCGACAGCCCGTGACTACAAGCGCAAGTTACTGGCGATGGGATTAACGCCTGGTACGGAATTGGAGGTAAAGCGTCATGCACCATTGGGCGATCCCACCGAAATTGAAGTGCGCGGGTTTCGACTAAGTTTACGCAAAAGTGAAGCTGATGCACTATTGGTTGAACTAATCCCAGGAGCATAAACGTGAACCAACCCATCATCGGATTAGTCGGCAATCCTAACTGTGGCAAAACCACATTATTTAACGCCTTAACAGGGAGCAATCAGCACGTTGGCAACTGGGCAGGGGTCACGGTGGAGCGCAAGGAAGGCGAATATCGATCGCAGGGTCAACAAATTACGGTCGTGGATTTGCCTGGGGTATATTCTGTGGATGCCGAAGATAGCACCACGGGACTAGATGAACTGGTGGCTAGGGATTATTTGCTGTCTGGTGAAGCCAATGCGATCGTCAATATTGTCGATGCCTCGAATTTGGAACGGAATCTATATCTCACCACGCAGATTTTGGAAATGGGTGTGCCAATATTGGTCGCCCTGAATATGATTGACTTGGCAGAAAAACGCAATATTCGCATTGATGTAGAACAGTTATCGCAAAGGCTAGGATGTCCCGTTATCTCCCTATGTGCTTATGCAGGTAAGGGAATCGCTCAGTTGCGAGGGGCGGTGGATCTTGCCTTAAGCAATCCCGAAATTCCCCACAACTATGTGATCTATCCCCCTGAAATTGAGCAGGTTTTAGGGGATTTAACGCCATTATTAGAAGATCGGGCGCTGGCGAATCCCGCCAATGTGCGTTGGTTTGGACTCAATCTCTTGCAGTACGACGATCGCCATTTAGCTAGTTTAGGGCAGGAACTATTACAAAAAATTGGCAAACATCGTCAGCATATTCAGGAAGATCTGGGCGAAGATATCGATCTATTAATTGCCGACAGTCGCTATACATGGATTCGACAGATCATGCAGGGCGCAGTGGAACGGAACGACCTCTTGCAGAAAACGACTTCCGATCGCCTTGATCGCCTAGTCCTCAATCGCTGGTTGGGCATTCCCATTTTTCTAGCGGTAATGTATCTGATGTTTATGGTGTCGATTAACCTTGGGGGCGCTTTTATTGACTTCTTTGACATTGGCGTGGGAACAATCTTTGTCGATGGAACCGAACATCTGTTAACTCAAATCAATGCTCCTGGTTGGCTGATTGGACTGTTAGCCGATGGGGTCGGTGGCGGCATTCAGACCACTTCCACCTTTATTCCCCAAATTGGTTTTCTATTTCTATTTCTTGCCATTCTCGAAGACTCAGGTTATCTCGCTCGCGCCGCCTTTGTGATGGATCGGCTGATGCGCTTTGTGGGACTGCCTGGTAAATCCTTTGTGCCGATGATGGTGGGCTTTGGTTGCAATATCCCAGGCATTATGGCAACGCGAACTTTAGAAAATCGCCGCGATCGCCTGATGACCATTCTCATGAACCCCTTTATGTCCTGTGGGGCGCGTTTGCCAGTCTATGCCCTCTTCTGTGCCGCCTTTTTCCCCACCAATGGTCAAAATATTGTCTTCATGCTCTATATTGTCGGCATTCTCGCCGCCATTTTCACGGGACTGGTGATGAAGAGAACTCTATTTCGCGGCGATGCGGCTCCCTTTGTGATGGAACTCCCCCCGTACCATATTCCCACCCTCAGAGGTATTACGATTCGGGCTTGGGAACGCCTCAAAGCCTTTATCACCAAAGCAGGGAAAATGATTGTGATCGTGGTGATTATTCTCGGATTAATTAACTCCGTGGGTATCGATGGCTCCTTTGGCAAAAAAGATAGTCAAGACTCGATCCTCAGTCACTTTAGCCGCGCCATTACGCCCGTATTCAGACCCATGGGCATCGAACAGGATAACTGGCCTGCTACGGTCGGGCTATTTACAGGTATATTTGCCAAGGAAGTGATGGTGGGAACCATGGATTCCCTTTACACGGCTTTAGGCGAACAGGCGGCTGGTGCTGCGGATAAACCGCCCGAACCTTTTGATTTTTGGGCAGGCATGGGTAAAGCCGTGAATAGCATTCCTGAAAACTTAACTAAATTGGCGGATAAGGCGATCGATCCACTAGGATTAAGTATTTTGGGAAGTACAGCCGATCTAGAAACAGCCGCTAAGAAACAGGAAGTAAATTCCACCACCTTCGGACAGATGGCTTCCCGCTTTGGCAGTCCTGCGGCAGCGATCGCCTATCTCCTATTTGTGTTACTTTACTTTCCCTGCGTTTCCGCAACCGCCGCTATATACCGCGAAACTAACCTCGGCTGGACAGTCTTTGTCGGTTGCTGGACAACGGGACTCGGCTATTGGGTGGCGGTCTTCTATTACCAATTAATGACCCTGAGTCAACATCCTGCTACGTCGATCGCTTGGTTAACAGGCTTATCCCTATTCATGCTAGGCACATTAGTGGGATTGCGAAGATTTAGCGCCCATCGCCGTATTCAAGCCAAAAGTCAACAGACGGCATAGCTTAACTAAATGATTCGCCATCTCTATCAACCTATTTTAAAATCATGATTCTGCAAAAACTTCAAGAATATTTTCGTTCGCGATCGCCAACTTCCCTAGAAGAAATCGCCAATCACTTCCAATGTGAGCCTGAGGCTTTGCGCGGGATGTTAGCTCAACTAATTCGCAAAGGTCGCATTCAAAAACTGGACGGTAAAAATTGCGGCGACTGTCATAGTTGCAAGCCCGAAAGTCTCGAACTATACGAATGGGTGAAACCCCATTCCTAGGTGTAATATTCCCAATCCCTTCCCAGTATCAAAATAGACATTAAAAACCAAGAATTAGCGTTGCGGCGCTTCGCGCCGCAACGTCTAATCTTTGACTGGGAAGGGATTATTTACTCGTTCATATTCTTGTAAGTAGCGACTGCGGATGGTGATACACGGCTGAGGTAGCAGAAAATCCAATATTTGAAAATTGAATCTAAAACCACAGGAAAAGTGGCGATGAATAAATAGATAAAATCTCTGTTTTCAGGTATGCCTAGATGTCTCAAAATACTTTCCAGAACCACCTCCCATCCATGCGAAGAGTGGAATCCGACAAACACATCCGTAAATAAAATAATCAAAAAGGCTTTGGCACTTTCATTTAAACCATAAATTTTTTCATCTAAAAAGTCCTTGAGAATCTCCACACTTCTTTTGCCAGCAATCAGAATCCATGCAAAGGCGATCGCCGAAAGCAGATCGGCAAAGATATTTTGTAAAGCATTGGAGCCTTCATGTTCGCTCTTTCTGGCAACTTCAATACTTTTTTGATGTACCAGCTTTTCCACATCTTCGGTAGATAGATCTGGCGTTTTACCAATATTTATTTCAAACTTAATTTTTTTCTCAAAAGCCTCAACCTCTTCGATCGCTTCCCTTTCTAGCTGTGAATTGAGGGAAATTTCGATCAGGTTAGTCGCTTGGAAGTGCGAGAAAAGCGGTGAAAAAATAAGATTCTTAGCAACCAATTGAGTTAATAAGGGAACAATAATTAAAATTGCCAGAAACCTTAGCGCTTTTTTGGTGCGATAGCGGGAAAGCTGAAACTCTTTGACAACATCGGCTTCGGTATTGACTCGGCGATCGCGATTGTATTTTGTAAAATTAGGAAAAATTGACCGCAGTAAAGGGACTGGTTTGTTGATCAAAATTTCTGGTTCGGGTATTGGTCTAGTAACTAGTTTTGAGTCGCGGTTAAGATCCGAAGTGCTTGCCAATGCCCCCTCAACACTAGGGAAATCTTCAATCAAGATATCCGATTCCTTATATCGGGCTAAAACTTGATCCACTACCGCCAACTTATGCAGGATTTGTTTTGCCTTTTGACTGGTTTGGTCTTCAGGATTTGGCGCGATCGCACTAGCCATCTGAAACTCAGCCAAACTCCACTTTATCTTGCGTAATAGTTGATGCAGCTTGGTTTGCAAATAGGCTGTGGTAGTTGCATTATTATCTAGCGGCTGGATTGGATTAGCATCAATCTTGTTGCCACCAAAATATTCTATTTCCAGATCTTGAATGGCGATCGCCGCCTTAAAAGCTCGATCTAGCGATCGCAGATGTGTATCGCGAAACCATCGATAAATATTGCTGGTAATGACTTCAACAGATGCTGGTGTAATTAATTTCATAGGGCAGCGATCGCAAAAAATTAATATCTGGTATTAATCACTAACTTCGTTACTCACGAACGGCTAAGGAGAGCTACAGATGAACAGACCCCATCCAAAATAATCGTAAGTCTAGTATATTATTATATAGTAATGTAATCACAAATATTTAACCGATCTGAAGCTGCCTCTCCTATTACATTTTATAAGCATTTTATAAGCCTAGTCAGATTGGGAATGTACTAGCATCTGCATACCGATCGGTTGATTGACGAGATTGGCAATCACCGCACATTTGACCTTAAATAAGCAAAAGATATTACTAGAATTATTATTGAGAGTTTCAAAATTTCCCTGCCCTTTAGCAACGATCAAGTCCGCATCAGCAAAGCGATGGCGAAATTCTTCACTGCAATCATTTAAAATCGTACCAGGAGCATCGGAACCATTATTAATCACTTCCACAATGCGATCTATGCCCACTGTATGCGCGTCAATCAGAGTGGCATCATTGAGAACAGGCGCACCGCGCACCACCAGCGTCACTCGTTCTGATGGAACTTGGTTGATTATTTGTTCCACTAGCAGTCGGTCAAAAGCGATTTCTCCCGCATTATCCGCTAGATATAAAACTGATTTTGCTTGGGCGATCGCCTGTACAAATCTTTCTTCTTCGCCAAAAAATGGCTCCGTTAGAGCTTTACTTAATGACTGGCGCACATCGGCTTCTGTGAGATTGCCATTACTGCCCATATCAATCACATTGCCTGCGATCGCCAGACGAGCTGACATCAATAGCGGATTTTTAGCAGCCTTGACCTCCGCCCTGAATTTAGGAATCAATTCCATCGCCATCCGATTTTGCCAGTCTTTTGCATCATGATAGGGGTCAGCCACTCCCGTCAGTTCGCGTAACCGCCGATGGATAAGTTGGGCAATCTCAGGAGGCGATTGGTTTAAGTCCATTTCTCCTGTCCAATGCAGAACATCGCGAATAATCTGCTCATGAACAAAAGGATCTGAAGAAACCAACCTAGATGCCTCTAGGGATTGGCGCAAAAGACAGGGAATACAATCTAAGGATGTCTTCATAGAATTTCTGGTAATCTAGAATCGATGCATGAAGGGTACAACAGTTTTAGTGCCAATTTTCACGAATTTGAGATTCTGCACCTTCGGTTGACTCACGAGCGCAATCTTCGACTTCGCAGTTTTGATTATGGGGTTTGTAGTTAGGATTCTCAATACTATTATTGAGACCTTCTAGGGTTTTAGCTTTGAATTGCATGGCTTTGCCAGCAGCTTGTTTTTTTGAATCGCCAGTCATATTACCGATCTTTTCTTTAATCTTGCCCTTGATCTCGTTCATTGTATCTTCCTGTTTCATGGTTGCAATGGGAATCTGTAGTTGGCTAATGGATTCTGTGGATGAAATTCCTGCCCAACTAGATGCCGTGCCAAAACTCAAGGAGATAAAAGTTACGAGTATTACTGACAAGCTAATATTCAGAAAAAAGCGACGTAACTGTTGAAGTGAAACCATCTTGCTTGTCTCCTAAAAAATTAAAAAATGAATTTAAAAGCCATATTTGAGCTAATTCAATAAATTGCAACGCTTTACACTAAGGTAAACCAAATATTTTCATTGAATTCAAGAATCTATAGAATAGAGCCTTAACAAAATCTGACCTCTGAAACCCATAGTGACAGGCGATCGTTGCAGTTACTGATTGAATAGGTTGAGTATAATATAAAGCTTCATATAGCTGTATATAGCTATATGGTTAATCTTATAAGTCATAGATCAAAAGATTTTCTGACTATCGCACCTGTTAAAAATCGTTATATGATTCCTGCATCCATTACATTCTATTTTTGAATCGGCAGAAAATTATGGACAAATATCAAATGCTTCTAGATAAGGGTACAAATGGCTGTAACTATGATCTTGATACTGCG
The DNA here is from genome assembly GCA_002325645.1 of Pseudanabaena sp. UBA1465. Taxonomy (GTDB): domain Bacteria; phylum Cyanobacteriota; class Cyanobacteriia; order Pseudanabaenales; family Pseudanabaenaceae; genus Pseudanabaena. Next base: position 9,167 of record DCSN01000068.1, read on the forward strand.
GATATCATCCAGAAACTGCGGGTTTGGGATGCCCAATATGGGATAGAACTGGCTGAGGTGGAGTCCGATCGCTTAATAGTGACTTTTAGCAATTTACCTGACGATCTCACCGAGCTTGCCCTAGATATCTACGAATTTTGCCCTGATACAATCGATCAAGGGTTTGGCTGTGCTGATGACGCAATTAATATGCTCCAAAAATCACAGCAAGGCATTCCCGCAGACTTGCAGGAAATGATCGAAGGTATTGATTTTGAAGATGAAAACTTTGGCTTAGAAATTTTGAAGTGATCGCTGATCTCGACCAAAGAATTATTTTTATGGTGGGATTAAAAGAGAATCATCATGGCTCAACTCATATTAATTCGTCACGGACAAAGCCTTTGGAATGCCCTCAATAAATTTGCAGGATGGGTCGATGTTCCCCTTAGCGAACGTGGTCGTGCAGAAGCAACGATCGCCTCCTGTCGGCTTAGCAATTATCGAGTAAATGTTTGTTTTACCAGTAGATTAATCAGGGCGATCGAAACAGCAATGATCTGTTTGACGGAACGCGATGACATTTGTGGTGGCAAAATTCCGATTATTAAACATGAAAAGGATGACCAAATTTGGCATGGCTGGAATAGCTATGATGGCAACCCAGAGGAAGAACTGCCTATCTTTACAAATGAAGCTCTCAATGAGCGATTTTATGGTGATTTGCAGGGTTTAAATAAAGCGGATACTGCTGAAAAATATGGCGTTGAACAGGTTTATGCGTGGCGCAGATCTTACAATGTCCGACCACCAGGGGGAGAAAGTTTAGAAGATACTCAAAAGCGGGTGAATGCTTATTTCAGGAGCCGCATTCTGCCCCATCTTCTTCAAGGCGATAATGTGTTGATTACGGCTCATGGCAACTCTCTGCGATCAATCATCATGATGCTAGATCATCTCAGTCCATCGGAAGTAATAGAATTGGAACTAGCGACAGGCATACCGATCGCCTATGAACTTAATGCTAATGGGGAGGCGATCGGCAAAAAAATCCTAAATGACTAGCGATCGCTATTACTATGAGTCGTGATTTCTGGGCGATCGCTTGCACAAGCAAAGTCTTTCAAGCCTTTTACAATGTAGATAGAAAAGCGTAGTTTTTCTATGCTGAGCATGTTGTTCGCTTAATAAACTGGCAGGGCTAAAAGTGCCGATTTTTTCATGTAATGTGTTATTTTTATGATCTAGCGATCGCCACTCACTTCTGAGGTGGTGTCATAAAGAAACTGACGACAGTTACAAATGTGTATAGATAGGACTAGTAATAATAGTTTGCTCAAAAAGAAAGTTTCTGAATGTTATATTTCTCAAGGGTGTGAGGTTATTCAACAGCCCCATATCCATCAATTGCCTTTTGATTTAAGTATAAATTTAGGGGTATATTCTCCAGATTTGTTGGTGAAGATCTCTGAAAATCAAGGATTATTTATTACGATCGCTGATTATGCGACAAATTTACCGATCGCTAATTACTGTAAAATCGCAAAAGCTGTTGCCGAAAATGATGGTTGGCGTTTTTTGTTGATTACGGGCGAAGATGCCACGCCAATCGCCGAGGAAGATGTTGCCGATCCTAAATTAAAGCAGCCTCAAATTTTGCACCGAAAAGAGCGCATTGCTAAGTTAATTTCCATCGGCGAACATGAGGCGGCTTTTTTGTCTCTATGGATATTTGCAGAAGTATTGATGCGAAGACATGCCCGCCAAGCATTAATTCCCATTGATCGCTTACCAACGATTTTGATGATCCATCATCTCCATACTCAGGCACAGATTTCCGAGGCTCAATTTGAGAGAGCGATCGCTTTAAATGCAATTAGAAATCGGGTGGCTCACGGATTTCCTGTGAATTCTGTCAATCTTAACGAAGCGATCGAAAAGCTTTTAAATTTAGTAGATGAATTTATTGCCTCTGAAAAACGCTAGAGGGAGTGCGAAGCTTTCTAAAGCTTCGCACTCCCTCTACACAAGCTTTGTGTGAACTACTTACAGTCTATTTTTTTGTATTTCAGATAAATTTTTAAAAATTTATCTGGGTTTCAAGAAAGCGCAAAGCGCTGTACTAATCGTTAGCTAGTCCTTGCTGACGAGCCACTGCATGAACGGCGGCGGCGACGGCATGGGAAACGCGGGGATCAAATACTGACGGAATAATGAAATCAGGGGCGAGATCGCTGGCACTAACAAGAGAGGCGATCGCTTGAGCCGCAGCTAAATTCATTTGGGTAGTAATTTTAGTAACTCTGGCATCGAGCGCTCCTCGGAAAATTCCAGGGAAAGCAAGAACATTATTGATTTGGTTGGCATAGTCGCTCCGCCCTGTAGCAATTACGGCGGCATCATGCTCAATGAGTTCAGGTCGGATTTCAGGATCGGGGTTTGCCATCGCAAACACGATCGCCGCAGGAGCCATGCTTCTCACCATTTCAGGCGTAAGCGCTCCCTTGACACTCAGTCCGATAAATATATCGGCTCCTTTGAGGGTATCGGCTAAGGAACCAGATGTATCACTGGCAAATTCTAATTTTTCGGGAGTAAGGTCGGGGCGATCTTTGCTAATGCAGCCCTTGGAGTCACACATCGCGATCTTCTTGACTCCTGCTTCGCGCAGGAGTCTCGCCACAGCGATACCTGCGGCTCCTGCGCCATTCATCACCACGCGGACAGCATCAATGGGCTTGCTAACCACCTTGAGAGCGTTGATCGTCGCGGCAACCACCACGATCGCCGTGCCATGTTGGTCATCGTGATAGACAGGAATATCTAATTCCTCTTTGAGGCGTTTTTCGATTTCAAAACACCGAGGGGCGCTAATATCCTCTAGATTTACGCCGCCAAAGCCAGGGGCAATGCGTTTGACGGTTTCTACGATTTCATCGACATCTTTAGTATTGAGACAGATCGGAAACGCATCTAGTCCCGCAAATTGTTTGAAGAGCATCGCTTTACCTTCCATGACAGGCATAGCGGCTTCTGGTCCAATATCACCAAGTCCTAAAACTGCTGTACCATCGGTGACAACGGCGATCGTGTTGCATTTAATCGTGTAGTCATAAACTTTGCGCTTATCCTCCGCGATCGCCATACAAACACGCCCCACCCCAGGGGTATATACCATCGCGAGGTCATCTTGCCCTTTAACCGCAACCTTGGCTTCAAGGTGGATTTTGCCGCCTTGGTGAACTTGGAAGGTGCGATCGTAAACATCGAGGACACGAATTTCGGGTACGGCCTTGACGACAGCAATTAATTTATCCATATGCTCGGTGCTATAGGCATTAACCGTAATGTCTCGTACCGAAATTTTACGAGTCTGTTGGATTAAATCAATCTGTCCTAAGTTTCCGCCCGCTTCAGCTAGAGCGCCGATGACAGAAGACAGCATTCCTGCGCGGTTGAGGAGTTGCACGCGGAAGGTCAAGCTAAAGCTGGGATTAGGTGTTAGTTTTGGCATCTTGAGAAGTAAGTAACTGCATGAATCAAGCTAAGCCTGATTCATGCAATATTACCTGATTGTCTGTTAGCTTAGCGTTACAAATCACACATCTTGAATCTCGCCAAAAAAGGCGGCGAAGCCGCTTTTCATAAAAATAAGTACTGCGCGGAGCGCAGCACTTATAAAAAAAGGACGGCTTCGCCGCCTTTTTTACGATTCAATAAGTTGACGGGCGATGTACCAAGTGAGAACGCCTGTAAAAAGGGCGATCGCGCTGAGGGCGAAAATTACTTGCTGCAATCCAAAATAGGACTCGGCAATCCCTGCGACGGATAGGGGCAGACTAAGGGCAATATTTACGGCATTATTTTGTAAACCGAAGACCTTACCGCGTACATCTTCAGGAGTCTCTTCTTGAATTACTGTCTGCATCGGGATCACACATAATCCTGCAAAAATTCCTGTACCTGCGATCGCGACTAGCCCCAGTACAAAGCGATCGCTAAAAACGGCTAACATCCCCAAAAATATGCACATGCCAATGGAGCCAACAAAGGCGAGGGTTTGGCGACTACAGCGATTGCCTAATTTCGCCACAACTCCAGCACCGATCGCCATCCCTAAACTGGCGACGGCCAACAAAAATCCAAACTGCTCCGATTTAATTTCGGGCATCACCTCAGCTAAACGCACCGCTAACACGGTCAGCGCCGCAATAATCGAAAAAGTACAAATTAACTGAATCAAGGCTGATAGCGAAGTCTTTTTATGTTTGAGATATTGCAAACCCTCTTTGATGTCATTCCAGAGATGAAAGCTATCGCGGTGTAAATCTTCTTTGGTTTCACCCGTTTTTAAAAGAATTAAAATGATTCCCGCTAATAAATAACTACCACCCACCAGAATTTCCTGCCCGACATGGTGCCAGAGATGATCGGATAGGGCTAGAAGCGGCTCACCGATGGCAAACCCCAAAATCAAAGCCCCCATAATTGTCGTGGTGTAGAGGGAATTGGCGGCTAATAGTTTAGGCTTCTCCACCACAAGGGTGATCGCCGCCTGTTCCGCAGGCGTGAAAAACTGGGTAAAGGTGGAGACTAAAAAGGTAATACATAACAACCCCCAAAAGCCCGTCGGTGCGCCCCAAGGCAACACGCTATTTTTGGTGAACCAAAGTAAGAGGGGAATGCTCAGCACCAAGGCTCCGCGCAAAATATTGGAGCTAACCAAAACTGTTTTTTTATTCCAGCGATCGACATATACACCAGCGATCGACCCAAATAAAATCGCGGGAATCGTGAATGAGACCATGACTGCGGAGACCCAACCGCTAATCGTTTCGCCCTCATGTTGAAATTGTGTGGAAACGATCGCAATTACGAGTACCAGAAAAATCTTGTCGGCAATCTGAGAGAAAACCTGACCACTCCATAGGGATAGAAAGTTAGGATTGCGAAGCACAGATTGGGAATCAACTGAGTCACTAGTTGTGGCCGCGATCGGCGAATCACTGTCTTCTACGGTTGGAAGATGATCAGACTGATGCGAATCGACATGGTGGGGATCGTTATGTTCAGGGAAATTCGGTGTGGGTGGATCGAATAAATGGGTCATATATTAAAAAAACAGTTGTCAATCAGCGCTGAAGACTGGATTGGTCTATCAAAATGATACTGTGCATAGGCTCGCAACAGTCTTTCGACTGTGAGCCAATCGGTGATCGGTGACTTTAGAATATTATCAGTTAAATCGGTTTGCGCGAGTTCCTGAATAGCTAATAGTTCTGAGGCGGTGAGGTAATGGCTAATTCGATTATGGATCGCCTCACTGCCGAAGCTCTCCGTACCATTGCTAGGGCGATCGCTATTCGGATTACCGCCCTGATGGGGATCGGTTATTTCCAGATTAATCACCCCACCACCAACGATGCTAAATCCTGCTTTCCATTTGGGAAGATTGTGATTGGCAATGACAGCCCGTTGAGAGATGCAGCAACTATGTACTTGTGGCGCAAAACCCGCGATCGCCAGCAAGTGATAAGTCCCATGCGTCAAACAAGCCAATACATGATTATTTTCAGCATCCTGAATGCGATTGAGATGTTCAACTAATACTAAAAATAATTCCTCTTGCGGCTGAGCCGATAGCGCCTGCATCAGTGCTAGTTCCGATAAATATTGAGCCGCCGTGAGCTTAGCCAGAGTCTTTCCCAACCCAACAAAAGATTGCACCATTTCCGCATTTTTGATCCGATCCATCGATCGCCCCACGGAAATTTGCAGATCATTTACCACAAATAAGCCCGATCGCCCTGCCATTGCGGAGCGATGTTTCCTTGCCCCACCCGCCACCGCCTTGACCAAGCCATGCTCTTTGGTCAGGATCGTCAATAGGCGATCGCTTTCACCCAAAGGCATTCCCTTGAGATTAATGCCTGTCGTTTGATATTCTTTGGGCAAAGTTTTGACTCGCGACTAATCGTAATTAACTGACAGTCCCTGCTCGAAAGACGGGGCTTTACGCTTCACCGCTCGTAAAAAAGTAAAAAAATCAGGCTCGGCGAAGCCGAGCTTTATTTTTTTGCTTTTTCTACGAGCGAAACTTTTAAATTTAGCCGAGAACTTCGATCGCCGCTTTAACACCAGCACCATAGGTAAAATTGGTATACCCAAGAGCCGCGATCGATGCTTCGAGGGCAGCAATAGCCGTGAGAACATCGCGATCGCAGACAAAGCCTAAATGCCCAATACGGAAGATCTTGCCATTAAGATGATCTTGTCCACCAGCCATGACAATATCGAACTTCTTCTTAATCGTGGCGCGAATCTTTTCTGCGTCCAGACCTTCAGGAGGTACAACAGATGTAATCGAAGCACTAGCCGCATCATCGGAAGCCAATAGCCCCAAGTTCAAAGCCTTGATCGCGGCGCGGGTTGCATCGCGATGGCGTAAATGACGAGCAAAGATATTTTCTAAACCTTCACGGTGCATCATTTCTAAGGAAGCTTGCAACGCCATTACCATATTTACCGAAGTGGTAAAAGGAGTAGAATTTTTGGCGGCATCCTTACGAGCCTTACCTAAATCTAAATAATACTTAGGTAAATCGGCGGTTTTGTAGGCTTCCCATGCTTTAGGGCTAACCGATACAAATCCTAAACCAGGGGGAATCATGTAGCCTTTTTGCGATCCAGAACCCACCACATCTAAGCCTAATTCATCAATGGGAACATTCATCGCGCCCAAGCTGGTCACAGCATCAACAATAATCAGCGCTTTTTCATGGGCTTTCACATGACGGTTAATTGTGGCGAGATCGTTGAGAACACCTGTGGAGGTTTCGCTATGGGTAATGATTACCGCTTTAATTTCCTTGTTAGTATCAGCCTCTAGCTTGACGCGGAAATCTTCAGGGTTCAGGGGTTTGCCCCATTCCGCTTTAATTACTTCAACATTTAGTCCATAGGCTTGACCGACTTCAACCCACCGTTCGCCAAACTTGCCATTATCACCAACAAGGACGCGATCGCCTTTGCTTAAGAAATTGATGATGCCAGCTTCGATCGCCCCTGTGCCGCTTGTGGTGAGAATCAATACATCATTAGTCGTTTGGTGTAGCCATTTGAGCTTAGCAGTCACATCTGCCATGATCTTGCTAAAATCGCCGCTACGGTGTCCGATCGGAGCTTTCGCCAGAGCCAACAGCGCCTGTTCAGGTACAGGTGTTGGACCTGGGATCATCAACATCAACTTATCTTCCATGAGTCGAAATCTTATAATGCTTGGTTTAAATACTAGATCTATTATTTTACGCATTAATAGGCCCTAGAACATAAAAATCCCCAAAGGTAATAGTGATAACAGGGCTTGGAACTTGCTCAAAACCCAGATAAATCCCAAAAAATTGCAAGCGAATGGATTTGTGCTGCTAAGTACATCGGCATAATATAAAACCCAAGAAACGAGTGGCGGC
>DCSN01000068.1:16682-21299 GCA_002325645.1 Pseudanabaena sp. UBA1465
GCCGCCACTCGTTTCTTGGGTTTGTGTCCTCACAAGACTGGCGACAGCTATAAAATCATAGGAAAATACCGATCAGCTTGCCATACCTTGAACTATTTGAATTATGTTGAAATTTAGATATTTATATCTGTTAATATTTCGTAACATGGCAATCTACCAGAGCTAATGAGTAAAGACACTGCAAGATGTGCTTGATAAAATCTCAAATAACTGAAATGATTATCTGATCGCCAATTTTTGTAATCACAATCCCAACTTTAGATATGCCTGATTTCCAAGTTGATTCAACCAAACTCTATGAAAACTTGACAGTGCTTTATCGCAAATTGTCGGCGCTAGAGAAACTGATCATCCAATCCTTTGCGATCGCCTTTGAGCCAATTAATCGCACCGTATTTTTGGATTGCCTGAATCATCTTGGAGCCAAGGATAAGGATAATAAGCCTTTATCCAATGTCACTTTGAGTCCCTATATTAATAAGCTCTTAAAACTAAATTTACTCAATCAGGAGCGTTCTCAAGGCGTACAATGCAATGCCCTCTTGATTGATATTGCGGTGCGCGATGCACTTCAGAGTGGCAAGTTTGAGCAGATTGTCGAGGCGATCGAAGCGAAACTCGCAGTACCAGCCTATGGGAAACCAAGTTCGCGCACTTTCAGAAGTGAATCTCAGTTTGTGCGTGAGGTGAGGATTGGCATTTATCGCAATGATTGGGATTTTGTGGCGAAACAATTTGAGGATTATTATCGATACAGTTATTCGCAACAAAAAATCACTCTAGATATCATTCTATTTCAGGTCTGCAATAATCCCTTTGATCCAGTATGGTTCCAAAATTTAAAACCAGAATTTTATGAAATTGGTTTAGCCACGATTCTCAATAATGGGATGATGAAGCTAAAAAATACTGATCAGGCGTGGGAATTACTCAATCAAAATTTTCGAGATCAAAGCGATCGCTGTACCGATTCATTACTGTTAGTTCTGATCGAGCAGAGTCTATTGCGGGCGGACTTAGCCACTGCGGAAGACGCTTACAATCGTCTATCTATTAACTACAAAGAAGCGGGAGATAGTTTTTTAGCTTGGTTATATTTCCTGAAGGGCGACCACAAAGGTGCAAGTACAAGATTCCGTTTATCGCTTAAATCCATTAGAAAAGTCACAGGTAAGCGCCAAATCTATTTTAGTGGTGAAGCAGGTTTGTTTTTCATCCTAGCGCTGATTCAAGAGGGAACGGCGGAAAGTATGCGCGAAGCTGAAGGCTATACATCGCTAATGGTGAAACAAACTAATCATTGGCTACAGAATACCTATAGCAAACTACAAAGGGTTTTAAAGTTTCAACTAGGTGATATTCCTCAAAAGGATCTACTGAGTAATGAATATCTCCATGATCATACTCAAACCCACTGCCTTGAAGCATTTTTTGGTGCGCTTTGCCTCTATTGGGTCAATCCAGAGAAAGCCAGAATTGATTTATCAAGAATTTTGCAACCCTTACTCAAGCAATCGGTGACGGCTGGCTACCATTGGCTCTCGATGGAAGCTGCGGAACTATTAGGAGAACTTGCTCCTAATTCAATCCATAAAAAACACGCTCAAAAGCTCCGTCAAGAGAATCACATTTCTACGATTGTGAATTTAATTCGTCCACAGGAGATTTGGGAACTTAGCCTCAATGCCTTGCTCAATCTCACCAAATCGCCACAGGAAATCAGTAAAGCTGCAAATGCCTCACCCCAGCGTTTAGTATGGTTGATTAGCTTTATCAAGGGTGTTTATTCTATTCAACCAAAGGAACAGAAAATTAATGCGAAAGGTGTTTGGAGTACGGGACGAAATATTGCGCTTAAACGACTGAAAGAGAATAGCCATGAGTTTCCCTATTTAACACCACAGGATATTATTGCTTGCTCCCATATTCAAGCCTATTCTTCCTATGGATACTATGGGCAGGCGCAATACGAATTTGATGAAGAAACCATCTGTGCCTTAATTGGACATCCTCTCGTATTTTGGGAAGATTCACCAACCATCCGCGTGGATATTGCCAAGGGTGAACCAGAGCTATTGGTGAAAGCAGGAAAAGGCGATCGCCTATTTTTAGAGTTTTCGCCAGAGTTAAAGGATGGGCAGAACTTTGTGATTAGCAAGGAAAGTCCGACGCGGCTCAAGGTAACGCAGGTCAGCGAGTCCCATCGTAAAATCACCGAAATTATTGGGCGCAAAAATCGTCTGGAAATTCCTGCGGCGGCGAAAGATAAAGTATTAGAAGCGATTCACTCGATCTCTTCGATTGTGACCGTACATTCTGACATTGGCGGCGGTGTCAGCGATGCTGAAGAAGTCCCTTCCGATAGCAAGCCCCATATCCATATTTTGCCATCAGGCGGCGGATTAAAAATTGCCGTACTAGCGCGACCCTTTGCTAATGCTGGTTCCTACTACCGTCCAGGCACGGGCGGTACAACAGTATTAGCAGAGATTGATGGCAAGCGCTTGCAAGCAACACGCAATTTAAAAGAAGAGAAAAAACTGGCTAATGAGGCGATCGCCGCCTGTCCTACGCTTGGTAATTATGAAGAACATGAAAGTGAATGGACAATTGATGATCCTGAATTTTGTTTGGAGCTATTACTAGAACTGCAAGCATTAGGCGATCGCATTGTTTTGGAATGGCCAGAAGGCGAAAAGATGAAAATCAGTCATCGGGCTGGTTTTGGTGATTTCCGCATGTCAATTAATCAAAGCCGTGATTGGTTTGCCGCCGAAGGCGAATTAAAACTAGGTGATGACAAAGTATTAGATATGCAGCGCCTATTAGAATTATTGGATAAAACCCCTAGCCGCTTTATTCCCCTCGGTGATGGTCAATTCATCGCCTTAACCCAACAGTTCCGCGATCGTCTTGATGAATTCCGCCGTCTATCTGAAAAACATGGTAAAGGAACCAGATTCCATCCCTTAGCTGCTTTAGCGCTCGAAGATTTTGTTGATGAAATTGATGATCTTAAAGTCGATAAACATTGGAAAGCCCATGTTAAAAAAATCAAGGAAATGCGGAACTTTGAGCCGCAGTTCCCATCGACCTTGCAAGCCGAATTACGCGATTATCAAATCGAAGGCTTTCAATGGTTAGCACGCCTCGCCCATTGGGGTGTGGGTGCTTGTTTGGCTGACGATATGGGCTTAGGCAAAACTCTGCAATCTTTAGCTCTAATTCTTACCCGCGCCCCTCATGGAGCCACCCTGATTGTTGCGCCCACTTCCGTTTGCATGAACTGGATCGGTGAAGCCGCCAAATTTGCACCTACGCTTAATGTAATTGTATTTGGAACAGGCGATCGCCAAAAGGTGCTTGATAATCTCCAGCCCTTTGATATGGTGATCTGTAGCTATGGCTTAATGCAGCAAGAGGAAGTTGGCGAAATGCTGGCGAAAGTAGAGTGGCAAACCGTTGTACTAGATGAAGCGCAAGCCATTAAGAACACGGCTACCAAGCGATCGCAGGCGGCGATGAATTTGCAAAGCAGTTTCAAACTGATCACCACTGGCACACCGATCGAAAACCATCTTGGCGAACTATGGAATCTGTTCCGCTTTATTAATCCTGGTCTATTAGGTTCCCTTGATAATTTCAATACCAACTATGCCAACCCGATCGAGCGATCGCAGGATAGGGAAGCCCGCAATCAACTCAAAAAATTAATTCAGCCCTTTATCCTGCGTCGGACTAAAAATCAAGTATTGCAAGAGTTACCATCGCGTACCGAAGTAACTTTGCAGGTGGAGCTTACTAAGGAAGAACTTGCCTTTTATGAAGCCCTACGTCGGGAGGCGATCGCTAAGCTTACCGACAGTCCCGCCAACGCAGGACAAAAACATTTACAGGTTCTTGCCGAAATCATGAAATTGCGCCGCGCTTGCTGCAATACCAAACTAGTGCGCCCCGATATTCCCCTCCCCAGTTCCAAGCTGCAACTTTTCGGTGAAGTGATTAACGAATTACTGGATAACAAACACAAGGCTCTAGTCTTCAGTCAGTTTGTCGATCATCTGCATATCATTCGCGATTATCTCGATTCTCAAAAAATTAGCTATCAATACCTCGATGGCAGTACTCCCGCCAAAGACCGCAAAAAGGGCGTAGAAGCATTCCAAGCGGGTGAAGGTGATGTCTTCCTAATCAGTCTTAAGGCTGGTGGCACAGGGCTAAACCTCACGGCTGCTGATTATGTGATCCATATGGACCCTTGGTGGAATCCTGCGGTGGAAGATCAAGCCAGCGATCGCGCCCATCGCATTGGACAAAAGCGCCCCGTCACGATTTATCGCCTTGTCGCTAAGGGAACGATCGAAGAGAAAATCGTCGATCTGCACTCTCATAAGCGGGATCTTGCCGATAGCTTGCTGGAAGGTACAGATATGAGTGGTAAGGTGACAACCGATGCATTGCTGCAATTGATTAACGAAATCTAAACTTGACTGAGAAAGGTTTCGCATAGCAAAACCTTTCTCAAAATCAAAATGAAATTTTATGTACACAAAAATACTCCCTTCCCACCCAAAGAATAGGCGTTAGAAAGTGAATAATTAGGCGTGCGCGGCTTCG
>DCSN01000081.1 GCA_002325645.1 Pseudanabaena sp. UBA1465
CGCGCACGCCTAATTATTCACTTTGTAACGCCTATTCTTTGGGTGGGAAGGGAGTATTAGGTTGAAGGCTGTTTGTACCTTCAACCCATTGAGCTATTTACAATACTTAAAGCCACAGCCTCAGCCACCTTAATTCCATCAATTCCTGCTGAAAGAATGCCGCCTGCATAGCCTGCCCCTTCCCCCGCAGGAAATAATCCCTCGGTATTCAAACTTTGATAATTCTGATTACGCTTGATCCGAATTGGTGAAGAAGTGCGAGTTTCCACACCCGTAAGCATGGCATCATCCATCGCGAAACCCTTGATTTTTTTATTAAAAGCAGGAATTGCTTCACGGATAGCCGCGATCGCATAGTCAGGTAAGCTGTCACTGAGATCGCCCAAAAGCACATCTGGCGTATAGGAGGGATGGACAGTACCAAGGGCTTGGGATGGACGATGAGCAAGGAAATCGCCCACTAATTGAGCAGGGGCAGCATAGGTTCTACCACCAAGCTCAAAGGCGCGGGATTCTAGACGACGCTGAAAATCAATGCCAGCAAGGGGATGTTCTGGATAATCATCGGGCGTAATTCCGACTACAATTCCACTATTTGCATTGCGTTCATTGCGCGAATATTGACTCATGCCATTGGTGACGACCCTGCCCACTTCCGAGGTTGCCGCCACGACTAATCCGCCTGGACACATACAGAAACTATAAACAGAGCGTCCATTCTGGCAATGGTGAACCAGCTTATAGTCGGCAGCACCTAAGGTTTTATTTCCTGCATAGTCACCAAATCGGGCGCGATCGATCAGAGTTTGCGGATGTTCAATCCGAAATCCGATGGAAAAGGGTTTTGCTTCAATATATACACCGCGATCGTAAAGCATTTGAAAAGTGTCACGGGCGCTATGACCGACAGCGAGGACAATGTGATTACTGGCAATATATTCTCCATTGGCAAGAGTTACCCCTTTTACCTTTCCGTTTTGAATGTCAATATCTTCGACTCGACTCTGAAAACGAATTTCACCGCCGAGCGCTTCGATTCTGGCACGAAAATTCTGCACAATGCCCACCAGCTTAAGTGTGCCAATATGCGGCTTATTAATATAGAGAATTTCGGGCGAGGCTCCTGCGTTGACAAATTCAGTAATGACTTTGCGCCCATAATGTTGGGGATCTTTAACTTGGCTATAGAGTTTGCCATCGGAAAAAGTCCCTGCCCCACCTTCACCAAATTGGGCATTAGACTCAGGATTAAATTCGGCTCTTTTTTTCCAAAAATTAAAAGTGTCAGCCGTGCGATCGCGTACTGCTTTACCGCGTTCTAAAATAAGCGGACGAAATCCCATTTGCGCCAACATTAATCCTGCAAACATCCCTGCGGGTCCCATCCCAATCACGATGGGACGAGTTGCTAAAGTTGCTAAAGTTGCGGGAGCCTTTGCCACATAGTGATAGCTCATGTCTGGTGTGGTCAGCACATGGGGATCATTTTGAAAGCGATCGCTTAATTGCTTTTCTAACGATGTTGCAAGTTGAATATCAACTATGTAAACCAAGTAAATATCCGTCTTTTTTCGTGCATCATAACTACGTTTAAAAATGGAATAACTAATTAATTGATCAGGTTTAATTTGCAGCTTCTTGAGAATTGCTAATTTAAGGGCATCTTCAGAATGGTCTAAGGGGAGTTTAATTTCAGTTAGTCGCAACATATTTTTTTTACTGAGTTTCGGGTAGATGTGGCGCGTGCTTCGCACGCGCCACATCTACCCGAAACTCCTAATTAGATTTTGGTAACAGGTTTACTGATCGCTTCGGTTATCCGAAGCTTGTATTCTCAACAGTCGGGTAATATATACTTGTAGTCCAAAATCGGATTAAATATCACGTTTGGCGCAATTCTCCATTTTTAAATCCCCGTTTTAACTGCATTCAGTAGCTATGTTTAACCTAAAAAACCTGATTGGCGATCCTAACAAGCGTAAGCTCGACAAACTCCGTCCCGAAGTGGCTCTCATCAACTCCCTCGCCCCAGAGTTAGCGGCGCTGAGCGATCGCGAATTGCAAGCAAAAACAGGAGAGTTTAAACAGCGCCTCGAACAAGGGGAACCCCTAGATGACCTACTGCCCGAAGCCTTCGCCGTGGTGCGTGAAGCGGCGACTCGCGTTTTAGGATTGCGGCATTATGATGTGCAGATGCTCGGCGGGATGGTCTTGCATCGTGGTGAGATCGCGGAAATGAAAACTGGCGAAGGTAAAACCCTTGTGGCGACTTTGCCTAGCTACCTCAACGCCCTTTCAGGTAGAGGGGTGCATGTCGTTACGGTTAATGATTATCTCGCCCGTCGTGATGCCGAGTGGATGGGGCAAGTCCATCGCTTTTTGGGTATGTCTGTCGGCTTGATTCAAAACTCCATGGAGCCAATCGAGCGCCGCAAAAACTATGGCTGTGACATCACCTATGCTACTAACAGCGAACTAGGTTTTGATTATTTGCGCGACAACATGGCGACTAGCATCGAAGAAGTGGTGCAGCGTCCCTTTAATTTCTGCGTAATTGATGAAGTTGACTCGATCCTGATTGATGAAGCGCGGACACCTCTAATTATTTCGGGTATGGTCGAGCGCCCCACTGAAAAATATTTGGGCGCAGTGACGATCGCCGATCAATTGCAAAAGGAAACCCATTACGAAGTTGACGAAAAGCAGCGTAACGTAGTCATGACCGATGAAGGTTTTGAGCTTGCTGAAAAATTATTGGGTGTAACCGATCTATTTGACCAAGCCGATCCTTGGGCGCACTATGTATTTAATGCGCTTAAGGCAAAAGAATTATTCCTAAAAGATGTAAATTACATCGTCCGTGAGGGTGAAGTAACCATCGTTGATGAGTTTACAGGGCGGATTATGCCTGGTCGTCGTTGGAGTGATGGCTTACACCAAGCGATCGAAGCTAAGGAAGGCGTGCAGATTGAGAATGAAACCCAAACCCTTGCGACGATTACCTATCAAAATTTCTTCTTGATCTATCCTAAATTGGGCGGGATGACGGGTACTGCCAAAACCGAAGAAGCTGAACTTGGCAAAATTTATAATCTCGAAGTTACGACCATGCCTACCAACCAAAAAAGCGGTCGAGCAGATTGGTCGGATGTGGTTTATAAAACTGAATCTGCAAAATGGCGAGCCGTCGCTGAAGAATGCCGCGAAATGCATGAATCAGGTCGCCCCGTTTTGATCGGAACCACTAGCGTCGAGAAGTCTGAAGTACTAGCCCGTTTGTTGAGCGAAAAAGAGATTCCTCATAATCTTTTGAATGCAAAGCCTGAGAATGTGGAACGGGAAGCAGAAATTGTTGCCCAAGCAGGACGTAAAGGATCGATTACGATCGCCACTAATATGGCTGGGCGTGGTACAGACATTATCCTCGGTGGTAATGCTGACTATATGGCACGCTTGAAAGTGCGTGAAAACTTCATGCCCCAAATCGTTCGTCCTGAAAATGATGATGACTTCACCAATGAAGCTCAACGGATGTTTGGCGATCGCCCCCAAAAAGGACAAGGATTCGGCACGTTAGATAGCAAAAAGCAAAAAACTTGGAAGGTTTCCGATAGCCTCTATCCTTGTGAACTTTCTAAGGATGCTCAAACTTTGCTCAAAGAAGCCGTTGATTTTGCGGTGGATAAATTGGGTCGAATGAGCCAATCAGAACTAGAAGCTGAAGAACTGCTGGCGGTTGCCTCAGAAAAAGCGCCGACCGATGATCAAGTTGTCCAAAAATTGCGCGATGCTTTCATCTTGATCAAGCGTGAATATGAAGCCGTTACTGGTGCGGAACATCAGGAAGTAACTAAACTCGGTGGATTGCACGTCATCGGTACTGAGCGCCACGAATCTCGTCGCGTTGATAACCAATTGCGTGGTCGTTGCGGTCGTCAGGGAGACCCTGGCTCAACCAGATTTTTCCTCAGCCTCGAAGATAACCTGATGCGGATTTTTGCAGGCGATCGCGTGGCAGGCTTAATGAATGCCTTCCGTGTTGAAGAAGATATGCCGATCAGTTCAGGGATGCTGACTAGCGCTCTGGAAAATGCTCAGAAAAAAGTCGAAACCTACTATTACGACATTCGTAAACAGGTCTTTGAATACGATGAAGTGATGAATAATCAGCGTCGAGCGATCTACGCTGAGCGTCGTCGCGTACTCGAAGGCGAAAACCTACGCGATCGCGTAATTGAGTATGCTGAGCGCACGATGGATGATATCGTCAATGCCTACGTCAATCCTGAGCTACCGCCCGAAGAATGGAATCTGGTGGCGATGGTCAAAAAAGTCAGAGAATTTGTCAACCTGCTGCAAGACCTTGAGCCAGAGCAACTTGATGATATGTTCTTGCCTGAAATGCAAGCCTTTCTCCGTGAAGAAGTCCGTCGGGCTTACGAAATCAAAGAAGCACAGGTCGAAGCTTTGCAAGTTGGTTTGATGCGTCAAGCCGAACGTTTCTTTATTTTGCAGCGTATTGATTCTCTATGGCGCGACCATTTGCAAGCAATGGAAGCCTTGCGCGAATCCGTCGGGCTGCGTGGCTACGGTCAGAAAGATCCCTTGATCGAATACAAGAGCGAAGGTTACGAAATCTTCCTCGATATGATGACCCAAATCCGCCGCGATGTCGTTTACTCCCTCTTCGAGTTTGACCCTCGCCCTAAACAACAACCCGAAGCGATCGAAGTTGAGTTTGTTTAAAAAAAGGGAGCGCGTTGCGCTCCCTTTTCTAAGGCAAATAGGACTTACGCAGAAGTTGCTGAGACCCTCACCCCTAGCCCCTCTCCCAAAAAGGGAGAGGGGAACAAGAAATTTTCTCCCCTTCTCCCGTGCTAGGAGAAGGGGTTGGGGGATGAGGGCAATTTAGATTTTGCGTAAGTCCTAACACAAAAAAAAAGGAGCGCGTTGCACTCCTTTTTTTTTGTGTTATTTGCCCATTGCTTTGACTAAGAAAATCCCACCAAAATAGAGGAGTCCAACCGCACCCGCCAGTAAACTTTGGGTCATCGGATCGGTTGAAGGAGTGAGGACTGCGCCAAGGATCACTGCACCCAGCACAACATAGCGCCAACCCGCCAGCATCCTCGCGGAATTAACGATACCTGTCATCGCTAATAAGGCTTGAATGACGGGGATTTGAAAGGCTAAGCCCGTGCTAAACAGCAGCAACAACACAAACTCAAAATAGCGATCGATTGACCAAAACTGCTCAACCACATCGCCACCATAACTAATAAAAAAGTTAAGGGCGGCAGGAATTAGCAATTCGTAAGCAAAAACAATACCTAGAACAAACAAGATGCTAGAGCCAAACACAATCGGCGCGATCGCCCGTTTTTCTTTCTTAGTTAGTCCGGGTAAGATAAAGCGAACGATTTGGTACAAAATCGCAGGACTAGACAACAGCAATCCACTGTAGCCAGCGACTTTAATTGATACAAAGAAATATTCCCCAGGGGCAAGCTGCAAAAACTTTACACCCTGTGCAGGTATTTCTAATAGAGCCACAATTTTATTAACAAACACAAAACAAAAGGCTATACCAACGAAAACGGCGATCAACGCATAAAAAACCCGCGATCGCAATTCTTCAAGATGATCAAACAGAGACATCTCCACATCTTCGATCGCCTCAAGGTCATCGAGATCATCAGGCTCATCATCAACGACTGATTGATCAGCGATCGCGATCGCTGACTCATTTACATCCTCAAGGGTTGTTGTCGCAAAATCCTTTGGTTGTTCTGCTTCACTTACCGTCTCTAGCATAGTGTCATTACTAAAATCTACTTATCGATCGCTTAACCTGATTGCTTAACAAACTATCAAATCATCGAAGTCTTACGCATACTATAGCAACCAAAAGGGGGGTTAGAGGCGTAACTCCAAATTGTGACTCTAAATAAATTAGCAATTTTTATAACGCAGGGAATCCACGCCATAAAAATCACTTCTTTATTAATTTTCTGACATTTGGCGGTAATTATTCAACAGAAATGTTAGTTTTAATGAAGTTTAAATAATGGGTTTGGCTGACCCTAAAGATGTCTTGTTGCAGTCCATCATCTAAAGTCCTTATGGAGGTTAAAATGGCTTCGTTGAAAATTTTGGGATTATTGGCGATCGCAGGTAGCGTATTTTCTATAAATGTGGAAAATCTCAACGCTCAAGTAACAATTGGTAGCGGACAATCTAGCAAACTATCACCTGCTCAGCAAATACTATTGGAGATGCAACAAACTAATGCAACTAACATCGGTGGTGGCAGTATGCAGTTGCTCAGGTTCACTGACAAAAATGTCTCGTTTGCGCCTTTAGAAGGATTAGATCGGCTTTTCAATTGGCAGATATCCGAGGATACTGGGATTACCAGTGAGAAAACCATAGGCGATCGCGTTGAGAAGTTCAAGTTAGCGCAACGTCGGCAAATAGTTTCTGACAGTCAGATGTTTGAAGCCATGAATCGTATGTATCGACTGAATCGTAAGGATTGAACATTTATTAAAACCGAAAACTGTCGGGACGAGCTTCGCTGACTTCAACAATTTTCGGTGTTAATTGCAAAGTAATGAGATTTAATGCAATTTGATGCAATATTTTAGTTCGCGATCGCCTATTTCCTTTATGTCTGCACCATGTCCTATGTGCAGACATGGGATGATCGTGGAAATGCCGATGATGGAATCACTGGGTTGCAATTTTTGTAGTCATATTTTCGTAATCGAAAAAGAGCCAAACTCAATGCGACAGGTGATGAGAATGGCAGATACCATATCGACATTGCGTTGGGTTTGGAATGGGAAATGCTGGGAAAATGCCAATGAAGTTCAGGTATATACGGGGCGATGGTTATTGATACTGGGAATCTTATTAGTATTGCTACCTACCGCGATCGTCTCACTTGCTGTTTATCTTTTCCCAACTGAACCTGATGTTCCCTTAGCATGGTTTCCCAAATTTTGGGCGATCGCCACATTTTGCGGTCACTTGCTTGTGTTGTTATCCATTGTGCTGGACTATAGCAAGTTCCCCATTTCTGCTTACTGGCGAAATTTTATACGGACTATTCAGAATCGTTCATAAATAAACGCATTGCCATAATTGCAAATAAACCCGCCGCGATCGCTTTGAGTAATCTGGTAGGTAAAAATATGGAAATGCGATCGCCGAGAAATACACCGACAGCACTTGCCAGCAATAAAGCCGCCGCCGAACCGATAAATACAAATCTTGGTGCTGATGAACTACCGCTTAAGCTCATGGTTGCCAATTGGCTCTTGTCGCCTAATTCGGACAAAAAAATTGTACTAAAGCTGAGAAATAATAATTGCCAGTCCATCTTGTTTACTCACTAATTGTAATTAAGCCTCAGTAGCGTGGCGAATCCACGCTACTGAAAATCTAGTTCTGTTGTGTTAAGCGATCGCATCCCACAATAAGCTAATCGATAGAATCAAAAAACTTAGTCCTGCTAAGGTGTTTAACAAGCTAGGGGATAAGGTCTTGGCGAGCCATTTACCAGCAATTACCCCTAATAAGCTGGTGGAGACTAAAGCGATCGCCGCACTGATAAATACAATCCAAGGCTGATGCGATTGAGCCGCAATCATCAAAGTAGTTAACTGGGTTTTGTCACCAAGTTCTGCTAAAAAAACTGTAATAAATGTTGTACTTATAATTTGCCAATGCTCGGATTTGAGTTGAGAATTTGGTTGTGTCATCGATGGCAATTGGCTGGGGGATGGGGGTTTAGGGCTAGATTCAGATCTTAGTGACATCACTTACTTTAAAGTTTGAAAGGCAAAGGATTTCATAATCGTTTCATAGTTTATACTATAAATCCTCTACCAAGTCTTGAAAATTACTGTCCCACGGAAATTTTTAAAAGCGCTGCGGGGCAGCGCTTTCAAAAATTTCCGTAAACTTCACTTGATGGGGAAACGCTATATGTAAACAAAAGTAAAGTATTGTAAAGGGGGTCAAACATAAATACCTTACTTTTTAAGATTCAAAACTAAGATGCAAAACAAAGTTGTTGTCGTCGTCGGTGCAACAGGTGGCATTGGTTCAGCGCTTGTGCCGAAATTAGCAGAAGCAGGGGCGAAGTTAGTTCTTGTAGCGCGAGATATCCATAAATTAGAGGAACTCGTTAACAATCTCGAAGATGATTATGATGCTGAGGCGATCGCAATTCCGACAGATATTACTAAATATGCTCAAGTTGAAGGAATGGTACAACAGGCGATCGCTAAATTTGGACAGATTGATGTGTTGGTTAATGCCGCAGGTGCAGGTATTCTCAAACAATTCAATCGCATTGAACCACAGGAACTTGATTATCTGCTCGACCTCAATCTCAAGGGAAATTTTTATACGAGTCAGTTAGTTGCCAATGTGATGAAGGATCGCAAGATCGGGCATATCTGTAATGTGATTGGTATTTTGGGCAAACATCCGATGGCAATGGCGGCGGCTTACTGTGCTTCTAAATTTGGAGCCGTTGGGTTTAGCAAATGTATGGCGGATGAATTGCGCCGCTTTGGAATTAAGATGACGCTCTTTTACTTTGGGGGAATTGACTCACCATTCTGGGATAACGTCAGTCTCAAAGTCGATCGCAGCAAAATGTTGACGACCGAAACTGCGGCAAATGCGATTATGTTTGCCCTCTCCGCCGATCCGCAAGCTATACCGATGGAAATCAACATTCAACCTGAAAGTCATTTATTTTTTTAAAAATTCAAAAAAGAGTCGGTGCTAAGCACCGAATCTTTTTTTATGCAGATGATTTTTGTTGCAAATTAATGAGAAGTATTTCTGTCTCACCCAAATCGCGTTTAATTATAGACAGCCACTTTTTTCACGGGAAATAGTCCTACATGAAGTTTGGAGAGAAATATGCAAAAGCGACATCTATATATATTGTCTGTATTCGTAGCGATCGCCTCCTGTGGTGCTGCGCTCAAAGCCGCAGAAATATTTCAATCACGCACCGTCAAAATACCTAGTCCTGCGGAAATATCAAAACTGGCGGACTCCTTCAGCGCCCAAGAGATTTCCCAACTAGAAATTGATGATGTTCTACGCGATCGCCTCCGCTTCGATCCACAGTGGCAGGAAATTGCCCAAGCCGTTCGCCAAGATATTATTGTTGCCAAATGGGGAAAAGATCCTGTCGTCAATCCTGTCTGGAAAAAGTATGGAGCTAAGGCATATCCATTGCTAAGCTATTATGCGCGATCGCGTGAGGAAACTAGACAGAAGTATGGCATTGAAGGTATTCGCAATCTCGGTAAACCCTACACAACCATCTGGCTGCGTGGACAAATTCAACGGCGTTTGACCTATCCCAGTTTCTACGAAGTCGCTCCCTATGTTTCCGAGGATAAACAAAAGGACTGGGAGAAAGATTTCGGCTTAGATGATCCTCAAGTCCGCAAGGAGTTAATCAGTCTTGCCAAAGCTAATCTTGAACCGAAAAACTCTCCTCAATACTATGGTCAATTCAATTTGGAGTTTTTGACTCGCCTGCTAGGCTATGAAGCGGTATATGGTAAATCTTCCTATGAAAAAGATAAAAACTTCGCAGGTTTATCGGAATGGGTGAACTATGAGCAGTTAGCCAAACCGACAGATAGCCAAATTAAAGCTGCGATCGACCTCTATCAAAAATTGTCGAGTGATGCTCAGGAATATATTTTAGTTGAGCGTCTGGGAGCAATCAAAGCAGGAGAGATTACTCCCTTTGGTCGTGCCTTCTTCCGTTCTTTGATTAATAAACCAGATTCTAATGATCGCCATTCTAACGATCGCATCTGGGCGATCGCTGAACTAGATCGACATGGCGATGCTCAAGGGACAGAACTCCTTCAAAATATTTTGAATAAAGATCTATCCCAGCTTCATTCCCTCTCCAAGATCGTTAGTTATGAGAATTTCGCGAGTAAAGGCGACTATGCCTATTACTTGCTGTTAGGGATGGTCACAAAATATCCGCAGTCCAAATTTGCGATCGCCTGTCGTGAGTATGGAGATTTAACAGGACGCTCCTATTTTGACGGCGAAGAACGTCCGCAAGCGATCCTCACCCGCAATGCTAACCGCAGCGAGAAAGAACGCCTCAACGCATGGCAGGACTGGCTCAAGAAATATCCTGATCATTCTGGAGCCGATGACGCGAACTATTTTCTCGCCCTTAGTCTCCAAGATAATAATGACATCGTGGGAGCGATGCGACTCTGGATCAAAATCATGGCGCAACCCATGGGCGATCGCGATGCCCTCTATCTCGCTTTCCCCCATGTGCGAACTCTCCTTGATGTCGGATTATCGATCGAACAAATGCAAACTCTCTTGCAAGAATCAGATAATCAACCCTTCTCCCCACTCCTAAAGTATGCGATCGCCATTCAATATGCGCGATCGCACAATTATGCGAAAGCATTAGAGATTACTGCTAACTTAAATTTAGATGCAATTCCTGACCGCATCCTCTCAGATTACTACTATCCTCAGGGTCGCTGGTGGCGTGAGGATAATCGGGTGGTCGATTTCAAGAAAGAAGCGCAATCATTACTGAGTGAACAAAAACTACGCTGGCAAAAACTGCGCCAATGGCAAATCGAGAATACTCCTGAATCTCGCTATCAAATCGCCTCCGATTGGGCAGGAATCGGTGGATGGAAAAATGGCTATCTACCAATCTGGGATGGATTCCGAGCCTATCGCATTCCCACAGACTGGAACTGTCGAGCATGGTGGGTATGTGATGAATCTAAACGCAGTAGCGCGGAGATTTTGGCTAAATATCAAGGTGGCAGTCAAAATGCGATCGCCCTTTCCCTCTATCAAGATTTACTCGAAGACAAAAATCTCTCTCCTGCCCTCCGCGAAAAATCTTTATATATGGTTGCTATGACCCTACTTAACCAGTGGGAAAACCACACTTTCGCCGAAACCCAACGTATCCATCCCCTCGCAGGATTGACGGCCAGTGGACAATATCGCCAAGTCAGCAGTAGCAGACGCAGCTATTCTTACCAAGACTATGAACAGCGCGAAAAGAGTATGCTATCTGACTATCAAAGACGAATTGATGGGCTTATTACTGAATTACAGGTAAAGTTCCCTCAAAGTCAATATATCGATGATTTGCTATTTTCGAGTTTCTTTCTCAGTGAGCAAACCAGCTATTTACAAAGATTGCTGGAGCGATATCCCCAAAGCGATCGCGCTCCTGAAGCTAAATTCCTGATCAATCTCAAAAAAGGATAGTGCTAAATAGGTATGGATGGGCGGCGCTTCGCGCCGCCCATCCTCATCATATAATTTAGGACTACCCAAAAAAGAGTTGTCATAGTTGGATTTGGCAGAATTGCCTAGGGGAGAAAGAGGAGAGATTGGTGCTGCTCTCTCTCCCTTAAAAAAAGTAATGGTGAGAATTCTTTCTAAACTATTGCGAGTTCTCTCAAAACGTGATAGAACGGAATGATGAGTTTATTCCATCATAAGCAAAAGTATGAGGAAAAAAACTAATCAAAACAATCAATCACTATTATTTCTTTGGTTCCCATAATATGAGTATAGATCTACCTGTAAATTTACAGCCAGACGGCTTTGGTGCGTCTTTACAAGCGCTGCAATCCCATTTGCAAGGATTCCTCTCGGAATATGAAGATAAAGTCGCTCAAGCTCGCACTCAACTCGCTCACGTTGAAGCCCTCTTAGGAAGCTTACCTGCTGAGACTCCTAAGGTTAGAGGTAAAAAGAAAGAAGTCATAGCTGCTCCTGCTCCTGCTCCTGCTCCTACTCCTGCTCCTGCTCCTGCTCCTGTCTCTGTTTTGCCTGTAATTGTTGAAGTTCCACCAACTCCTACCAAAGGTCGCAAACCTAAGGCGATCGCTATGCCTGAAGCAGATCCTGTCGCTACACCTGCTGCTAAAGGAAGAGGAAGAGGACATCGGCGTGGTTCTTTGACAATGCGTCCCGCCTACGAGGGTCTGACCCTAACAGAAGCGATCGAAAAGATTTTGAATGAAAGACAAGGTCAAGCTGTTAATGCTGATGATGTAGTCAATATTCTTTACGGCGATCTTCCTGAGACTGTGTTTAGAGTTGCCAAAGAGCGTGTCACCAAAAATCTTTCCAAGGGCAAAGGCGAAAATAGATGGAAGCGGGTTCCTACCCAACTTGGATACTACACCCTGTCTCTTGAAAGTCTGAAAACAGTTCCAACCTCGACCATCAAGAGAGGTCGCGCTGCTAAAGCTGTTACTACGCCTAAGGCTCCTAAAGCAACCCCTAAAGTGGCTAAGGTTCCTAGAATAGCCAAGGCTCCTAAAGTGGCTAAGGCTCCTAAAGTAGCTAAGGCTCCTAAAGTGGCTAAGGCTCCTAAGGTTACAGCAAAAGCCGCGACAATCGCATCAGATGTATCTCCTAAAGCATCGAAAAAGTCTGAGCCAGTTGTTTCCAAATCTGCCCCTAAAAAGTCTGGTCGTTTGAGTTCTTTGGCTTTCCGTCCTCTCTATCAGGGCAATACTTTAACCGATGCGATCGAGAAGGTTTTACAAGAACGCAAGGGTGAATTTGTCAATGCTGATAGTGTTGTAAAAGCTCTGTATGGCGATCTTTCCGTTGAGAATTTCCGTCAAGCTAAGGATCGTGTTACCAAAAACTTGTCAAAGGGCAAACTAGATGGTAAGTGGGAAAGAGTTCCTAATCAGCTAGGTTATTACACCTTGTCTATGTCTGCGGTGAAGGCATAAATTTAAGATGAGTTGCGCCGCAACTCGTATTAACAACACAAGTAAAAAATAAAGGCTCGCGTTGCGAGCCTTTATTTTTTACTTGT
>DCSN01000047.1:0-533 GCA_002325645.1 Pseudanabaena sp. UBA1465
ATACGTTGAAGACGTTGGCGAATACGGTTGGCAAGATCGATATCTGCGATCGGTTTACATAAATAGTCATCAGCCCCGACGCTAAAGGCTAAATTTTGAGTATAGGTATCGCTCACCGCACTTAAAAATAAGACTGGTAAACGCTGCCATTGAGGATAACTGCGGAGAGCCTGACAAAGTTCTAATCCATCAAAGGGTGGGATATTCACATCTAGCACTAATACATCGGGGAAGACAGCTTCTAGGACTGACCAAAACTGCTGTGGATCGTCGAGGGTGGTGACTTTAAATTCCCAAGGCGCAAGTAGATCGGGAAGCGATCGCAAATAGTCCACATCATCATCCACAACCATTAATTTGATCGCGACTTGAGGTTGATTAATCGTAAAAGAGAACGATGGGTTGGCGGCGATCGCTTGATTAGAATTTTCTGGAAATGAATTTTGAATTAAGTTAGAATTTTGAATTTCGATTTGCGATGGCTTAGTTGTTTCTAGGAATAAGTCTGGCGCTTTATCTGGCGCTTTATCTGG
>DCSN01000047.1:612-7763 GCA_002325645.1 Pseudanabaena sp. UBA1465
ACTAACTTGTGACGCAAGCGCCGAATATGCGATCGCACAGTTGCCTCGGAGGGGAAATCATCGGAAGACCACAGGCGATCGAGAATTTCGTCCGCACTGAGTAAATGTTGACTATCGCGCAGCAAAAGTTCCAATAATTCATATTCCTTATTGGTCAGTGTTAGCGGCTGATTGTTGTAGGACACTTCGCAGGTACTAGGATTAAGCAGTAAGTCTCCCCAAACTAATAAAGGGAAAGAACTAGCATTGCTCCTTCGTAATAAAGCGCGAACCCTTGCAATTAATTCGGGAATGTCAAAGGGTTTGACCACACAATCATCGGCTCCCGCGTCTAACCCATTCACCTTGACTTTACTGCTATTTTCGGTGATTAGTAGAATGGGCATCGTATATCCTTCGATCCGAAAGCGATGACAGAGATTGATTCCATTTAAACTTGGTGACGTAATATCGAAGATAAATAGGTCGTAGTCAAAGGTAGAGCCATAGCTCCAAGCGGTTTCACCATCTTTGACTACATCAACAATGTAGTGATGTTCGATCAGATGTTTAGTTAAATTAGCGATTAAGATTTCATCTTCTTCGATGAGTAATATCTTCATATAACTTATTTGTTAATAATGCACCGCGCTTTGTGCGGTGCATTATTAACTCATTATTATTGCAGTTTTCAGTTGAGTATGGCACAAAAAAGTATGGGCAATTCATGAATTGCCCATACTTTCTGTACTACATTCATTTGAAAACCGCAATAACTATTGGAGCGTTAACAAGATGATTTGTTGCTGCTGAAGCGATCGCACATCTTCTAAAGTAGCCTCAACGGACTCTAGGATCTGCCCGACGGTTTGACCTTGATTATCATCAGTAGCTAACAGAAACTTCCATGCTGCTTCACTAATTTGCACAAGCTGATAGTTGTAATCAAAGAAATGAGAACTATCGCGCCAGCCATAAATACATGGGCTTGGTTCGGGAATGGCTCTGAGTAATTCTTGATCAAATTGCCAATTTTTCTTCTCAATCGGTGGACGGGCTAAGAAGAACTCATAATGGGAAATTGTCTGCGGATCGAGAACTTCAATTAGGCGATAACGTTGGCGCTCAGTGAGATGTTGCGATCGCTCGATTAAGTCAGGGGCTTTGCCAATCAAGCGATTTAAATCCCATACTTGCGGATTGGAGAAACCGAGAAATTCTAAACCTGAGGCATCAATTAATTCAAAGAGAGTATTAACATTGTAATTAAGCTCTTGGGGATGCACATACATATCGGCAAAACACGCATCTTGTTGATTTTCCGTCGCCCAACGTTCGGTTTCACGACGACGGAGCGCATTAGTTTCAGGAAGGTTTGCAAATATTTCTCTACCGATTTTCACGCCATCGACATAATCACCGCGTTTATCACCTTGCAATAAAGCGATCGCCTCCTGCATTAAGCGAATCTCCCACCGTCCTAGCTCACCATACACAAAAATATGTAGTAACCCGCCGTGAGCAAGCTTATTGGCTAGAGCCTGTATGCCACGAATCGGATCGGCAGTATGGTGAAGAACGCCTACGGAATTGATCAGATCAAATTCTCCTTCCAATTGATCAGCGTCAAACAAACTGAGATGATGGAATTCTACTCTGGTTGCACCTGACCTTTTACAGCGTTCTTTGGCAACAGCAAGGGTTCCTTCACTGAGATCGATGCCGACAATATGAGCTTCGGGATTAAGATGGACGAGATACTCGGTACTGACTCCCGATCCACAGCCAGCATCGAGAATGCGAATATCATTTTTAGCAGGTTTTTGACCAGTACAAAAGCTATAGGCAGCTTGCCAGTTCCAGCGCCAGTTATAGCCAGGGGGTGGCTCATCAAGAATTGGTTCTGGTGGAAATGGATAAGTGTTGTAGAGTTTGGCTACAGCTTCGCTAACTTTAGGATCGGACATAATTTGATGGTTGGGAATTGCTAGCAAGATGCTATCATGATATGGTAATCAATATTCTTAAGATGCTGCAAATCAAGGCGCAATAACTAAAGCCTTTTGCAGATTTATGTAATAGGGAAACATTTTTGAAAGCAGCGCTTCGCAACGCTTTCAAAAATGTTTCTGGGTTTTAGAAAATCTCAAAGGAGAAATAAAAATGGCTGCTATTACAATTCGTAATATTTCCGATGAATTGGTCGATCGCATTAAACTTTTGGCAGAACAAAAAGGGGTTTCGATGGAGCAGGAAGTTCGCGATCTTTTGCAATCTCGTTATGGTAAGCGATCGGAAGTAATTAGCCGCATCCGTTGCCGTGCGGAAGCTTTACCCGTTGAACAAGAGAATCGTGTTCAAGCATGGAAAAAGTGGGACGGAGATAGATGATCGTCGATACAATGGTGTTTGCCTATGCTTTACTTCATGTGGATGGGAAGTATGAACAAGCGATCGCTGCACTAGATTCTACGGTTCAGATCGTTGTCCCTGACTCTTTGTTTGCCGAATTAGGGAATGTCGTTTGGCAGTGGATAAAGTTTCATCAACTATCTTTGCAAATTGGGTTGGATGTAATGCAAGACGCTGAAGCTTTAGTTGATTTGACGATTCACAGTTCACAGATTCGCGATGCTGCTCTAGAGTTAGCTGTGAATAACAATCATCCTTTTTACGATACTTTGTTCATAGCTGCTGCATTGCAGATCAATTCACAGGTTTTGACCTTTGATCGTAAATTAGCAAATAAATTTCCCGATCATGTGATTTTATTAGCTTAGGGCTTCGCAGTAAAATCAGAACCCAGTTTTTTGATGGTGCGGCGAAGCCGCACCATCAAAAAACTGGTTCTTTATTAATTTAATCTCAGGACATTCAAAATGGCTCCCGTTCGTCTGTGTGGTGTTACCAAAAAATTTGCAGAAAATACCGTTCTCCGAGAGATTGATCTAGAAGTAGCCGATCGCGAATTTCTGGTGTTAGTGGGCCCATCAGGCTGTGGCAAAAGTACATTATTGCGCCTCATCGCAGGCTTAGAAGAACTAACCGACGGCTCCATATATTTAGGCGATCGCCAAATCAATCACCTGCCGCCCAAAGTCCGCGACATTGCGATGGTGTTCCAAAGTTATGCGCTCTATCCCCACATGACCGTCTATAACAATATTGCCTTTGGCTTAAGGCGGCAGCGATCGCGCAATTTGTCCCCCCTCGCTTGGCTATCACCCACCACTAAAAAACAAAAATCTGAAATCGATCAAAGAGTACAGCAGGTTGCCGAATCCCTGCAAATTTCTCATTTACTCAGCCGTAAACCCAAGGAATTATCGGGCGGACAAAAGCAACGGGTTGCCCTTGGTCGGGCGATCGCCCGCAATCCGCAAGTTTTTTTAATGGATGAGCCGCTATCCAATCTTGATGCTCAGTTACGCAGTGATACGCGATCGCAAATTGTGCAGCTACAAAAGCAATTACAAGTCACCACGATCTATGTGACCCATGACCAAGTGGAAGCAATGACGATGGGTGATCGCATTGTGGTCTTAAACAAAGGCGACATTCAGCAAGTGGATATGCCTTTAAATATCTATCGTAAACCTGCCAATGTTTTTGTGGCTGGCTTTATGGGTTCACCGCCGATGAATTTTCTGCCAGTACAGGTCGATCGCAACGGCGATCTGCATGGTGAAAGTTTGCATAAATCCATTTCTATTAATAATTTAGCAATTAATCAGATTGGATGCGATCGCAATTTTACCCTCGGCTTCCGTCCCGAAGACTTGCAACCGACCGATGCCGAAAATGCTCATTTAGAAGGCACTGTCGAACTGGTCGAAGCCCTCGGATCGGAAACCATTGTGCTATTAAAACTCGCTAATAGTGAAATCAGAGCCAGAGTTTCCGCCGACATCAGTTTGGAATATCATTGGCAAATTGGCGATCGCAGTTTTTGGCGATTTGAACTTCATAAGCTCTACGCCTTTGATGCTGAATCAGGCGTGACTTTGCATCATCCCTATAAGTAACTTGTAGTCGTTGTTTTTTTAGGGAATTATGCGGCGATCGGGGGGTGACTGAGAAGCCCACCCTATACTCGTCCGCGAGTTAGGGCTGGGAGTCGTCACGAATTTACTATAATTGTTAAACGGCGCTATGGTAAAGTTTGCTTGCAGTGATTTTCTTTTGTGAGTAATAACTAGAGATGTCTCAAGTTGAAATGGTTTTGAGTATGCTGCGCCCAGTTGTGACTTCGATGTCTGCGGCTGATAAGTCAGATTTGCTGGCAAAAATTAGTCAATTGTTAGATACAACCGATAGTAAACCTTCTGCTTCAGGGCAAAGCCAAAGTAATACTTTGAGTGGGATTAACTTTAGCGGTGGCAACAATAATGCTCTTAACTTTGCACCTGTTCAGAATCAGGGTGGCAATGTCAATGTTGATACTAACTTTAATCAAAATTATGTATCAAATCCTGAGATCAAAAAGGTACTGGATAATTTGAGTCACCTCAAGGCAAGCATCGCTGACAACAAGGAAATAAATCTTTTGCTTAAAGAGCCTGTCAAGCTGGAAGTTGAGAAGTTGGAAGCTGAATTGAAAAAGGCAACGCCAGATCCAACCTTTATAGAAAAGACTGTGGCAACTTTAAAACAGGGATTAACTGGTGTCTTGACATTAGCAGAGCCGACCATAAAAGTCGCTTCTTTAGTTGCAAAGCTATATGGCTTTCCTGCACCGTAAATTAATAAGCGTTGTTAAGCAGTGTTGATCTTCCTATCAACAATTAGTCTGAATCTGAGAATGGAATTAGTTTAAGGGAACTTTTTAAAATGAACGACAATCAAGGAATTAACCCACGATCTCAGACTCAAGAGAATGTTTTACAAGGTGTAAATATTCAAGGAAGCAGCAATGTTATTACCTTTGCGCCAACTCAAAATATTGTTGTTGAAACTCAAGTTATTCAGATATCGGCGCTGAAAGTCACGCAGCAACAGCTTATTAAGGTGTCTCCCTATAAGGGCTTAAATCGCTTTAATGCATCTGATCGCGATCGCTTTTATGGTCGAGATAAGTTGATTAGAAGGCTGCTGGATGCAATTAATAGCAGTGGCTTGACCTTGGTAGCTGGGGCTTCGGGAAGTGGTAAGTCCTCGGTAATTCGTGCGGGGGTGATTCCCGAATTAAAGCAATCTCTGGCTAGTCAAGGACTGAAAGACTTTATTTTTACTCCAGGGCAAGATCCGTTTGAGTCATTGTATCGATGTTTATTGAGCGAAGAGAAAGATTACAGATTTAGTGAAAGCGATGCTAGAATTGCGCTAAGTAGATCGCCAGATACATTACTAAAAGTCATTGAGAAGTTGAAGGGAAATGAGGAGCGTTGGATCTGGTTTATCGATCAGTTCGAGGAGTTGTTTACGAACTGTGGCGACGAGACGATTAGACAAAATTTTATTAATGGATTGGCTAAAGTCTTTATGTCTGGGAACAAATCTGTGCGGATTGTTTTGGCAATGCGTGCGGATTTTCTAGAGCAGTTTAGTTTTTATCCGATATTGAGTGCGATCGCTAATAGAAATAATTTACATCTCGTATCTGAGATGCATCCAGATGAACTACGTCAAGCGATCGAGCAGCCAGCCGCAAAAAATGGGGTGGTGTTTGAGACGGGTTTAGTGGAACAGATTATTAAGGATGTGCAGGGACAGCGTGGCTATTTACCACTTTTGCAGTACACGCTCAATCTCTTATGGGAAACCGAATGCAATAATTTTGGTGGCGATGGACGAGCAGAAATTGAAGATCGCACTCTAAATATCTCTACTTACAAACAATTAGAAGGTGTGAGGGGAGCCTTGCAAACCCGTGTCAATAATATTTATCGCGATCTATCCTCCGATCAGCAGTCTGTCACCAAGCAAATTTTCTTGAAGTTGGTGAATATTGTTGATGCCGATGGTGGTAGCCGCCCTGTGAGTCGGCGAGCCAATCAAAATGAGTTTGAAGGTAAAGATGTTGAAGAGAAACTTTTAGCAACCTTCATCAAGGAAAATCTCTTGGTGAGCAATACTGAATACCAGAGCAATGAAGGGCTAGATTTTAGAAATACTTCTGGTAAGAAGCAATTTGCTACGGTTGAGATTGCCCATGAGATTTTGTTGAGTTCTTGGGATGAGCTAAAGCGCTGGCTCGAAGAAGAGAAGGAGTCGATCATTCTGAAGAACTATCTGGCGGATGAGGCAAATCGCTGGCATCGTATTAAGCAGCAACAGAATGAGGTAAAAGCTAGAGATGAATTGGTTAAGGGTGCGAGACTCGAACAATTGTTAGTGTTGAGGCAAGCAAAAGCTTTCGATAGGCTTGGCGGTCTATCTACTTTGCAAAATGAGTTTATTGATGCAAGTCTTCAATGGAGAAAACAGCAAGAAGCCCAAGCAAAAAGAAGAACACAAATTACTATAGGAGCATTAGCTTCTTTTCTAGTAATTGTGTCTGGTGTTGCCGTATTCGCTTTCAATGCAAAGAACGAGGCTATAGAGCTACAAACTATAGCTGAAAAATCGGCGGCATCTGAAAAATCGGCTAAAGAAGCTGCCCAAAATGCAAATAAGCAAGCTGTTGTTGCGAAACAGGGCGAATCAGATGCTTTGAAAGTAGCGCAGCAACAAAGAGATGAAGCAGTAAAGGCAAAATATGCGGCTTTAAAAGCAGAGAAAACTGCTAAAGATGAGAAGGAAAGAGCCGAAACTGAAAAGAATAGAGCGCTTGTAATTTCACAGAATGCTTGTCTATCTATGGATGCGATGATAGACGTTCCTTTTAGATCTTCTAGAGACTACCAGATGCTAATTAGTAAACTACCTGGGGACAATATTCTTCAAAAGACAGTTCGATTTGTAAGAGACAACGTTCGTGGTTCTCGTCAGACTGAAATTCGTAATGCTTTAAATTCTATCAATGAAGATTGCGAACAATTAGGTGCTAATTATGCTATTGGATATGGTAATCGCGGCGGCTAATCAGTTATTCAATTATAATATTCACAAATGGCGCGATCGCTGATTATGGTGGACTGAAGACGCGATCGCCAGTCGTTTTCTAGATGAAATACGAGACGAGCAAGAATGGCAAATCCGTTTTACAAATACCACCAACGATCAATGGGATT
>DCSN01000240.1 GCA_002325645.1 Pseudanabaena sp. UBA1465
AAAGAAATTTTTGAAAGCGCGGCGGAGCCGCGCTTTCAAAAATTTCTTTGGACTATTTGAAGTCTCAACAGACTGTATCGCACTCATCGATCGCTTCGCTAATCCGTTAAACCGATTTTGATGGTTTGACTTTGCCACACCTTCAAAATCGGCACTTTGTTTTTTGTCAGAAAAAGTCAGAAAAAGTCAGAAAACTTCTATAAAAAAACGCTTTTATGTCGCTACAATATGTCCACCTTATTGGTGAGGATGTAGGGATATGTATAGAAAGCGTCAGAAAATGTCGGTTGCTAATATTGGCGCGACGATCTTGGCTGCCTTTGTGGGAGCGATCGTTGTACCAATGCCAACCCCAGCCCAAGTAACCGTAAACCCTGAAAATCGCGCAGTGCGCGATGAAGCCGATCGCTTACTCGATCTTGGCTATGACCAACTTAAAGGCGGACAACCCCGGACCGCAATTAAAACTTGGCTCTATGCGATCGGCTATTACCGCCGCGTCAATGACCAAGCCGCTATTTCCTACACTCTGGCGCGGGTGAGCGATGCCTATGAACTCATGGGGGCAACCAAGACCGCCGAAGATACTCTGCATCAAAGATTAGGCTATGCCAATACTTTGAAGGACAATGGCGCAAAGTTGGCAAGCTCTAATAATTTGGTCAGTTTTGAGATTGCTCAAAACAAACTTGAATCTGCCACAAATCGCAGTAAGGCAAATCTTGATTTGGCGATCCAGAATGAGCAAGGACTAAATACAGCGATCGCTTTAAATAACCAAGGCTTAATTACCAGTCGCTATGGCAACCAGTTAGAAGCCATCAAGCAATATTACGCCGCCATCAAGCAATATCCGATCCGTGCAGCGATCGGCGAGGGCTATGTCTATATCAATAGTGGCGACAGTCATTTGGCTTTAGATGATTACAAAACCGCGATCGCAGACTACGGCATGGCGCTAACGATCGCCCGTCAATATCGCAATTACAAGCTAATGGCAGTGGCAAGCGATCGCCTAATTGCCGCTTATCTCGAAGTTCCTAATTTCCATCGCATTGAAGACTTATTGCAAAATCGTTCTAGCTTAGCGCTGGTGATGGGCGATCGGGAAACGGCGGCGATCGCGCAGCGATATTTGGGAGATTTGTACTTGTCCTTTGGAAATTTGCCAAAAGCTCGCGCTGCTTACCAAGAGTCCTATGATTTTGCTGCTATGCTAGAGGAAGGTTCTAGCTTGCCCTTGCGAGAAGCTTATTACAAATTGCAAGCGCTAGAAAAATTATAAATTTTTAAAATAAATGCAATTAGCGCAATGCACTAATTACATTCAACAAATTACTTTAGTAAAACCTTAAATTTGCCATGCCAGCGATCGTCATTCCGCGTCGGTTAGATGTAGCTGTGACCGATCATGCTCTCCATGATCTAGCTACTGCACCCGTATCAGCGCCCACTCAACATATTCTCCCTAACGGAATTAAGATCATTGCCGAACAGGTTCCTGTGGAGGCAGTTAATCTTAGTATTTGGGTTAACGTTGGCTCTGCGGCGGAAACCGATGACATCAACGGCATGGCGCATTTCTTGGAACATATGGTTTTCAAGGGTAGCGATCGCCTTGGCTTAGGAGAATTTGAACAGGCGATCGAGTCGCATGGTGGTAATACCAACGCGGCAACCAGTCAGGACTACACGCATTTTTATATCAATGTTGCGCCCAAGGATTTCGCCGAGCTTGCGCCTTTGCAACTGGATATAGTCCTGAAGGCAAGCATTCCCGATGAAGAGTTTCAGCGCGAACGCCATGTGGTGCTAGAGGAAATCCGCCGCAGTGAAGACAATCCCGATCGCCGCATTTATCGCCATATTTCCGAATTAGTCTATGAGACTCTGCCCTATCGCCGTGCGGTTTTAGGTCCCGTTGAAGTGATTGAAAATGTCACTTCTGAACAAATGCAAGCTTTTCATCGCCAATGGTATGCACCGCAAAATATGACGATCGCCGTAGTTGGTAATTTACCCGTCAGCGAGATGATTAGCGTAATTGCGGGTTACTTTGAAAATCAAAAAGACGATCAGGCGATCGCGGCTAAACCAGAACCTAAGACTCTTACCCCCGAAAAGCCTTTTACCGAAATTGTGCGGCGCGAAGTCACCGATACCAGTCTCAAGCAAGCCAGATTGAGTATGACGTGGCGCGTTGCTGGTTTGAATGAACTATCAGAAACCTATCCTCTAAGTATTCTGGCGAATATTCTCGGTAGTGGGCGCACTTCGCGGATGGTGCAGGATTTGCGCGAAAATCGTCGCATCGTCGATCGCATTTCCGTCAGTAATTCGGCAATGCGTTGGCAGGGCAATTTCCAAGTATTTGCTAAGTTAAATGTGGAGGATGTGGCGATCGTTGAAGAAGCGATTCGTGAGCATATTCGCCAACTCCATGAAATTCCTGTCACCGACGAGGAACTAGCCAAGATCCGCACTCAAGTCAGCAATCGTTTTATCTTCGGCAATGAGTCACCGAAGGAACGCGCTGGCATCTACGGCTATTACGATCGCATTGTCGGTTCGCTAGAACCAGCCTTAAATTATCCCGATTTAATCAAATCCATCACCAAAGAGGACATCCAATCCGCCGTTCGCAAATACCTCAATCCTGATGCCTATGGTATTTTGATTGTCAAACCTTAGATGCTTGTAACTTCATAAAAAATACTCCTCCAAATGACAAGTTAGGAGAAAAAATCTCCTAACTTGTCATTTTGCTTGATCATATAAACTATAATTACAGCAAAACTCGATCAAACCCGCCACAAGAAGGGTCGCAGGGCGAAGCCCCGCAACGGGTTTTATATTTTAATTTGTGGCGGGTTTGAAAACAAATTGCTGTAAGCAAAATTCCCAATATGCTTGATTAAAAAATGCTAATTCAATTCACCATAGAAAACTTTTTGTCCTTCAGAGATGAAGTGACTTTTAGTATGGTGGCAGTTAATAGTGATAGTCAGCATAGCGATCATCTTTCTCAAAATGAAGCGGGAGAAGATCGTTCTGTATTACCAATTGCTGCTATTTATGGAGCTAATGCCGCAGGTAAGTCAAATCTTATAAAGGCTATAAACTTTGTAAAAGAATTAGTTGTAGAAGGTACTCGCACCAATCAATCTATTCCAGTTACTCCGTTCAAATTAAGTAATCATGGTAAGAAAGGCAGCAAATTTGAACTGATATTCACATATCAAGGTTCTCAATATTCTTATGGATTTAAATTAAATAAAGAGCAAATTCTTGAAGAATGGCTTTATGGGATTCCTAAAGGTAAGAAGAAAGAAGTTAAGTATTTTGAACGCATAACTTCTACATCAACAAAGAAGGAAACAAGTGTTGAGTTTGGAACTATTCTAAAAGGAAAAAGTCCTGCTAAGGGAGTAAATTCTAAACGTCATTTAAACTTAGAGTTTATCGTCGCAGGGACAAGGTATAACCAACTATTTTTGACCGAAGCTATTGATAGAAGTATCAACATTTTGATGCCAGTTTTTGATTGGTTTAAAAAAGTATTAACCGTTATTCTTGCAGAAGCTGTTTTTAGTGACTTAGAAGTTGGTGTAGTTGGCAACGAATCATTTACTGATTTTCTTAGTAAATTCCTTAATTCTGCTGGAACAGGTATTGATTCAATTGCGACTGAAAAAGTTGAATTGGATTTTGATAGACATTTTTTAGATATGCCTAAATCTATTAAAGATGACCTTGTTAAAGAACTTGATACAAGCTCAGAAGTAATGGTTGAAAATTCTCTGGGTGGACGTTTTCTAGTGTATAAAGATCCTAATAATCAACCATTTATAATGCGTTTAAGTACTAGACATCGCAATGAAGATGGAAGTTTAATTGATTTTTCTATACAGGAGGAATCAGAAGGTACACAAAGGTTAATCCATCTTATTCCTTCACTATTTATGTTGAAGCAAAAAAACGAAAAAGTTATTTTTATAGATGAACTAGATAGACGTTTACATCCTTTACTTTCTCGTTACTTTGTAGAATCAGCAATAAATTGTAGATCTAAGGGGAATCAACTTATTTTTACAACTCATGATACTAATTTGCTGGATTTAGACCTATTGAGACGTGATGAGATCTGGTTTGTT
Source organism: Pseudanabaena sp. UBA1465 (assembly GCA_002325645.1). Taxonomy (GTDB): domain Bacteria; phylum Cyanobacteriota; class Cyanobacteriia; order Pseudanabaenales; family Pseudanabaenaceae; genus Pseudanabaena. The sequence continues at coordinate 4,155 of DCSN01000240.1, forward strand.
GAAAAAAATAAAAATGGTGTATCTGATTGCTACTCGTTAGCCGAATTTAAGATTAGACCCGATCTTAAAATTGAAAAAGGTTACTTAAATGCTCGTTTTGGAGCGATTCCTTTCTTTGGAAATCCAAAGGATTTAGGATGGTTTGGATGTGAAGATTCTCTAGCTGAAAAGGCAAATTGATAAGAGAAATGAAAAAGATAAACCGCACTAAGCTTTTAGACCGCAAACACGATCGCCGAAGTGCAAAACTATTTGTCATAGCAACTGAAGGTAAAGATACTGAAAAACAATATTTTGAAATGTTCGGTAGTCGTAAAGTCAAAGTAGAAATATTAGCTACGGGAGAAGATAACAAATCTGCCCCTGAATATGTATTAGATCGGTTGGATAAATTTAAGGATTTATATGACTTTGATAAGGAAGATGAATTTTGGCTAGTACTTGATGTAGATCGCTGGGTCAAAAAGGATCAATTAATTGCCGTCTGTCCTCAAGCTAGGCAAAAAGGATATCAATTAGCTATTAGTAATCCATGCTTTGAAATTTGGTTATGCTTACATTTTGGAGATTTACTCCCCGAAGATAGGACTTGTAAAGATTTTGAAATAACACTTAGAAATATTTTAGGAAGTTACAATAAGAGTAATTTGGATGTCTTGGCTTACAAATCTAATGTCAAAAGCGCAGTTGAGCGATCGCGAAATCTTGACTTAAACCTACAGGAATCTTGGACTTCACAATTAGGTACTCGTGTTTACAAATTGGTTGAGAGTATTTTGCAAAGCCTCAATGATTAGTTTCAGAATGCTTAGAGCCTTTTTTACAATGTAGCTATCGCTTATTTAGTATCGCCTATATGCCAAAATGAGAACACTGAAGATATTGATTTAGCCATGCAGCAGTTACTTTACATCGAGATTCCGACACCACAAATTGAAGCCGTGAAAACATGGCTCCAGTCTGAGTACCAACCACCTTTTGGTAAAAAATCTATTGCTACGCATGGCTTTACGCTCGATCGCCAAAATAGTTCGGGAGCGATCGCGCAATTATCAGTATTTATCTGGACATTGCAGCGCACGACTTACCTCAAAATATTTCGCTGGTCGGAGGAGGTCATGGATGGCGAACAGGAATTTCTTGAGCATTTCACTAAAGCGGTGCGTCAGGCTTTTCCCTACGAGTTTAAACAACCACCTGCGATCGCCACGAATCAATCAATTTTTGAGGCGTTAGAAGCAGAATATCCGCTAACGGTCAAATTCTTTCAGAAATTCCCTAATGGCGAATATGACCTCAATCGTGTTTATTGGTGGGAAAAGCGCTGGCGGGAAAGTGTTAAAAATCCTGAAACGCCTAAGCAAGTGATTTTTGAAGATTCAAGTATTATGGGGCAGCCGCAACTAGATTACGATATTGTTTATTTGGGCGGCGCATTGGGCGCGATCCATGCGGCAATGATGGCAAAGTTAGGCTATCGCGTTTGCTTAGTGGAGCGCATTCCCTTTGGAAGGATGAATCGGGAATGGAATATTTCCCGTGCAGAATTTCAGAATCTCATCGACTTTGGACTATTTACCAAGGAAGAATTTGAAGAGATGATCACGGCGGAATATGTGGATGGCTTTAATAAGTTTTTTGATAGCAATAATCCACCCCATCTCAAGGCTAAGGTACTGCATACGCCGACGGTTTTAAATATTGCGATCGATACCAATCGTTTATTAGAGATTTGTAGCAAAAAGTTACATCAATATGGCGCAGTAATTTGCGATCGCACTGAGTTCCAAAAAGTTGTTATTGGTGAAAATAGCGCGACTATTTTTGCTAAGAATCTAGAGACAGATGTAGAAGTAATTCTCAATTCGCGCTTAGTGATTGATGCAATGGGATCGGCTTCAGCGATCGCGCAACAACTCAATGCTGGTCACGCCTTTGATAGCGTCTGCCCCACTGTGGGCGCAGTTTTGGAAGGCATCGATAAGCAGGTTTGGGATTCTCAATATGGTGATGTGCTGTTTAGTCATGGCGATATTTCGCGGGGACGACAATTAATTTGGGAACTCTTTCCCGCAGAGAAAGATGAACTGACGATCTATCTGTTCCATTATCACCAAGTCCATCCCGAAAATGCTGGCTCATTACTAGAAATGTATGAAGACTTCTTCACGATTTTGCCAGAATACCGCCGTTGCGACATGGAGAAACTAACTTGGAAGAAGGCAACCTTCGGCTATATCACAGGACATTACAGCCTCAATGAAGATTCTAAAAAATGTGCCTTTGATCGAATTCTAGCGATCGGTGATGCCGCTTCGCTCCAATCTCCACTCGTATTCACAGGATTTGGATCTTTAGTGCGGAACTTACCGCGCTTAGCAACTTTGTTGGATACTGCTCTCAAGCATGATTTGCTCAAAGCCGATGATCTGAGTCAGATTAATGCCTATCAAAGCAATATTGCGGTCACATGGCTATTTTCTAAAGGAATGATGGTTCCGACGGGGATGCACTTGCCACCAGAGCGCGTGAACTCAATGCTAAATACATTTTTTGGATTGCTTGCCGATGAGCCGCAGCCCATTAGCGATCGCTTTATCAAAGATCGTCTCGGTTGGCTAATGTTTAACCGCCTTGCCCTCATTGCTGCCTTTAAAAATCCCAAGTTAATTCTCTGGATTTTACAAATGGCGGGGCTAAAGGACTTGCTGAAATGGCTATCTAGTTATGGAGCCTTTACCCGCAGTTCTTTAACTAATGCGCTTTTGGGCGGATGGTTGCCACCGATTTTACGCAGTTGTCAAACATGGCTCGAACCTACTAATCCGCGCCTGTGGTTGCGTTTACTCAGTTGGAGCTACGCCATTAATTATTCCGTTGGGAAAAATAAATAGAAAAGAGCGCTTTGCGCTCTTTTCTATTTATTTGAAATATTTCGCAAGGTAATTGTAAATCCATCACCTAATTTAATCGCATTTACCTGATACAAACTATCAGGTTCTGGAGGATAAGAGACTTCCACATCTAAAGTTTTTCCCGTCTCAACTACATCTGCTAATTTTGGGAATAACTCTGGATTAACTCGTTCGACAAACCTTCTTAAAACTAATTTACCAATCAACTCTTCTCGACTGCGATTGAATAGCTTGGCAATCACAGGATTAACTACCAGACAACGAAAATCGACGATATCGCCTGTAGTGGGATCTCGGACTGATTGCACTGCGGCGATTCCATCGGAAACACTATTAAGAACACTGGCAAGTAAAGCCCTAGATTGGTATAGCATTTCTTCGGTTTCTTTACGTCTAGAAATCTCATCTCGCAAAGCCTGTTTGTGACGTTGAACTGTTAGCTGATTTTCTAGACGCACCACCACTTCTTCACTCTGAAAGGGTTTGACGATATAATCAACGCCCCCAGCCCAAAAAGCTTTCACCTTATCCAAAGTATCGTCGAAAGCACTAATAAAAATTATTGGAATATCCTGCAAATCTACGTCATCTTTGAAAGCTTGACAAACCTGATAGCCGTCCATTTCTGGCATCTTGATATCTAACAGGATTAAATCTGGGCGCTTCACCTTTGCCGTTTTTAGCGCCATACGCCCACTTGTAACTGTACGAACGCTATAGCCGAGCTTGATTAATACGTCACTTAGAAGTTGTAAATTTTCAGGCGTGTCATCTACTAAAAGGATATTTCCTGTAATTTCAAGCGAAGGGTTGTAACACATGGATTAATAGTTTTAAGACACTAGAGGTTCAAGTAAATCAATCAATTTCTCAAATTGAAAATCATTAACAATTTTGGTTAGCGATCGCGCTAAAAATTCTTCTTGTTTGGGAATTTCCTGAATTAAACTCATTACGAAGTTTTTATCAGCTTCAAGAGATGATTTGTATAGCTTAGTAAGCCATATTTTCGGCATAATCTTTAAGTTATCAGATGTTAGCAATATTTTTGCAGAAATATTAGTTTCCTGCTCATAAATAGGATTTGTGTCGTAGATATACTTCACGCCAAGATGCTTAGCAAGGATATCAAAAATAATTTGCTCATTAAAAGGCTTCCGCACAAAATCATCACAGCCTGAAGAAAGTACAACTGCTTTTTCTTCCTCTAAAACACTTGCGGTAAGCGCAATCACGGCGGTGGCATTGCCCTTAGTCGTGGACTTAATATATTTAGTTGCTTCATAGCCATCCATCACAGGCATTCGCATATCCATCCAAATTAGGTGTGGCTCCCATTCGTCCCAAAGCGCGATCGCCTCTTGACCGTTATAAGCCTCCTTGATCTCAAAACCCATAGGCTGTAATAGCTTAGTTAATAGTTGGCAGTTAACGGGTTTATCATCTACGACTAAAATTTTGTAGGTGGGTTGATCTGGGGCAAGGGCTAAGACTCGATGGTTCTTAGTCCGATCATTTTCTAGGGCTTGACCTAGAGGCACTTGAATTTGAAATTGAAAATTTGTCCCTTTACCAACCTCGCTAGATACAGTAATATCACCACCCATTAATTGCACAAATCTACGGCTAATCGCCAATCCTAAACCTGTTCCTTCTTGCTTTTCGCGTCCTGATTGGGTTTGAGAAAAGGCAACAAATAGCTTAGACAATTCTTCTTCAGCAATTCCTACCCCCGTATCACGAACACTAAAGTTTAAGGTACAGTTAGTTTCTGATTTGTTTACATTAATAACATTCACAAAGACTGATCCCACCTTAGTAAATTTAATTGCGTTATTAATCAAATTTATTAATACTTGCCGAAGTTTCACCGCATCTGTATTGATATAGCGCGATAGATCATGATCTCGCTCAAAAAATAGATTTATACCAGCATTAGCAGCTTTTAAATGCAGCATATCTTCTACGTCATCTAACAAACTGTATAAATCGAAATTTTGAGAATTAAGCTCTACTTTGTCAGCTTCTATTTTTGATAAATCGAGAATATGGTTGATTAGGGTTAGCAAATAATCACCACTGCGATAAATAATGCTGGCATTTTCATATTGCTCTATAGGCAAGTCATTTGTTCTTAATGTTAATTGCGAAAACCCAATAATTGCATTCAGAGGCGATCGCAGTTCATGGCTCATATTGGCAATAAAGATACTTTTAGCTTTATTAGCAGATTCGGCTTTGTAGGCGAGGGTTAAAGCTTGGGCTTCACTCTGACGTAAATCGCTAGTACGATCCAAAACTTTCTGTTCTAATTCAGCATTGGCTTTTTTTAAGTTAAGATTAGCTTTCCGATTTTCCGCAACAATTGCCAAAACCGCCATAGTCGTGAGCGCTAGTACTCCCATAAAAATCTGTAACAACAGAAGAGGCGAATAACCCTGAGTTAAGGATTTATGGAAAATGCCAAATTTATAAGCCGTTGCCAGAGATGCGGTCACACTGACGATCGCCACGAGCAAGGTGGTTAGTCTCGAACCAAATCGAAATGCCGACCAGAGTAATGGCGGTAACAGTAAATATTCGAGAGGATATTCTTGGTAAAGGGAGAAATAGGCAATAATTGTGATGCTAGTTAATGCGGCTAATACTTCCCAATTAAACCAAGATTTAATCGCGGCATCCCTTGGCGATCGCATCCACACTATAACCAGGGTCGCAAAGAGCAAGATACTAACGGAGTCACCAATCCACCAATTGAAAAAAACCTTGGGGATATCTTGCCAAGCCCACCCTGTTCGCGCAGCATGGGAGATCATGCCGATGGCTACTTGTAAGAGCGTGCCACTGAAGAGGACGCAGATGACAAAAATTACGACATGGCGCACCCTGCGGAATGGATATCTAGTGCGCGTAAAATATAAAATCAGCGATGTCGTGGTCAAAATGCCGATCGCTGAGCCAAATCCTGACCCTAAGGCGGGGAGTAAAACACCTAATCCTCGATTGTGGATCACATGAATAAATGTCCCTAAAAAAGCTCCTAACCATCGCGATCGCCCCCATGTCAGTAATAATCCGAGGGTAATTCCTACGCTCGGCCAAACAGGGGAAGGAATATAATTTTTTTGAGGAAAGATGAGATAAATCAGCCAAGCTAACAACCAATAAAGGTTTGTTATCCAAAGAACCTCGATCCACCAGCGTGGATTTTTAAAATCTAACCCGATTCGAGCGAAATTCCAATTCGATTTGCGGGATGCTTGACTATTTTCCATGGATGATTTGTTTATTAGAAATAGTTCACTAAGACCCTCACCCCTAGCCCCTCTCCCGCAGGAGAGGGGAACAAGAAAATAATTAAATCTTACTCCCCCTCTCCCTTAATGGGAGAGGGGGCTGGGGGGTGAGGGAAAATCTTTGCTCTGCGTAAGGCTAACCCCTAAATTCGTTCGGCTAATTGCATCCAACGTTCTGTGGACTTGTCGATCGCTTGGGTTAGCTCCGCCAATCGGCTGGCTAATTTCTGGATTTCTGCATGACCAGTGGGGGGATTGTGATAGAGATTCCTTTCCACTTGACCTTTTTCTGCTTCCAGTTTGGGGATTTTTGCCTCTAGTTCTTCATATTCGCGCTTTTCTTTGTACGAAAGTTGAGCAGCCTTTTTACTTTCGGCTTTAGGTTTAGGGTTTTCAGCGACAGCAGTAGCTAAATTGCTGGATTTCTGATCTTTATAAACCTTATTTGCTTTGTCCTTTGTGCCATTTGCTTCAGTTTCTGCTTCATCTTTTTTGTATTCTAGATAAACAGAATAATTTCCGGGATATAACCGCACTTCGCCTTCAGGCTCAAAGGAAAACACCATATCCACCGTACGATCTAGAAAATAGCGATCGTGGGAAACCACAATCACACAGCCGTTAAAGTCTTCTAGATATTCCTCTAAGACGGCTAAGGTCTGCACATCAAGATCGTTAGTCGGTTCATCGAGGATCAACACATTGGGAGCCGCCATCAAGACTTTGAGCAGGAATAAGCGCCGCTTTTCACCGCCAGAGAGTTTATTGATCGGTGAATATTGCTGATTGGGAGGAAAGAGAAATCGCTCTAGCATTTGCGAGGCGGTGATGATGCTACCGTCGGCAGTTTTGACTAGTTCCGATACATCCTTTAGATAGTCAATTACGCGCTGATTACCATGATCTAGCAAATCATCGGAATGTTGATCGAAGTAACCAAAATGAATGGTTGTGCCGATTTCCACAGTGCCGACATCGGGCTGTAAGCGCCCAATGATCATATTCATGAGTGTGGATTTACCTGCGCCATTGCTGCCGATGATACCGATACGATCTTCGGGCGTAAAGTTATAGGAAAAGTCTTTAATCAGGGTGCGATCGCCGTAGGATTTAGAAATACAATCCAGTTCCACGACTTTTTTGCCAATGCGCCGCCCTGTGGTAGTGATATCAACCTTGGCATTTGCCTGTTTAAATTCGGTTGCTTGCAGGGCATGGGCGCGATCGATGCGGGCTTTTTGCTTAGTACTCCGCGCCTTCGGTCCTTTTTTGAGCCATTCCAGTTCCCGCCGCAATAGTCCTGCGTGCTTACGCTGGGTACTTAGCGCCGAATCTTCCGCTTCTGCCTTTTTCTCTAAGTAGTAGGAATAATTTCCTGAATAGGAATAAAGATCGCCGCGATCGATTTCGATGATGCGATTGGTGACTTTATCCAGAAAATAGCGATCGTGGGTAATCAAAAATAATGCGCCACGATAGCGATTGAGATAGCTTTGTAACCATTCCACTGACAGGGCATCAAGGTGGTTGGTTGGCTCATCCATCAGCAACACGTCAGGAGCAGAAAGTAACGCCGAGGCGATCGCAATCCGTTTTCGATAGCCACCCGATAGGCTACCAATTTTTGCTTCTAAGTCATCAATACCTAGTTTCGTTAACACGATTTTGGCATTGGTTTCCAACTCCCAAGCCCCTGTCTGATCCATTCGTTCCGAAACTCTGGATAACTGATCTAATAACCGATCTTGATCTCCATGTCCGTGCGATAACTTATCGGAAATTTCTTCATATTCTTTGACTAGCGCCATTTGTTCGCCACTATCCGCAAAAACCTGTTCTAAAACCGTATGTTCTTCATTTAGATCAGGTTGTTGTGGTAAGTAGATGATTTTAGCGCTGGAATTTACCCAGAGTTCGCCGCCATCACTATGCTCTAGCCCCGCAATCATTTTCAGTAATGTGGATTTGCCCGATCCGTTTGTACCGATTAGCCCCACTTTGTCGCCTTCATCAAGGCTAAAACTGGCATCTTTGAGAATTTCCTTAATGCCAAAATCTTTGCGGAGCGATCGCAATGTAAAAAGTGCCATGCCTTGTGATCTATAAACTGAGAATTGTACTTAGAGTCTAGTTTAGCGCGATCGCTGCCTTAGCCAGAAAAGCAAAAGTAAAGTAACTCCCGTTAGCAATCCATAGATCGCGCCAATAACTAGGGTCAGGAAATGTCCTAATTGCTTATCAATCAAGAAAATCCCCACTTGCAAGCTGAGATACCAACTCGCCGTAGTCCCCACAATCCACCATTCCGCTAGATGCGAATATTTTCGGAGAACCACCCACTGCGCTAAGCCTGTGGTCAAGCCGCGTAAACAGGTATATAGCGCGAGGAAATCAATAGCATCACCGTAGGCGATCGCTAGTTGCCAAGTGACCAAGGAACTGAGCGTACCGCCCAAAGTGCCGCCCAACCATGTTGCCCAAAACCATCCCAGCCCGCGAATTTGCTTTCTGATCACTAGCCATTGCATGAGGGCGATCGCCATACTCATGACCGCAAAACTAAGTAATCCTCCTAAAAAGCCTGTCACATAGTCAGTCACAAAGGCGCTAATAATGCCGCCGATGGAGTAACTAATTGCGTTTGCCATTATCCATAAAAATAGAAAATTTCTGTGGGGTCTGGTAATGGCTAATTCTGTGGTCTTAAATTCTGGGGTCTTATTTGTCCTAAACTTTAACTTAAGCTGTCTTAACAAAGTCTCTAGCCTCATTTATGAGAAAACTATACTTTTTGCTACCTGGAACCACAAATAAATTTGCCTGTGGAGGCTTGTGGGCTGAGTTAAAAACTTTAAAACTAGCTCAACAAGTTTGTGATGCGGAGGTTGTCACCTATCGGCAAAGGGAACCAGAACATTTATGGCTTGATGATTTATTAAAGTCTAGTTCTGGATCAGGCGCGATCGCTAATCCAATTTCTGATGCAATTTTTGTGATGAGTTGGGGTTTTGATGTTGCCAAACTTGCGCCAAGGCTAAAGAACTTTAATGCAATTTACCATGCTCACAGTGCAGGCTACGGGTTTAATCTCCCTGCGGCTGTGCCGATTATTACGGTCAGTCGCAATACCCTTGGCTATTGGGGGCAGCGATCGCCGCATTCCTTACTGTACTACTTACCCAATCAGATTTCTGAGCAGTTTCAAATCCAACCAGATCAAAATTGGGGCGATCGCGACATTGATGTTTTAGTTCAAGCCCGCAAATCTTCTAGTTATTTACTAAATCAATTAATTCCTGCTTTGCAAACAAAATGTCGGGTGCAAGTAATCGATCGCTATGTCGAAGATTTAGAAACTTTATTTAAACGCACGAAAGTATATCTTTATGATTCAGCAGAATATTGGGCGGTGCAGGGCGTGAGCGAAGGCTTTGGGCTGCAACCGATGGAAGCGATCGCCTGTGGCTGTCAAGTTTTTTCTAGTGTCAATCATGGTTTATCCGATTACCTAGATCCTGCTTTTAACTGTTATAAAATCGCAGGATATTCGCAGGAATTTGATGTCCAAAGAATTCTCAAAGTAATTCAAAATAGCCCTAAATTATTTTTATCGAATTCAATTTTAGAAGAATATCGTTCAGCAAATATTATTTATCGATTAGAAATCATTTTAGAAGAAATAAATGATTTTTTTGATCATAAACAACTATGTAAAGGGGGCATTCCTGAATTAAATAAATTACAAATTATGAAACTGCGATCACAAAAACTGTTAGCGAAGATTAAAAAAAAGTTTCACAGGTAGCTAAGAAACAAAAAATTATTGTGCCGTCCGCGGACGACACAGTAATTTTTTGTTTGCGAACAGATAAATTTCCAAAAAGTTTATGATGTAAACTTTTTGGAAATTTATCTTGTTTTTAGAAAATTGCAAAGCTCCGTACAGTAAAATTACGAATGGGGATCAAACCTGCAAACTACAAACAAATAATACTCAATGCCCAGCTAGATCATGAGTAAACCAAATATTTTTCAGTTAAGGATTGCTCAACTAGAAGAGGAAAATCTCTCTTTGCGGGAGCAGGTAGCAAAAACGCTTCCATTAGATCTGAATAGTTATAAGACCGAAAAATTAATTACTGATTTAGCTCAAAATCTCGTTGAAAAAATTCAAACAGGTATTGTGGTGCATGGGGCTGATGGCAAGATTTTGTTTGCGAATTCGGCGGCTTCAAGAATATTGGGGCTAATCCAATCGCAAATAGCTGGAAAAGATGTCAATGATCCTCACTGGCATTTTTATCATGGCGATGGGCAACCCATGCCCCTAGAAGATTTTCCAGTTAATAAAATATTACGCGAAAAACAAGTTCTCAAAAACTATGAGATGGGCTTGTATCGTCCAGAAACTCAGGATTTTGTGTGGGCATTGATCAATGCTTATCCTGAGTTTGAGCCAACGGGAGAAATAAACCGCATCGTCGTTACCTTTGTCGATATTAGTGATCTCAAACAAACGACAAGTGCTTTGCGAGAAAGTGAACAACGCTATGCCGCGATCGCCACAGAACTAGAGAAAACCCGCAATTTTTTGCAAAATATCATCGATCATTTGCCTGTAGCAATATTTGTCAAAGATGGACGCGATCAGCATTTTGGGGAAATATTGCTCTGGAATCGTACCAGTGAGAATCTATTTGGAGTGACGGAATCAGAAGCGATCGGAAACACCTTGTATGAGCATTTCCCCAAGGAGCAGGCGGATTTTTTCTATCAAAAGGATAGGGAAGCCTTTATTAATGGAGTTCCTGAAGATATTGACGAGGAACCCTTTGATAGCGGTATTCTAGGGGGGAGAATTCTCCATACCGTCAAAATTCCATTGTATGACTCTAATGATCGCCCCCAATATTTGCTCTGCTTTTCTGAAGATATCACCGAACGGAAGAAGGCGGAAAATTCCCTTAGAGATAGCGAAGAAAGATTTCGACAAATGGCAGATAATATCCATGAAATCTTTTGGATGGCTGATGTAGATTTCACCAAATTTATTTACATTAACCCTGCCTACAAGAGAATCACAGGGCGCACCTGTGAAAGTGTCTATGCCAATCCGCAATCCTTTCTTGAGGGAATTCATGGAGAAGATCGCGCAAGGGCGATCGCGGTAATGCAGCAAAACCGTAAAACGGGCTGGAGCATAGAATATCGCATAGTTCAGCCTAATGGCGAAATTAAATGGCTATTTGAAAGGACAGTGCCAATCCATAATGATTTAGGAGAAGTTACCAATATTGTCGGCATTGGCCAAGATATTACCGATCGCAAATTTAGTGAAGATCAACTCATTTATCAAGCCTTTCACGATAGTTTAACGAATTTGCCCAATCGACTATTGTTTATCGATCGCCTCAAAATGGCGCTTAAGAAGACAAAACGATTACCAGCAAATCTCTTCGCAATTCTGTGTATCGATTTAGATCAATTTAAAGTGATTAACGATAGTCTCGGTCATCTAATTGGAGATCGGCTTTTAATTGAAGTCTCAAAACTGCTCACCCACTCTGTGCGTTCTTTTGATACGGTGGCAAGGTTAGGTGGTGATGAATTTACGATTCTCTTAGATGAGATCGACAATGCTCAAGAGGCGATCGATGTATCTAATCGTATTCAAGCCCATCTCCAAGATGAAATTGAGATTGATAGTCACAGAATTGTAATTAGCGCCAGTATTGGCATTGTCATTGGTTCCCATGATTACGAATATGCCAATGAATTGTTGAGAGATGCGGACATTGCCCTATACCGAGCGAAGGAGAAGGGACGAGCATGTCATGAAATTTTTAATCGCGTGATGTATGACTTAGTAATCAAACGTTTACAAATTGAGAATGAGTTACGACAGGCGATCGCCCACGAAGATTTTGTGGTTTATTATGAGCCAATTGTTGGTCTCAAAACCATGAATATACGCGGGTTTGAGGCTTTAGTGCGCTGGCAACATCCCACGCGAGGCTTAGTCACCGCAGGGGAATTTATTCCCATATGCGAAGAAACAGGAATGATTATCGCCCTTGGTAAATGGGTCTTACAGAGCGCCTGTCGCCAAGTTCAATTATGGAAGCAGCAATATCCATCGTTGCATTTAATGATGAATGTCAATTTATCAGGAAAACAGTTAATCTCTCCCCACATCATCGAGACTATTGATGAGGTTCTACAGGAGACAGGAATTGATACAATTTGCCTGAATTTAGAAATTACCGAAACGATTCTCATTGAGAATACAGAGATTGCCATTAAAGTCTTTCAAGCTTTATGCGATCGCCATATTCAATTGAGTCTGGATGACTTTGGTACAGGGTTTTCATCCTTGAGTTATCTGCAAAGATTTCCTGTCAACATTATCAAAATCGATCGCTCTTTCATCAGTAAAATCCATTCAGGCGATCGCAATATCGAAATCGTCAAAGCGATTATTGCCCTTGCCCATGCGATGAATATTAAGGTAATTGCCGAAGGAATCGAACAGAGAGAGCAAATTACCCAACTGCAAGCATGGGATTGTGATTTTGGGCAGGGTTACTTTTTTGCGCGATCGCTAAGTGCCGCCGACGCTTCTAATTTATTAGAAAAAGCAGCTAAGGGAGATGCCTTTAATATATAAGTGGCGGCGCTTTGCGCCGCCAACTATGCCGACAACTATTATTTGATTAGCCCTGTTAAGGGCGAACTAGCGCTGGCATAGGCTTTTACAGGAATCCGCCCCGATAAATAGGCTGTGCGCCCCGCTTCACAAGCCATGCCCATCGCTCGCCCCATCGCCACAGGATCATTTGCACAGGCGATCGCCGTATTAATCAATAAAGCATCTGCACCCAATTCCATCGCCGCCGCCGCCTCACTAGGTACACCGATGCCCGCATCGACAACTACAGGCACTTTCGCCTCTTCGATGATGATCCGAATATTGGCGGCATTATTAATTCCTTGCCCCGATCCGATAGGAGAACCAAGGGGCATCACCGTAACGCAGCCGATCTCTTCGAGGGTTTTCGCCAATCTGGGATCAGCATTAATATAGGGGAGTACCGCAAAGCCTTCTTTCACCAATTGTTCAGCAGCTTTACAAGTACCAAGCGGATCGGGCAGTAAATATTTGAGATCGGGAATAACCTCTAATTTTACGAAATTATTATCTTCTTGTCCCAAAATCTTTGCCATCTCGCGCCCTAGTCTGGCGACGCGCACCGCTTCATCGGCGGTTTGACAACCTGCGGTATTGGGCAGTAGCCAATATTTACTCCAGTCGATCGCCTCGGCAAGTCCTTCATGTCCCGCCGCATTGGTCTGTACGCGACGCACGGCGACGGTGACAATCTCGCAACCACTTGCGGCGATCGCCTGACGCATTACGTCAAAGTTGGCATATTTGCCTGAGCCAGTCATTAAACGCGATCGGAACTTACGCCCCGCAATTTCAAAAATATCGTTACAAGATTGTTCAGATGGATGATTGGCAGAAAGTGTGAAAGATGAAGGGGCAATCATAAGACTTGAAAATTTTTAATCAATTTTTTGGGTTTAAAACCCCGCCGTTCTAGGGCGGCTTTAATATTAGAATATATTACATACCGCAGGGCATACGGAAATTCACGCTTGAGAAGCTAGTTGCAAGACTAGGTATCACTAAGTAAGACCATGCTAGGACAAGTCCTACAGGCAATAGTGAGTCCAAGAATCCTCGTTGCTTCAGCAGCAGGAGTGTCAATAAGATATTCAAGATACTTTAGTGTCTTTTGTAATATCCCAAATTTTCCATAGTATTCCTATAGCAAGTAGCAATTTAGTTTCATGGCTAACCTCAAATCTATCCGCGATCGCATCGGCACTGTTAAGAATACTCGCAAGATCACTGAAGCAATGCGTCTCGTCGCCGCCGCAAAGGTCAGACGCGCTCAGCAGCAAGTTTTAGCAACCCGTCCTTTTGCCGATCGCTTAGCACAAGTTCTCTACCGTCTCCAGCAGCGCATCACCTTCGAGGATGTCAGTCTGCCTTTACTCGATAAGCGTCCTGTCAAAACCGTTGGTCTTCTGGTAATTTCAGGCGATCGCGGGCTTTGTGGTGGCTATAACTCAACAATTATCCGCCGCGCCGAAGCTCGCGCCAAGGAATTAAAGGAACAAGGTATTAATTACACCTTTATCTTGGTCGGTCGGAAAGCGGCTCAATACTTTGCCCGTCGCGATCAGCCCATCGCCGCGAAGTTTACGAACTTAAATCAAATTCCTAACGCTGCCGAAGCCAATGCGATCGAAGATGAAATTACCTCAGCATTTTTGGCTGGTGTAATCGATCGCGTTGAGTTGATCTATACCCGTTTTGTCTCTTTAATTAGCTCTCGCCCAGTAGTCCAAACCTTGCTGCCCCTTGAGCCTCAAGGTCTAGAACCTCAAGATGATGAAATTTTCCGCTTGATCACCCGTGGTGGTAAGTTCCAAGTCGAGCGCGAAAAGCTCGAAATCACCGTTAAGGAATTGCCCAAAGAATTGATCTTTGAACAAGATCCTGAGCAAATCCTTGATGCGTTATTGCCTCTCTACCTCAGCAACCAAATCCTCCGCGCCTTGCAAGAATCCGTAGCTAGTGAACTAGCGGCTCGGATGACCGCAATGAACAACGCCAGTGAAAATGCTGGCGACTTGATCAAGGGTTTAACCTTGCAGTACAACAAAGCTCGTCAAGCTGCCATTACTCAAGAAATCCTTGAAGTTGTTGGCGGCGCTGCTGCCTTGACATAAACAAAAAAGCGCTCCTTCGGAGTACTTTTTTAGTTAAATAAGTAAAGGCGGCGC